>NZ_JBIIAY010000012.1:0-41778 GCF_044239655.1 Brevundimonas sp.
CCGCCGGTCCGCCGCCAGTTGAAAGTCCCCGCCGGGAGTCTGGGCGAAGACGAAGCTGGAGCCGTTGTCGGTGCGAATGATGCTGATCGAGGTGGCGTTCAGGGGCCGCAGGTAGATCTTGTCGATGCCCGTCTGGAAGTCATAGAGGTTGTCGTAGGCAGTGACATTGGATTCCGACACGGCGTTGTAGACGAAGGTGTCCGCGGCCTCTCCGCCCGCGAGGGCGTCTGCTCCGCCACCGCCGATCAATAGGTCATTCGCCTCGCTGCCAATCAAAGTGTCAGCAAGGTAGGCTCCGTAGATGGTAAACGGAATGTTAGTGCGTCCGCCCACGAGGATGTCGGAGGCTCGTTGGACCCAACCTTCAACCTGAATAAACAGTTCTGGGGAGTTATTTTGAGGTCCAAACCAAGCATTAACATAACTTCCATAAACTGCCACCGACCCGAAAGGAGGATTAAAGCCTGAGAAAGTCGTTATAACGATGCTGGAAGGCACCAAAGTTGTAAGATTGATGGAATCAATACCAGTCTCAAAGTCAGTTATAAGATCATAATCACCAACATCGACTCCTAGATTTCGATTGATCCGATTGCTGTCCGTAGTATTTACGTATATAAACTGATCTCTACCCGATCCACCATATAGGGTGTCGCTTCCTCGAGAGCCTGTTAGGAAGTCATCGCCTACTCCACCGCTCATCGTGTCCCCCTGATCGGTACCGATCAAGACGTCGGAAAGATCGGAGCCAGCCATGTTGACCCGAAACTGATTGTTCTGGGGGTCGCGGAAATCAGCACCTTGTATGGTTCCGTTAACGCCGATGACATCCTGCTCGCCGGAGCCACGGCCTATAAACACCACGGTGCCACCACCGTTGGTCCGAACCGTGCTGACGGTCGTGACCGCGCCCTCGATGACCAGAGTGTCGACGCCGGTCTGGAAGTCCGCAATGGAATCGATCGCCGACCCCGTCGAATCTCCCGCCGCGAACACAAACCGGTCGGCGCCCGCCCCACCCGTCAGCTGATCAAGGCCCCGACCTCCGCGCAAGATATCGGCTCCTGCGCCGCCGATCAGGGCGTCGGCGAAGTCCGAACCGATGACGCCCTCAATGCCATTCAGAATGTCGGTACCGGCCGCGCCGGTGGCCGATCCCGTAGCAAGGTTGACGGTCACGCTGCCCGAGGCGTCGCTGTAGTCAGCAAAATCTATGCCTGCACCGCCGATCAGGGTGTCACTACCCAATCCGCCCCCGAGAGTGTCGTTGCCGTTGTCACCCTTCAGGGTGTCAGCGCCGGCTCCGCCGCGCAGGACGTCGTCGCCGTCGCCGCCGTTCAGGGTCGAGGAGTCTGCGGTCCCGGTGATCGTGTCGTTCCCCGCTCCTCCATAGATTCGCGTCGCACCGGACAATGTGTCGTCGCCCGTCGTGCCATAGATGCCAATGACCGTTGTATCGACAATCCCCTGAGGTGCGCTCGAGACGGGTCCGTTGTTCATATAGGCGCTGGTCGGGATCGAGGACGCCGCGACGTTCAGCAGCCGCCCGTAGATCAGGTCGGGGTTGACGCTGGAATAGAATACGGTGTCGGCACCTTGCTGGGCGACATAGACGCGGCTGTAGGACGTGCCGGTCCCGACCGTCGTGCTTTGCGACAGATCTAGACGATCGTTCGCCACGTTGAAGTCCGTGACGACTGCGGTCCCGACGGGGTTCCAGATGGCGAAGGTGTCTGCGCCCGCGCCGCCGGTCAGCCGAACCGTCGTGTCAGTGCCGGTCGGAACAATATAGATCTGGGCGCGCGTATCGAACGTGTTGATGATCCCGATGCCCACCGTGATCAGGTCGTCGCCGTCGCCGCCGTCGATCACCGCGTGGCTTCTTGCCGTGAGGGTATCGGCGCCCGCATCGCCGTTGATCCGCACGGCCAGACCGTCCTGCGCGACGACGCGCCGGTTGGACTCGAAGGTGCTGGACACGCCTGAGTATCCGACCGTGATCACGTCGTCGCCCGCGTCGCCGTTGAACACCGAGCCGTTGGTCACGCCTTCGGCCACGATCTGGTCATTGCCGTCGCCACCCGACACGACGTCATTGACGTTGGACAAATGGTAGTTGGTCACCGTGTCGGCTGGAACAAAGGTCAGGAAGCGCGACCCTGGGTCCAGGTAGTCGTCGCCCGCGCTTCCCGTCAGGGTGTCGGCATAGCTCGAGCCAATCAGTCGGTTGATACTGACCAGCTGGTCGGTGCTGTAGCCGGTGTTCTGGAACCCCGAGACGGCCAGGGACACGGTCACCGCGTTGGTCGCGTCCAGATAGCTGACGGTATCATTTCCGGGCCCGCCGTCGAGATAGTTCCGACCCGACCCGCCGCTCAGGACGTCGTCGCCACCCGCCCCGATCAGAACATCGTCCCCGCCCAGGCCGGTGATGACGTCGTCACCCTCTCCGCCGGTGAGATTGTCGTCGCCTGCGGTTCCGGTGAGGGTCGGCATGGATCAACTCCCTGATGTCTCCGGCAACCCTACGCCCCGGTCACCTGATGGTTCAACTCACGATAGGGCGACGGAAGTCGGACCTTCGTGCCCGGCCCGGAACGTCGGAGCCGGTGGTACCGCGCCGGCGATGCCAAACTCTCCAACTTCGAGCGTCAAATCCCTTGCGCCAAAAGGCATTGCGCGATTCTCGAGCCCTTCGACCTGGCGCCTCTTCCAGCCGTGGTAGACTGCGGCCTCGCCCCGGTCTTTGACAATCAGCCCGCGTCCGCCCCGGAAGGAAGCAGGAGTCCGGACTCAATGGACTCTTCGGACTCTGTTTTTCGAGTCCGGACAGTCCACGAGCGTCAAGCGTCCTTGACATTTTCAGACCATTCGGACCTTTCAGACCCGCACTTCTACCTCTGAAGTCGTATCCTCACCTGATCCCACCCACGGTCCGGCCCCGGTCGCATCCGTGACCCCGCTGAACCCCCGCTTGCCCGAAGACGTTACCGGCACTAGGTTCCGCCGCTTCCAGCGCGGCCTCCCCGCCCGCCTCATCGGACGCCCCATGGCCACCCACTATCTCGAGTTTGAAAAGCCGATCGCCGAGCTCGAGGAGAAGATCGAGGAGCTGGGTCTGCTAGCCGCGACCTCGGGCTCGTTCGAGACCGAGATCGCAGGCCTGAAGAAGAAGGCCGATCAGCTTCGTCGCAAGACCTACGCCGACCTCGACCCGTGGATGAAGACCCAGGTCGCCCGCCACCCCGAGCGGCCCCACTTCATCGACTATCTGGACCAGCTGTTCACCGACTATGTCGAGCTGCGCGGCGACCGCCAGTTCGGCGACGACCAGGCCATCCTGGGCGGCCTCGCCCGCTTCCGGGGTCAGGCCGTCGTCGTCATGGGCCATGAGAAGGGCCACGACACCGCCACCCGCCTGACCCACAATTTCGGCATGGCGCGGCCGGAAGGCTATCGCAAGGCCGTGCGCCTGATGGACCTGGCCGACCGGTTCGGCCTGCCGGTGCTCAGCTTCGTCGACACCGCCGGCGCCTATCCGGGCCTGGGGGCCGAGGAACGCGGCCAGGCCGAGGCCATCGCCCGCTCGACCGAGCGCGGCCTGACGCTCGGCGTGCCCTTCATCACCACGGTGACGGGCGAAGGCGGCTCGGGCGGTGCCATTGCGCTCGCCGCCGCCAACAAGGTGCTGATGCTGGAGCACTCCATCTATTCGGTCATCTCGCCCGAGGGGGCCGCCGGCATCCTGTGGCGCGACGGGGCCCGCGCCCGCGACGCCGCCATGGCCATGAAGATCACCGGCCCGGACCTGTTGGGGCTCAAGATCGTCGATCGCCTGATCCCCGAGCCCGTCGGCGGGGCCCATGCCGACCCCACGGCCGCCGTCGATTCCGTCGGCGACGCCATCTCCGAGGAACTGGCCGCGCTCAGCCCCCTGGACCCCACCGCCCTGCGCAAGCAGCGGTCCGACCGGTTCTACGCCATCGGTCGCCTAAGCTGAGCGTTAACCGCTTCTCCATCGCGGTCTGACAGCGTCCGGGCGTCTTCAGTACCGGCGTTGCCCATGAGCTTTTCCGAGAACCTGCGCGAGAGCGCGGTCTTCAACTTCACCGACGCCGTCACCATGGTCGTCGACGACTCGCCGTTCAGCATGGAGCTGACCGTCGCGGCTCTGCGCGGCTTTGGCGTCCAGGTCCGCTATTCCTGCACCACGGCCGCCGCAGCGATGGATATCCTGAAGCAGCACACGGTCGATCTGGTGTTCGTCGATACCGAGATGCAGGGCATGGACGGCCAGGACCTGGTGCGCTGGGTGCGCAACTCGAACCTGGAGCCCAACGCCTTCGTGCCGATCATCATGACCGCCGGCCACGTCCGCAAGTCCAAGGTAGGCGACGTGCGCGACTGCGGGGCCAACTTCCTGATCACCAAGCCCTTCAGCCCCGCCAGCCTGCTGCAGCGGCTGATCTGGGTGGCCCGCGACGCCCGCCCCTTCCTGCAGGTCGGCGACTACCGCGGCCCCGATCGCCGGTTCAAGGACGCCACGCCCCGCGACGAGAACGAGCGGCGTGGCGACATGCGCAAGCTGGCCGCATTCAACCGACAACAGGCGGCCGAGGCCGCGGAGAACGGCTCATGAGCGTCGTCCTGACCATCCCCCGCACCTCGCGCCTGTCCAGCATGATCAATGCGCCGGGCGGCATCAGCATCGGCGTCGCCCTGACCCAAGCGCGTGACAATGTTCAGGCCTTGCAGGAACGGGGCCTGGAGATCGTGGCGGAACGGGTCGCGGCCCTGATGGCGCTGGCCCCGCCCGTGCCCGATGGGACGGATGCCCTGGAGCGTCGCTCGACTGCCTATCAGCTCGCCAGGGCCGTCATCGACGCCGCCCACCCGTTCCAGCGGGACGACCTGTGTACCGCCGCCTCCAGCCTGTGCGACCTGGTCGATGCGGCCCCCGAGGACAGGCCGTTCGATTGGCGCATCGTCACCGTCCACGCCCAGGCCATGCAGTTGATCCTCGCCCTGCCGCCCGAGGCCGCCGACACCCGTCGCCAGATCCTGGACAGCCTGGCCCAGGTCGTGGCGCACAAGATTCCGGGCGCGGCGGCCGACTGATCTATTCGGCGGCGGGAACCGGATTGCGGGCGCCGCGCGTCTGCTTCTTCCACAGCGAGGCGTATTCGCCGCCGACCCGGGCCACCAGTTCGTGGTGCGCCCCCCGCTCGACGATCCGCCCGGCCTTGAGCACCAGGATCTGGTCGGCGTCGGCGATGGTCGACAGGCGGTGGGCGACCACCAGGGTCGTCCGGCCCGCCTGGGCCCGCCGCAGGGTCTTCTGGATCGCGGCCTCGGTACGGCTGTCCAGGGCGCTGGTCGCCTCGTCGAGGATCAGGACGCACGGGTCGGCCAGCAGGGCCCGGGCGATCCCCACCCGCTGGCGCTCGCCGCCCGACAGCTTCAGACCCCGCTCCCCCACCCGGGTCTGCATCCCGTCCGGCAGGGCGCGGATGAAGGCCGCCAGTTCCGCCGCCTCCGCCGCCGCCCAGATCGCCGCATCGTCGGCCTCGGGCCGGGCAAAGGCGATGTTGGTGCGGATGGTGTCGTTGAACAGGGCCACGTCCTGGGGCACCAGCGACACGGCCCGACGCAGCGAGGCCTGGGTGACGTCGCGCATGTCCTGACCGTCGATCAGCACCCGCCCGCCCTGCGGATCCAGCAGGCGCAGCGCCAGCTTGACCATGGTGGACTTGCCCGCGCCCGACGGTCCGACCAGGGCCGTCGTCGTCCCCGGCGCGGCGACGAAGCTGACGTCCTCCAGCCCGTTGGCCCGGGCGTCATGCTGGAACGACACCTGCTCGAATACCACCGAGGCACCTCGCGCGTCACGCGGGGGCGGCAGGTCGGGAGCGCCGGGGGCGTCGGCGACCTGAGGGCTCTGGCGCGTGATCTTGAGCATCTCCTCCATGTCGATCAGCGACTGGCGGATCTCGCGGTAGGCGAAGCCCAGGATGTTCAGCGGCGCATAGAGGGAGATCATGATCAGCACGGCCGCGGTCACGTCGCCCGGCCCCATCCGCCCCGCCGCCGCCTCGAACCCGGCCATGACCGCCATGATGCCGAGACCCACGTTCATGATCAGGCCCTGAACCCCGTTCAGCAGGGCCAGGGAGGTGTTGGCCTTCAGCGAGGCCTGGTTGTAGACGCCCAGCGCCCGGTCATAGTCGGCGGCGGCGCGTGTCTCGGCCCCGAACGACTTGACGGTCTCGTAGTTCAGCAGGGCATCGACCGCGAGACCGGCCGCCTCGGTGTCGGCGGCGTTCATCGTGCGCCGGTGCTCGATCCGCCAGTTGGAGATGGCGAAGGTCAGGCCGGTGTAGATCACCACCACGACCACGGCGACGGCCGCGAACCGCCAGTCGTACTTGCCCCCCAGCACGGCGGCGGCCATGATCAGCTCCAGCACCGTGGGGATCAGGTTGAAGGCCAGAATCCTCAGCAGGAAGTCGACGGCCCGCGAGCCCCGGTCGACGGTGCGCGACAGCGAGCCCGACCGCTTGGTCTGATGGAAATCCAGCGACAGGTTCAGGGCGTGGGCAAAGGTCTCGGCGGCCGTCCGCCGCTGGGCCGCCGCCCTGACGGGCGCGAAGACCACGTCCGAGATCTGGGGCGCCGCCGACGACAGGAACCGGACCAGAGCCCATCCGACCGCGAAGCCCGCAAAGCCCAGGCCGATCGCCACCTCGGTCGGCTGATCGCGGGCCAGATGATTGACCGCCGCGCCCAGCACCAGCGGTGCCAGGACGCCCAGCGCCTTGCCGCCCAGGGTCAGGAGGATCGACAGGAACAGCCGCAGACGCAGCTGCGGCGCCTCGGATCGACCCACCAGCCGCACGAGGTCGGTCAGGGCGGCCAGGGTATTGGGATCCTCGACCTTGTCGGTCGGGGGCTTGCCGATCATGGCCTTGGTATCCGGGTCCCGGCTCCTGCCCCCGCGCTCGACGCCTCTCATGGTCATGAGGGGTCATATGGGCTGTGTCGCCGCCCGGTGAAAGCCGTCAGTTGAGACCCGCGATCGCCTCCAGCAGTTCATCCACGGCCTCTTCCCGGGTGGCCCAGGAGCAGACGAAGCGGACGGAGCCGTCGTCGAAGCGGTAGCAGGCCCAGCCGAGCGCGTTCAGGCGGGCGTGGGCGGTCTCGGGCATGCGGACGAAGACGGCGTTGGCCTCGACCGGGTGGGCCAGGACGAAGGGGGATCGGGTGGCGATGCCTTCGGCCAGACGCATAGCCATCAGGTTGGCGTGCGCGGCCCCGCCCTCCCAGTCGCCGCTCTCCAGCAGGCCCAGAAAGGGCGCGGCGAGGAAGCGGGCCTTCGACGCCGTCTGGCCGGCCTGTTTCAGGCGGTTGTCGAGCCGCCGGGCCAGGGACTTGTCGAACAGGACGATGGCCTCGGCACAGTTCGCCCCGGCCTTGGCCCCGCCGAAGACCAGGACATCGACACCCAGCCGTGCGATCTGCGTCAGGTCGAAGCCCGCGGCCGCCGCATTGGCGAGACGGGCGCCGTCGAGGTGGACGCCATAGCCGCGCGCCTTCACCGGCTCGATCAGGTGGCGCAGTTCCTCCTCGGAATAGACGGTGCCGTATTCGGTGGACTGGGTCAGAGACAGTGCGGCCGCGGGCTGGCGGTGGCCGACCTCGGGCTCTTCGAGGGCGGCCAGGAGCGCCGTCTCGTCGATCCTTCCCGACAGGCCGGGCAGGCCGATCAGGCCCATGCCCTGGCCGAAGAAGCCTGGGGCACCGGTCTCGTCTGTGCAGACGTGGGCGGCGTGGTGGGCCAGGACGGCCTCGAACGGAAAGGCCAGCATGGACAGGGCGATGGCGTTGGCCGCCGTGCCGGAGAAGACGAAGCGCACCTCGGCGTCGGCGTCCAGGCGGGCGCGGATCTGGTCGGCGGCGCGGGCGGTGACGTCGTCGGCGCCGTAGGCCCGGGCGAACCCTGCGTTGGCGGCGATGACGCCTTCGAGGGCGGTGGGGGCCATGCCGGCGGTGTTGTCGGAACCGAAATCGTAACGCATGGGGTCAGGCTTCACTGGTGTCGGGCTGGTGGTCGGCGGAGGTCTCGTCGGGCGAGGTCGAGGACCGGCGAGGCAGGGCGGCCCCACCTTCGACGTAGACCGACAGGCCGGGTTCGGGGCCATAGGGGACGGCGACCTGGTGCGGGAACGGGATCTCGATCCCGGCGGCGTCCAGCGCCTCCTTGGCCGCCTGGAAGACGTCGGCGCGGGCCTGCCAGTAGTCGCCGGACAGGGTCCAGGCCTGAAGCGTCACCTCGACCCCGCTGTCGAGCAGGTTGGTCACCCCGGCCCAGGGCGGCGGGTCCTTCAGCACTTCCGCGATGCCGGCCGCCGCCGCGACCAGGACGTCGCGGGCCTGGCTGAGATTGGCCCCGTAGCCGACGCTGATCTTCAGCTCCATGCGGCGGGTCTTCTGGCCCGACAGGTTCAGGATGGTGTCGTCGAAGGCCAGCTTGTTGGGCACGACGATCTTGACGTTGTTGGCATCCACCATCTGGGTCGTGAACATGTCCAGCCGGGTGACCTTGCCGATATTGCCGTTGATGTTGATCAGGTCGCCGACGCGGTAGGGCCGCAGGATCAGCAGCATCATCCCCGCCGCCACATTGGACAGCGTCCCCTGCAAGGCCAGGCCGACGGCCAGGGAGGCGGCCCCCAGCACCGCGATGATCGAGGTCGTCTGGACCCCCAGCCGTTGCAGCACAGCGATGAAGCCGATCAGCAGGACGATGACCCGCACCACCTGCACGGCAAAGCTGAGCACCGTGGGGTCGTGCCGGAAGCCCCGCACCCGCCCCAGCGCCCGCCGCGTCCCCGCCGCCGCCCATTTCGAGGCGAAGATGGTGACGACCAGGATGATGACGGCGATCGAGGCGCTGACCGCGAACTGACCGGCCAGGTCGGTAACCTTGGCGATCATGGCGGCGTCGAAGGCCACGGCCTTCTGACCGGCGGCCACGGCCTGGGAAACGGAGTTGGAGACGGGCGACGACATGCAGCGGGGTCTAACGCCTCAGGCCCGGAATGGAACCCGGCGGGCGGGATTTCATGGGGATGTGGGTTGGGGTGGGGGCTGAGCGGCGTGGGCTGGCATGCTGAAAAAACAGGAGTCTGAAAAGTCCGAATCGTCTGAAACTTGGGGTTGGGGCTGGCACCGCTGCGAAAAATGCAGGGTCTGAAAGGTCTGAATGGTCTGAATGCCGGGTCGGGCAGAGAACCCACCCTGACAGCACGACACTGAAGGTCAGCTGGGGGGCGGGATAACGATGACGGCTTACGACCGAGGCTGTGTGAAAACGCCTCGGGAATGAGCGAATTTAGGTAGCCTCCTGAGGTCTTCAGGAGGTGGGTATGAGCCGCTTCGTTCAGGGTGTAGATCGCCGGCAGCCGACGCTGCTTCCCGAATGTCTCGACGACTATGTGGCCGAGGATAATCCGGTCCGGGTGGTCGATGTCTTCGTGGACGAGCTGGATCTCAAAGAGTTGGGTTTTGAGGGCATGACGCCGGCGGCGACGGGCCGACCAGCCTATCATCCGGCCATGCTGCTGAAGCTCTACGTCTACGGCTACCTGAACAAGGTGCAGTCCAGCCGCCGTCTGGAGCGTGAGGCGCAGCGCAACGTCGAACTGATGTGGCTGACGGGGCTGCTGGTGCCGGGCCACAAGACCATCGCCGGTTTCCGTCGTGAGAACGGTCCGGCGATCCAGGCTGCCTGTGCTCAGTTCGTTGTGCTGTGCCGCGAGCTCGGCCTGTTCGGAACCGCCCTGGTCGCGATCGACGGCTCCAAGTTCAAGGCGGTGAACGCCCGCGACAAGAACTTCACCGTCTACAAGGTGAAGCGGCGGATCGAACAGGTTGCCGAGCACATCGCCAGCTACCTCGAGGACCTCGATACGGCCGATCGGCACGAGGGGGATGGCGTGGAGGCACGGTCGGTGAGGCTGGTCGAGAAGATCGATCGCCTTCGCGCCCAGATGGCGATGTTGAAGGTGATGGAGGCTGAGGTCGAAGCGTCACCTGACGGCCAGGTGGCCCTGACCGATCCCGACGCTCGCGCCATGGCGACATCAGGCCGGGGGAGCGGCATCGTCGGCTACAACGTCCAATCCGCCGTCGAGGGCGAGCATCACCTGATCGTCGCCCACGAGGTGGTGATGACCGGCTCGGACAAGCAACAGCTCGCGAACATGGCGGGTCAGGCCAAGGAGGCCATGGGCGTGGAGAGGCTCGATGTGCTGGCGGACCGGGGCTACTTCTCCGGCGAGGAAATCCTGGCCTGTGAAGCCCTGGGCGCGACGCCCTTCGTGCCAAAGACGCTGACGTCCGGGGCCAAGGCGAATGGGCGCTTCGGCAAGCAGGACTTCGTCTATCTGCCTGATCAAGACGTCTACCGTTGCCCCGCCGGCTCCCTGCTTCCGTACCACATGACCGTCGTCGAAAGAGGCATGACGCTGCATCGCTATTGGGATCGGGCCAGTTGCACAGGCTGTAGCATCAAGGCTCAGTGCACGCCTGCGGTCGAGCGAAAGGTCACGCGCTGGGAGCATGAGGCGGTGATCGATGCCCTTCAAACCCGAATGGACCTGAGGCCCAGAGCCATGCGTGAACGGCGAAGCCTGGTCGAACACCCGTTCGGCACCATCAAGGCCTGGACGGGCCACACCCACTTCCTGATGAAGCGACTACCCAACGTGAAGACCGAGATCAGCCTCCACATCCTGGCCTACAACATGAAACGGGTCATGGCGGTGCTGGGTACCAAGCCGTTGATGGAAGCAATCAGGGCCTGAAACGATGGCGCTCTGCGCCTCAAATGCCTGTTGCGGTCGGAGCCGACCCCGCACGTTTTTACACGGCCTTGTGCGTAAGCGGCGAAGGATGGGTCTGCTGATCAAATGCCGGTGGATGTTGAAGGTGTTGTAGATCGCCGCGTGGGTGGTGAGAAATCTCGGGGCAGAGGCTTGGGATTTGAACTGCTGCTGTCGCTTTCCCCTGAAGCTAAGGCTGAACCGAAAGTACAGCCAGACCGCCTGACGGATTATATCAGCCGGAAATCTGTGGCGTTTGAATGAGATCGGCTTCACGAAACATCATCTCCATCAGCGGCTTACGCTGTCTAAAATGGAGACGTTTTAGCGTTAGACTGACAGCACCCCGCTCGGGCATGACAACAGATTCATGGGCGAGAGCGAGAGCGCGAGAGAGAGAGAGAGAGAGAGAGATTAAGCGGCGAGAGAGCCTAAATGCTTGGTGAGCCTACTTGCAATCGATTGCATTTTGCGATTGACTGCGTCATGGGATGAAGCCCTATCAGTTCTTCAGAAGTCAGTTCGTGTCCATGTCGAATAGATCCCCTGACATACTCTTCTCCAATCACGTCCGCGATCACCCGTCGTGGTCGGTGTTCGAAGCGCGGTTTCAGGACATCTACGGCTCGGGTCCTGAAAGGATGGCGGTGCTGGCGCGCATCACCGACAGCTTGGCCGACGCCCTGCGAACACGCTCGACCGCTCTGGTCGAGTTGGACCGGGCCAGATCCGCTGCGCCGGATTGGACATCCGTATCGGGAAACGTCATCTACACCTTCTACGTCGATCGATTCTCGCAGGATCTGGCGGGGCTGATCGAGCGGCTCGACTATCTCCAGAGCCTTGGCGTGCGCTGGCTGCATCCCCTCCCGCTGCTCAGATCGCGACCCGGTGATAGCGACGGCGGCTTTGCGGTGGCGGACTTTCGCCAGATCGAGCCCCATCTGGGGAGCATGGACGACCTGGCCGCCCTGACCACAGCCCTGCATCAGCGGGGCATGGGCCTGCTGCTGGACGTGGTTTGCAACCACACGGCCCGCGAGCACGCCTGGGCCGTCGCCGCCCGCGCCGGGGACCTGGCCAGCCGCGCCTTCTACCGGGTCGAATCGACCGAGACGTCGGTCGCGGCCTGGGGAGAGCATCTGATCGACGTCTTTCCCGACACCGCCCCAGGCAGCTTCACCCACGAGCCCGAGATGGGCGGCTGGGTCTGGACCACATTCTACCCGTTCCAGTGGGACCTGAACTACGCCAACCCGGCCGTCTTCATCGAGATGCTGGACGTGCTGCTGTTCCTGGCCAACCAGGGGGTCGACGGGTTTCGCCTGGACAGCGCGCCCTTCCTCTGGAAGCGCGAAGGGACCTCGTGTCGCAACCAGCCCGAGGCCTACCGGATCGTCGAGGCCTGGCGCGCGGCCCTGTCGATCGTGGTGCCCGGCGTCGTCCTGCTGGCCGAGGCGATCGAGAGCATCGACGACGTCCTGCCCTTCTTCGGCCAACAGTCGCCCGGCTGCGACCTGGCCTACAACAACGGGGTGATGACCGCCTTGTGGGGTGCCCTGGCGGACGAGGACGCGGGCATCGCCAGGACCCTGATCGAGGCGGCGTCGGTGCGGCCGGCGCATGCCGCCTGGCTCAACTATGTTCGCTGCCATGACGACCTGATCTGGAATGCCCTGGCCGCCTATGCGGAGCCGGCGGATCTGAAACGCTGGTCCGACTTCTACGCGGGCGGGGGGTTCTCGGGGGGGCGAGCTTTCCAGACGGCTCCGGGCGGCGTGCCCTCGACCAACGGCATGGCGGCGGCCCTGGTCGGTCTCGGGCGCGACGGCGTCGATCAGGACCTGGCCGCGCGCCGGTTGACCCTGCTGTACGGGATCATCCACGGCCTGGACGGCTGGCCGCTGATCTATATGGGCGACGAGGTGGCGCTGGGGAACGACGAGGCTTTCGACCGAGACCCCGCCCGACGCGACGAGGGTCGGTGGCTGCACCGGCCGGTCATGGACTGGTACAAGGCCGAGGGTCGCGACGATCCCGACCGGATCGAGGGCCGGACCTTCGCTGCGTTGAGGCGGTTCGGCAAGCTTTCCCGGTCGCTGGATGGGCTCGACATTCGCGGGCCGGCCCGGCCGGTCGCCCTGACCGAAAAGGCCGTGCTGGCGTTCGAGCGGTTCGAGGGGTCGCGTCGGCTGCTTGTGCTGGCCAATCTGTCGCCCCGTGGCGTGGTCGCCGATCTTCCACCCGGGTGGGCCGGCGGGGGCCACGACCTGGTGTCGGGCCGAGACCAGAGCGGCCCGTCGATCATGCTGGAGCCCTACGATCTCCTCTGGCTGGCGGATCGGACGTGAGCCGTTTCGCCGGCATCGAACTGGGCGGCACCAAGGTGCTGGTGGCCTTCGGCTCGGGCCCGGACGACCTGTCCGAACCGTTGCGAATCCTGACCACAACGCCGGACAAGACATTGGCCGCCGTCGGCGACCTGCTGGCGGCCGAGCACAGCCTCGGTCCGCTCGACGCGATCGGCATCGCCACTTTCGGCCCGGTGCGGCTGGATCGCCATGCACCGGACTGGGGCCACATCCTGCCCACGCCCAAGCCCGGCTGGACCGGCGCGGACCTGATCGGACGCTTGCACCGCTTCGGCGTGCCCATCGCCTTGGAGACCGACGTTTCCGGAGCTGCCCTGGCCGAGGGCCGATGGGGCGCGTCACAGGGGCTGATCGATCACGCCTATGTCACCGTCGGCACCGGCGTG
Source organism: Brevundimonas sp. (assembly GCF_044239655.1). GTDB lineage: Bacteria > Pseudomonadota > Alphaproteobacteria > Caulobacterales > Caulobacteraceae > Brevundimonas. The sequence goes on from NZ_JBIIAY010000012.1 coordinate 13,642, forward strand.
GGGGTCGGGATCGTCAGCGGAGGCCGTCCCGTCCACGGGCTGATGCACCCCGAGGCCGGTCATATCCCGGTGTCCCGCGCCCCCGCACGCGATCCCTTCACAGGGGCCTGCCCCTTTCACGGCGACTGTCTTGAAGGGCTGGTTTCCGGACCGGCGTTGGCGGCGCGGCTGGGCCGGCCCGGCGAGACGGTCGCGGTGGACGATCCGGTCTGGAACCTGATCGCCGACTATCTGGCGCAACTGGCCGCGACCCTGACCTATGTGGCCGCGCCCCGGCGGATCGTGATCGGCGGCGGGGTGGGAGGCAATCCGGCACTGCTGGGGCGTGTCCGAACGGCCCTGAAGACGCGGCTCGGCGGCTATCTGCCGGCCCTGGACGACGATGCGGCCCTCGCGGCCTATCTGGTCCCGCCCGGCCTGGGCGAGCGATCGGGCGTTCTGGGCGCGATCGCCCTGGCCGCCGATATCTTTGAACAATCGAGATCCCGCAAGACGGCGACCGCACCGGCGGCCGACCGGGGGTCCGTGGAGGACGACGCCCGTGACCCAGACCGCACCGACGCCTGACCGGGCGCTGAACACCCGGCTCATCAAGGGCCTGACGTTCATGATGTTCATGATGTTCGCAATGACCACGGATTCGGTCGGCGTCATCATCCCCGAAGTCATCCGCGAGTTCGACCTGGGCATGACCGCGGGCGGCGCGTTTCACTATGCGAGCATGAGCGGGATCGCCCTGGCCGGGCTGATGCTGGGTTTCCTGGCCGACCGGATGGGGCGCAAGCCCGCCATCATCCTGGGTCTGGCTCTGTTTGCGGGCGCAGCCTTCCTGTTCGCGGTGGGGCGGTCGTTCGAGTTCTTCCTGGTCCTGCTGTTCGTCTCGGGCGCGGCGATCGGGGTGTTCAAGACGGCGGCGCTGGCCCTGATCGGCGACATTTCGACCTCGACCAGGTCGCACACCGCCACCATGAACACCGTCGAAGGCTTCTTCGGCGTCGGGGCCATCATCGGCCCGGCCATCGTCGCCGCCCTGCTGGCCGCAGGTGCCTCCTGGAAATGGTTATATGTGATCGCAGGCGTGCTGTCGGTCGGCCTTATCCTGACGGCGCTGATGGTTCGCTATCCGGCGGCGGTGAAGACCGCCGCGCCGCCGACCGACCTGAAGTCCACCGTGCGCATGATGCGCGATCCTTACGCCCTGGCCTTCAGCCTGGGGACGATGTTGTACGTTGGGGTGGAGACCGCCATCTATGTGTGGATGCCGACGCTGCTTCTGGGATACGAAGGCCCCGCTGTCTGGGTCGCGGTCTATGCACTGTCGATCTTCTTCGTACTGAGGGCGGCAGGCCGCTTTCTGGGCGCCTGGATGATGAGCCGGTTTCGCTGGACCATAGTGCTGGTCGTCGCCAGCCTGGCCATCCTGGTCTGTTTCGCAGGATCGATCGCGGGCGGGCGGAGCGCGGCGGTGTGGCTGTTGCCACTGTCGGGACTGTTCATGTCGGTGATCTATCCGACCCTGAATTCCAAGGGCATCAGCTGTTTCGCCAAGGCCGAGCATGGCGCGGTGGCGGGGGTGATCCTGTTCTTCACCTGCGTCAGCGCCGTGCTGGCACCGCTCGCCATGGGAGCGGTCAGCGACATCTTCGGCGCGCCGATCTACGGCTTCGTCCTGGCCACGGTCCTGGCGGCGATCCTGTTCGGAGCGCTGGCGGTCAACGCGGTTCTTGACCCTGCCAGGGCGCGCCTCGCCCGGTTCGACGACAGCCAGTACGGGGTTTAGAACAGCGCGAGTTCGCGATCTCGAAGAACGCGATCCTCGCCATTCACGCCAATGACGACGTTCAGGCCGACTGACGCACGATCAGTTCGGGGGGCAGGATGACGGAGTTTGTGTCCTCGCCGTCAAGCCGCCGCATCAGCAGATCCACCATGGCGATAGCACCCGCGGCGATGTCCTGACGCACGGTTGTCAGGGCCGGGGCGGCGTGGATGGCGATTTCCAGGTCGTCATAGCCGACCACGGCCACGTCGCCGGGCACCGCCAGCCCCCGCTCCGTCAGGGCGCGGATCGCGGCCATGGCGATGATGTCGGTGGCCGCAACAATACCATCCACGCGCGCACCGCCGTCCAGGAACTCGCCGATCGTCTCATAGGCGGTCTGAGGCGTCAGGTGTACGGCCAGCAGATGCTCGGGCGGTGCCGCTCCCGCCTTGCGGTGCGCCGCCAGGAACCCCTCGTACCGCTCGCCCAGCTCGGGGAAATCCGGATTGCCGAAGAAGGCCAGGTGCCGGCGTCCGCGGTTCAACAAATGTAGCGTCGCAATCTCTCCGCCCGTGCGGTTGTCGGTGCCGACGGTGCACTGGACCCGACCGGGAAAACTCGCGCCCCAGATCACCAGAGGCGGATAGCGCTGCGCGACCTCTTCGATGGTCTCGATCTGGTCCGACTGGCCGATGATCAGAACCCCATCGACCCGGCCCGAATCGGTCATGTTGGCAAGCCAGTCGTCGCCGGACGGAATCACTCGCGAAAGCAGCAGATCGTAGCCCCGCGCCGTCAGGGCATCGGCCAGATGCCCCAGCAGGGTGATGAAGAACGGGTCCGACACCGGCTGACCGACCTCGTGCCCCAGCGGCAGGATGACTCCGATCGCCTGGGTCCGCCCGGTCCTGAGATTGCGCCCGACGACATTGGGCCGATAGCCGTGCTCGCGGGCCAGGGCGGCGATACGCTCGCGGGTCTCTCGACGGATCGCCGGATTGCCGGCCAGGGCACGCGACACCGTCGAGGTCGAGAGCCCCGCCAGGCGCGCCAGATCAGCCAGGCTTCCGACGGTTTTCTTCGTAAGCGACATGGGCATTGAATGAGCCGTCCCAACCTGTGCGTCAAAAAGAAAAAGCGGCCCGGTCGAAACCGGGCCGCGACTTGCATCAGCCGCGCCGTCGGAGGGGTGACGGTCGGCGGGGTCAGATCAAGAACGTCAGAACGCGTATCTCAGGGTCACACTGGCCGTGCGCCCATTCAGAGTCCGGGCCCGCAGGACATTTGCCGCCCCGGGCGTGATGGAGCCTTCCTCGCTCTCGGTGACCGCGAACTCGTCGAAGACGTTGTTGACGTTCAGCGACAACGACAGGTCCTCGGTCAGGTCATAGCTGGCGAACGGATTGACGATGACATAGCCGGGCAGGACCAGCTGGTTGTCGAACTGGGCATAGGACTCGGTCGTGCCGACGACGTTGGCCCCGACCCGCAGGGCACCCCAGCTGTAGGATCCCGTGGCCTGATAGACCCAGTCGGCCTGACGCCGGGGCGTGTTGCCGACATTGGCGGGGTTCAGGCGATCGGCGGTGATCTCCGCGTTCGTCCAGGTCACGCCGCCCGAAAAATCGAACCCGCCGTTGCGATAGAAGGCCTCGACCTCGATCCCCTTGGCCTCGTATTCGGCGTCGGTGAAGGTCTGGCTGGTGGCCTCGAAATTGGTTTCCTCGGTCTTGGCCAGGAAGGCCGTGGCGAACAGCTGGACCGGGCCACTGCGATAACGGACGCCCGCCTCGTACTGATCCACCATGTCGACGGCGGCGTCCGAACTGCGGATGTTGCCGTTGGCGAGGATGGCCGGGCCGAACAGCAGGCGATCGGCGTTGGCGCGACCGCCCCGGCTGGCGCGACCGAAGAGGGCCATGTCGTCGCTGACCTGATAGTTGGCCCCGATCGACCAGGAGGCGTAGTTCCAGTCGTAGTCGACGGGCTTGGTATTGGCGAAATCGATCACCGTGACCTTGGTCTCGGGAATCTGGATCACCCCGTCGCCGGAGATGTCGCGGGTGGCGACGATGCCATCGGCGAAGGTCCCGCTGGCCGTGCCCGAGTCGTAGCGCAGCGAGCCGTCGATGATCAGCGGGCCAGCCTCCCAGCTCAGCGCCACATAGGGGGCGTCGATGTCATAGCCGACGTCGTACGATCGACGGCAGCAGTTGCCGAAGAAAGTCGCGCCATAGCCGACCAGACCGTTCTGCGTCTGCTTCACGCCGGTGCTGCTGAAGACGTCGACCAGGGCGGCATTGTCGCCCTTGACCTCGAGCAGGTACGAATTCCACAGCCAGTCCATGTCGATCTGCTGGCTCGAGCGGTAGTAGCCGAAGGTGGCCTTCAGCGTGCCCGTCCCGGCGGCGAACTCGCGTTCCAGCTTCAGGTCGTTGGCCATGTTGCCGAAGTCGTTGATATCGACGTCGAACAGGACGATCTGGGCCAGCAGGCCGTTGCCGTTGGCGGTCGTGGGCACCAGCTGGCCCGTATTAGCGCCGTTGGCATAGCGCGCCACCGATCCCGCGCCGCCGATGCCGGCGGCGATGGCGGTCGGCGAGCCGGTTCCGGCAGTGAAGGGCGAGACGAACCCGCCCGTGGCCCTGGCGATGCGGAACTTGTCGGTCAGGGTCCAGCCGGCACCAAGGTCGAAGCTGGCCTCCAGGCCGCCCGAGAGGACTTCCGGGTGCATGCCGTCCGCGATGTCGGAGACCCGCGCGCCATTTGCTCCGTCCAGGCCCGGGCTGTTGCGGAACAGGGCCGAGTGCAGGGTCTGGCTGGAGGCGTCATAGCCCGGCAACGGACCCCAGCTCGGATCGCTGTTCGTGCCCGTCACCCGGATCGGCGACGGCAGATAGCCGATGGCGCGGTCATTCAGATATTTGGCGCTGAGCCGAACATAGCCGGCCTCGAACTCGCGGGTCAGCGAGGCGCGGACCTGGCCGCCCTCCTCGCCGGTATAGCCCGCGTCACGCGCGCCTTCGCCGGTGCGATAGAACCCCCCGATCGAGCCGAACATGGTCTCGCTGATGCGGCCGCCGAACTGGAAGTCGCCGCGCGTGGTGTCGAAATCCAGCCCCCGGGTCAGGGCGACGCTGCCGCCTTCGCGCGTTCCCGTCTGGGTGATCAGGTTGATGACGCCGCCCGGCGAGTTGGACGCGAAGGTCGAGGCTGAACCGCCACGCACCGCCTGGACCCGCGCCACGGTGGCGTCATAGCGAGTGAAGATGTCGGCGTTGCCGAACGCGATGTCGCCGAACTCCAGGACCGGCAGGCCGTCCTCCTGGATCTGCAGGAATTTGGCACCGCCCGTCGAGATGGGCAGGCCGCGCACGGCGATATTTGCATTGCCCTCGCCGCCCGACGACTCCGAACGGATGCCCGGAATGCTGCGAAAGATTTCGGCGGTGGAGCGCGGTGCCAGGTCCTCTACTGCCTCGGCGCTCAGGGTCGTGACCGACACGCTGGAACGCAGGGTGGTGCTGGAGCCCGCGACGGCGGTCACGACGATTTCGTCGACCGTCGTGGTTTCCGGCTCGGCACTCTGGTCCGCCGACTGGGCCCAGGCCCCGGTGGTGCCGAGCGCCGCCAACAGCGCGCCCGCACAAACGATCGTCATCCGCTTCATGGTCGTCCCCTTGATCCTCGAGCCTCTAGTGAGCCCGTGAGACCAGCTTTACCGAAAATGCAATCGATTGCAACAATCGATTGCTTCACTGCTCTTGCCTTGTGAGGGCGTTGTCAGGGAAGCTCTGGAAAGTTGAAAGGGTCCCTTCGCCATAAGCACAAGCCAGCCTTTTCAGCGCTCGCCTGTGGTCTTCGTAGCCTCCGACCTCAAACCGACGAAGGCGAGGAACCTGAGTTGGCCCTCTACGGCAGCGAAAATCGTTCCTGCCTTCCTTCTAGAGATGCGAGTGTCGGCCCGTAATCCAGAGCAGAATGACAGGCCCTCACGCGTGCCCTTCCCTCGCCCAACGGCCATTCTCCGAACTCACAGGAAAACTTCTATTCACGGACAGTCGGCCTCCATCCTCCGAGGACGAATTCCGGACGAGAATAGTCGGCGATGATCGCAGCGTCGGCCGGCGTTGTCAGGATCCGCATCGCGGGATGGCGTTGTGAAAGATCCACGGGCCGGCCTTCAATATCCATCGTGTTGAACTCCCAAAGACGCAGGTTGGACCAGTCGAACGCCGGCTCAGGTTCAACCGTACCCCACCCCGAGGGAGGCACCCCGGCGGTGCGGGTGTTGATGAGCACCATCTCCGCGTGGGGGAAGTTTGAATACGCCGTTCCTGCGGCCCCGTTGCGAGGCAGTCGGCCGAACACGCCCGGCGTCTTCGTGCCTGCGGGGTTTGTGGCGGTGATCGACCACGGCAGCGGCTTATCTAGATAGATGAAGGTGGAATCGACGAAGACGTTGCCGTGGCTTCCCTGAGGCGTACGGGTCCAGGTAAAGGGGCCGACCGACCGGATCTCGCAGCGCAGGCAGAACAGGGCGGCGTAGGCCAGGATCGTATCGCCGTCCCCCGTCAGAAGACTGTCGACCATGTAGATCGTGCCATGGGTGGTGAAGGCGTCGCCCGAGCCGTTCAAGATCATCCGGTCCACGATATTGCGCCGGCCCCGCATGAGCAGGGCCTCCGCCTGACCGATGTAGTCGTTGCGGATGGTAAAGGTCGACAACTGGATGTCGTCGGCGTTCGTGACACTGAACGCGGGGCGGATCCGGTTGAAGGCGCTGTTGTTCGGGTAGTGGACCACCACGCCGTCGCGGCTTTCACCGCGCAGGGTCAGGTTGGACTTGCCGTTGAGGTAGACGATCTCCTGATAGTCGCCGTTCCTGATGAAGATCGTCAGCGGTTCGGCCCGCCGCTCGGGTGCGAAATCGATCGCGCCCTGGACTGTGTTGAAGTCCCCGCTGCCGTCGGCGGCCACGACGACGCGATCGGCGTCGGCCGGCGGCGGCGCGAGCCTGGTCGAGAAGGTCCAGGTCAGATCGGTGGACATCCCCCCGTCCGCCGATGCCAGGACGCCGGGATCGATCCTGACGACATAGTTGCGGCCGTAGGTCAGTTTGCCATTGTGCGGATAGATGATCGCGGCATTGCCTCGCGTCATGATCGGAAAGGCGTGAAACCAGGCCCCACCGATCGGGTAGGCCTGGTAGGCCGGGTTGTCGGGTCCCGCGGGCGCCGGAGGGACCGGGGCGCGCGTGCTCCCGTCGGCTCCGATCACCCGACCTGTCGGATTGGGTGAAGCCGGAATCCCGACGTCGATGGTATCGACCAGGGTGTCGCCCTCTGCGTCGTAGATGCGAATCTTGCCCGACGTCGCGATGGTCGGCGGCCCGTCGAATGTCACTATGAGTTGCGTGTCGGGATTGACGCCGGTCGCCCCATCGGCCGGGAACAGTCGCGGCGCTCTCACGTCGCCCGCCCTCGCCGCTCCGGGGAACAAGAGCGCCAGGGCAGACAGCACGACCACCAGGACTAGCGAGAGGCAGAGCCCGTTATTGCGACGAGTAAAGGCCGACATGGCGAGTGTTCCAGGTGGAATGTGAAGACAGAGGCTACGGCGGACGCCCAGGCCGGCGCGAGGCGAGCCCGGACGCCAGGCGTCAGAACGTGGCGCGCAGGCCGACGAAATACTGACGGCCCGTACTGGCGTACTGGGTCACCACTTCGGCCCCATCATAGGCGAAGCGGTTTGAGGTCTGGTTGGTTAGGTTCAGGGCCTCGGCCGTGAGCGAGATCGAGGCGTTGAACCGATAGCTGAACGAGGCGTCGACATTCAGCGTCGCCTCGCTACCGGCGAAATCGTTGATCAGGGGCGTGGCGCAGAACCCCGGAGCGCAACTGCCGGTTTGAAGCGGATAGGTGGTAAAATACTCCGTGCGATAGGCGCTGGAGACCCGACCCGACCATTTCGGCGTCTCGTAATAGACGGTCAGGTTCACAGAGTCGGGCGAGGCCCCCAGGAAGGGTGCCGTACCGATCAGCTGGGGCCGCACGGGCGCCACGAGCGAGCCGGTGTCGATGATGTATTCCAGCTCGGATTCGATGTGAGTGTAGTTGGCCTGCATCCCGAAATACTGAAGCCAGCCGGGCAGGAAGGTGAAGTTTTGCTGATAGCTGATCTCGAAGCCGCGGATATAGCCTCCCGGCGCGTCCCGGGGCTGACTGAAGTTGAACGGCTGGTCGGTATCGACGTAGGCGCGCTGGGCGTCACCCGCAGGGGTGGTCGCCGTCAGGCTGGCGCGCAGGGCCTCCACCACATTGGCGTCGAGGAATTCGCTGAGCTTGCCTTCGGCGAGCACGGTCTGGGGGAAGGACGCGACCTCCTTGTCGAAAACCGCGACGGACAGCGCCGCACCCGGCGCAAAATACCATTCCAGCGCCAGGTCATAGGCTTCGGCGCGGAACGGCTCGAGCTTGGTGTTGCCGGTCGAAATCGACCCGCCGCTGGTCGCGCCGACCGTGCCGGGTACCGAGAAGGAGATGACGCCGGGTGCCAGTTGACGCAGGCTGGGCCTCGCCATGACCTTGGCCGCCCCGAAACGCAGCAGCATGTTTTCGCGAACTTCCAGCACCGCGTTCAGTGACGGCAGCCAGTCCTCGTATTTGTTGGTATTGGTGACCGCCGCGCCCGTGGGGGTGAAGCCGCCGGCCTCGACCTCGGTCAGGGCGTAGCGGACGCCCAGGTTGCCTCGCAACGGCATGCCGAACAGGTCGCGATCATAGTCGTACTGGACGTAGGCGCCGGTATCGGTTTCGGCGATGTCGTAGTTGAGGCCGAAGTTGTTGGACGCGCCACCGGACAGCAGACGGAAATCGCCGTAGCGATTCACGCAGTCGCAGTCGAAGCCGAACACAGCCGCCATCTTGTCGTTGTCGGGGGCCCAGAAACTGGTCGTGGTGCCGGCCGGCACATTCAGGCCCAGGCCCCAGTTGATCAGGCGGCCTGTGGCGGCGACGGTGGAACCGGCTTCCGCCAGGGTCGGGGAGATCGCCTCCTGGGACGCCCGGCGCAACTCCTGGGTTTCGAAGCTGTAGCGACGTATGGCCGCCCCGAACTTGATCTTGTCGCGCTCCATAAAATCATAGGCGAGATCCGCGCGCAGGTTTTCGAAGGTGTTCTCGGTATGCCGCGCCTGGATCCGCAGCACGGAATAGCCCTTGACCGTCTGCCAGGCGTTGGGGTCGGCGGCGTTGAAGCCGAAGTCCATCACCGGCATGTCGCCGCCGCCCCGCGCGTCATAGACGAAGTAACCGTTGCCTGCGGTCCCCTGCCCGGAGTCCAGCCGGATATAGTCGGACAACAGGCCCAGGCTGTCGTTCACGGACTGCGACATTCCGGCCACGACCGTGAGGGCCAGACGGTCGGTCAGTTGCTGTTCGAGCGTTGCCGAGACCTGTTTAAACTCGGTCGTATAGACGTTCTGGTCGTTGGCCGAGCGCAGGTCCAGATTGCCCAGCTTGATGTAGTCGGCCGTCGGGGCATCGGGATTGGAGTTGTCGACGTGGGCGTCGATCAACCAGGTCGAAGGCTTGCCGACCAGCGCGTCGATCATCGCCAACTGGTTCGTCGTCGGGATGTAACCCACCGAGGCCGGGTTGTTGTAATAGTCGAAGGCGTTGAGGTTGAAGCGGTTGGTGCTGTTGGCGAAGCCCGGCAGGACCGTGCCGTTGCCCTCCGAGCCTTCGCAGCGGATCGCCACGCCCGACCCGGTGGGCGCGCACGAGGTATACAGGGCCGCCGAGCCGACGGTGGCGTTGTTGTAGGTCGCGCCGGTGTTGTTCGCCCTGTTCAACCCGATGGTCGAGATCTGGTACAGGCGGGAATCGTTGTGGAAGCGGGAGTATACCGCGTCCACGCTAAGCAGGGTTCGTTCGCCCGGCCTCCACTGGAACCCTGCGGTCAGGCCCAGGCGATCGTTCTCGAGCTCCTGCTGGTTCAAGGTCGGCAGGGTCGGGACTCGGACGATCGAACCGGGTGCAATAGTGGTAATCGCCCCGTTTCGGACGGCCCGGATCGCCCCTCCGTTCGGATAGATCAGGTTGTAGGCGGCGGCGTTCGATCCCTGCTGGGTCAGGCATGCGGCCGTTCGGGTGACATTGACGCCGGGGATGAGGGCGCTGTTGATCGGAGCGGTCACGGAACCGCCGTTGCAGGCCGAACCCGTCGGCGCTGCGAAGCCCTGGCGCGCCATGATCCCCGAGGCGGGCGATCCTGCGGTCAGGGTCGGGGCGAACCAGGACTGGGCCGAGGCGTAGTCGAAGGAGGCCGGCTGGCGGCTGTAGCTGTCGGTGATGCGCGAGGCTTCGCTGTAGGAGACCGAACCTGTCAACCCGAACTGACCGAGGGGCGTCTCCCAGCGGTCGGAGTACAGGCCGGCGGCCTTGATCGAACTGCGCCCACCGTTCTCATAGTAGGCGTCCTGGACCGACAGGCCGATGCGGCGACCCCGGAAGTTGAAGGGGCGACCGGTGACCAGGTCGATGGTCGCGCCCAGGGATCCTTCGTCGACCTCCGCCGACGCCGTCTTCTGGACCCTGAGGGAGCTGAACAGCTCCGAGGCGAAGGTGTTGAAATCGAAACCGCGCGATCGGTTCGGTGTCGACCCGGAATCGTTGCCGCCCGCTGTCGCCAGGGCCTCCAGCCCGTTCAGGCGAACGCGGGTGAAGTCGGGACCGAGGCCCCGCACAGTGATCGTCCGGCCTTCGCCGTTGTCGCGGTCGATGGTTACGCCGGGAAGGCGTTGCAAGGACTCGGCCAGGTTGGCGTCGGGAAAGTCGGCGATGTCCTCGGCATTGATCTGATCGACCATGACGTTGGATCGCCGCTTGGCCTCCAATGCGCTCTGGAGCGCGGCGCGATAACCGGTGACGACGATCTCGTCGACCGTATCCGCATCGGGATCGGTTAGCGCGGGCGGGGCGGCCGGGCCCGCCGGCGTCTGGGCTCTGGCATCCTGCCCGAGGGCGAGGCTGCTGACCAGTGCCATAACCACGGCGGAGCCACTGCACATCAGGCCCCGCGACACGCTCGTTTTCAGGTTTCTCATTGTTTTCCCTTCCCTTTGTCTAGCCGCGCCATTCGGCGTGTTGATTGGTGTTCGAGGTCTGACGGCGCTCAGCCGGTCCGGGTTCGCGCCCATTCCGCATGGCGGCGAAGGACCGCGTCGCCCCAGGCGCCGTACCAGGCGTATCCCGCGCGCCTTTCCTTCTCGATCTCGGCCAGGCTGGCGCGGATCACACCGTCGCGTCCGGCGAAGATCGGTCGGTTGGTCGAAATGTCGTAGAAGCGAGCCCAGATCAGCGGCGCGTCGGGATCGGAAATGACCACCCGATCTCCATCGGTGGTCTCGACGCGAATGCCCGTGATAGCTGCGGCCCTGTACCAGGCCACGCCGGCTTCGATCGCGGCCACGACTGCGGGGCTCGGCCGGTCGATGCTCATCAGCAGCAGCAGCACGCCTGCGCTTTCACCGCCGCTCAACGACACGGGTTCGAACGCCCGGGCCCCGCGCGGTTCGTAGGTGACCTCGTGGTGTTGAGCGCACCAGACGGTCAGACGTCCATCGACGCGGATCTGGCTGCGAACAATGAAGTCGATGCCGAGATCGAAGGCTGCCTGGGCCTGGCGACGGCGCTCGTCACCCAGGAAGGCGAATCCGGCATCCCGGGCGACCTCCCTCAACAAGGTCATCAGATCGACCATCTCGTCGTCGTTGAAGGTCGCCTGATGGTCGTAGGCGTTGACGAAGACGGGCCAGGAGTGTGGCCAGCCGCCCGTCGGATACTGGGCGTCCAGAATGTAACCCAGTCCACGATCGACCGCCGTGGCGTATTGTGCGTCGGGGTGGGCTGCGTTTCTCCGCGCCAGAAAACGCATCTCGTTGACCGTCGCCTTGATGAGCGCGGCCCGCGTTCCCCATGGACCGACGGCTGCAGGATCGCCGATGTTGGGTTCGGCGGTGGTGTTCATCAACGCCCAGCCGCCGCTGACGCGGTCCTGCCAGGACAGGATGTTCTCCGCGACCCCGGCGGCTTCCGGCCCTTCATACCAGGCGTCCGGTCGCGTCGAGACTTCGGCCCACCAGGCGGACGGTCGATTGCGGTTGATCCGTCGCGCCTCATTGGCCGCCGCAACGGTCTGGGGCCCCGCAGCGCCGGTCCCGGACGGGCGGAAATGCCGGTCCATGAAGGACGCCATCGCTGTCAGATCCGCAGGAAGGAGCGCGTGACCGCCGCGATGGAGAAAGACGGCCAGATCGCCGGACGGCGGCGTCTCGACAGGCGGTTGAGCCCCGGTGACCCCCGCCTTGCCGAACAGGGCGTAAACCGGCGTCGTCGCCCGGGCCGCCAGGAACTCGCCGCGCGGATCGGACCAGGTGTCGGTCTCGCCGGTAACCAGCAGCATCGGCCTGGGTGCGATCAGGGACAGCAACATATGGCTGTCGACGGGCAGATCGCCGACGCGGTCGGAATAGGTCTGGTAACGCGGCGCGAACCAGTAGTCGTAGCGATCGGGATCGGTGATCGCAGCGATCGTCTCGCCATAGTCGCGTCGACTGAGGGCGGCCCCGCCCTCCCCCGAGATCAGCGGCAAGACCAGGGCGATGCGAGGATCCTGGGCGGCGGTCCACAGTGTCGTCTTGCCGAGGCGCGAGGCGCCGGAAAGGGCGATCCTGCGCGCGTCGATCGCCGGGTTGGCCGACAGATAGTCGACGACGCGGCTGAGTCCCCAACTCCACGCCCCGATCGCACCCCATTCGTCGGGCTCGCGAGGTTCGTCCTGACCGCCGAACAGGCTGCGGACGCCGAAGGCCGCACCGCCGTCGAAATCGGGCTCGATGTCGCCGTAGTAGACGTGGGCCACGGCATAGCCGCGCTCGAGAAAGGGCCGCGCGTCGAACCCGGCCAGCAACGGGGCCTCGCGATCCGGCACACGACTGCGGGTTCGCACGTTCCAGGCCTGGCCTTCGTCCATGCCGGGCTCGTCAAAGACCAGGGTGTTGGGCGAGAACCCGAGGTGCAGCAGGACGGGCACGGGGCCGGTGGCGTCACGCGGTGTGAACAGGACGACCCGGACGGCAAGATCGTCGCGGGCATCTCCGAACCGCAGACGGACCTGGGTGCGGCGCGCCAGGCCTGCCAGCGCTATGCCGTCCTGCTCGTACGCCTCTGTCGTCATGGGGATGAAGGCGGTCGGCGTGGCGCCGAACTGGTTCTCGACGAACAGACGCATCACCTCCGCTCGACGCCGGCGTGTCCAGGTCGAGGCGTCGGAAACGCGATCTCCGTCGTTGAGTGTCAGCGGGTCGGGCAGGCTGTAGACCCCGACCTGGGCCTCGTTCGTGTTTCCGCCCGGAGTGGATCGCGCACTCGACGTCTGGGCGTCAGCCGGCACAGGTGCCGATAGAAGCAGGAGAAGGGCGACGACCACGCGTGCCGCGACCGGTCGAGATCTCCTGAAAAAGGTGGGGCCGGTCGGCTCAGACCGGCCCCCAGGAGGAGCCCACAGGGAAGTTGCGCCTCTCGCCGGCCCTTCGGCCGACGACCTCACGGGGAGATTACCGTCCAGGCTGACCCCAAACCTCGGCGCACCGATGCACACGTCGTCTTTCGCGGTCGCCACAGCACCCTCCCCGAACTGCCGGATCCTCGCCGTCGCCAGCGGGTCCGTGCCCTTGCAGCCGCCTCATGCCACCGGTGTCACCGTGCAGGATGCGACGTTGTTTGTTGGTCGGATTTGGACACACTTCCCATTTGCCGTCAATACAGACTGTCGATTGCCGGAATTTTCGCGTTTCTATGGACATCACGCTGCGAACCGGAGCATCAACAGTTCCCAATGACCGCAAACCAGACCCTCTCTTCCAGCGCGCCCAAGGTGCGCGGGGGCCACGCCGAGCGCAGCGCTCAGATGCGGCAGCGTCTGATCGACGCGGCGGTCGCGTGTTTGCGGCGCGTGGGCTACGCGGCGACAACCACCCAGTTGGTCATGGAGGAAGCCGGCGTCAGTCGCGGCGCGATGCTGCATCATTTTCCGACCAAGGTGGATCTGATCATCGCCGTCGGCGAAGCGGCCGCCCTGCACCAGAACCGCTATGTCCGACGTCGACTCGCGGACGCGCCGGCAGGCATGGAGCGGTACCTGCTGCTGACCCGCGCGACCTGGGAGGCGATCTGCGAGCCGCCTGCCCTGGCCTTGATCGAAATCATGATGGCGTCCCGCAGCGACCCGGTCCTCGGAGCGCGATTTCTTTCCATTGCCGAAATGCTTGAAGCGGAACAGCGCGACGGCGTCTGGAACCTAGCTAAGGAATTGGGTGTCAGAGATCGTGAAACGATCGATCGCATGGTTCGCCTTCACATCGGGGCCATGCGCGGGCTCGCGATCGAGATGATCTTCAACGGTGATCGGGCCGCGGCCGAAGCCAGCATCAGCCTGCTCGAATCCTACACACGCAAGTTGACGGGCGAACTTTTGACCACTCGTCTCAATGACGCTCGCACAGGGTTCGAACGGGGTTTATGAGGGTCACACCATGGACCGTCCAGTCGGGCCGTGGCTGAACTGAACTTGGGGCACTGTCAGCCCAAACTCATTGCGCCTTGGCTGGCCGACATTTAGCCTCACCATATGGCCAAGAGCACCAACCCATTCCGGTACTTCGACAGCTCGCCGGAGGTGATCCGGACGGTGGTGATGATGTACGTGAAGTATCCGCTGTCGCTGCGGAACGTGGAGGACCTGCTCGCTGAGCGCGGCATCTACATTTGCTACGAGACGGTGCGGCTGTGGTGGAACCGGTTTGCTCCGATGTTCGCCGCAGAGATCCGAAGGAAGCGGGTGTAGCGAATGAGGTCCTTCACCCATTGGCGGTGGCACCTCGACGAGGTCTACGTGAAGATCAACGGCGAGATGCACTACCTCTGGCGGACCGTGGACCAGGAGGGCGAGGTGCTGGAATCCTTTTCCAGCAAGACCAGGGACAAGGCGGCGGCGCTTACGTTCATGAGGAAAATCATGAAGCGGCACGGTCGGGTGAAGGCCATCACGATAGACGGCCTGCGCTCCTACAAGGCTGCGATGAAAGAGATCGGTAACGCCGGTAAGCTGGAGATGGGCCGCTGGGCGAACAACAGGGTGGAGAACTCACACCTGCCCTTCCGACGACGAGAACGGGCCATGGTGAGGTTCCGGCAGATGAAGACCCTGCAGAAGTTCAGCTCCGTCCACGCCGCCTTCCACAACCACTTCAATCAGGACCGCCACCTCATCAGCAGGGAGACATACAAGGCTCAACGCTCGGCCGCCCTGGCCGAGTGGCAGACGTTCGCCGCATAGTCCTCGCCTCCCCTGCCCGGACTCCCCTCAGTGGCGACGAGTTGCCGTTGGACTGACAGCACCCTCATAAGCTGTGTTGTTTGCTTTTCGAGACTTCACGGTCCTGGCTGCGAAGGTCGGCAGAACCAGCAGCGTCAACGCCGTCGCAGTCAGCAGACCACCGATGACGACCGTGGCCAGGGGCTTTTGCACCTCGGCCCCCGCCCCATGAGCCAAGGCCATGGGGATGAACCCGACGATGGCGACGAGCGCCGTGGTCAGCACAGCCCGAAGGCGGCTGAATGCTCCCTCCATCGCCGCCTCGGGCGGTTCGAGACCGGCTTGGAGCCGCTCGCGGATGGCCTGCATCAACACCAGACCGTTCAGCGTGGCGACCCCGGAGACAGCGATGAAGCCGACCGCCGCCGATACCGAGAAGGGCATGCCGCGCAGCAACAGGGCCAGCACCCCGCCGACCAGGGCCAGAGGCACGCAGGCGAAGACCAGACCGGCCTCGGCGAACGAACCCAACGCCATGAACAGCAGCACCCCAATCAGGACGAAGACGATCGGGATGACGAGACCCAGGCGCTGCTCGGCCCGCTTCAGGTTCTCGAACTGGCCGCCCCAGTTGAGGCGAACGCCGGACGGCAGGGCGATCTCCCCGACCTTGTCTTGCGCATCGCTGACGAACCCACCCAGATCGCGGCCCCGGACGTTGGCCTGGACCACCATCCGCCGGGAGCCGTTGTTGCGGCTGATCTGGTTGGGGCCTTCGGCGGTCTCTATCCGCGCCACCGACGACAGGGGCACGACGGTTCCGTTCGACGACACGATGGGCAGGGCCGCGAGGCTCGCCGGATCGTTGCGGGCCGCATCAGGCAATCGGACGACGACGTTGAAGCGACGATCGCCCTCGAAGATGCGACCGGCCTCCGCGCCCCCGATGGCGGTCGAGACCGTCTCGGAGATGTCGGCGGCGGACAGGCCGTAGTTGGCTGCCGCGAACCGATCGACGCTGATGGTCAGGGTCGGCAGGCCCGACGCTTGTTCGACCCGAACGTCTGCTGAGCCCGTCGTCTGACGAAGGGCTGTCGCCACCTGATCCGCCACCCTTTGGAGGGTGTCGAAGTCGTCACCGTACACCAGCACGGCCAGGTCGGTGCGGACGCCCGAGATCAGTTCATTGAAGCGCAGTTCGATCGGCTGGCTGAACTCGAAATTGTTGCCGATCTGCTGGGCAGCGACTCCCTCCAGTCGTTCAAGCAGGACTTCCTTCTCCAGCTTGGGGTCTGGCCATTCCTTGCGATCCTTCAGCACGATGACGCTGTCGGAAATGTTGGGCGGCATGGGATCGACCGCCGCCTCCGCCGTTCCGGTCCGCGAAAACATCGTCTCCACCTCGGGCTGGGCCGAGATCGCTTGCTCGAGATTCATCTGCATGATCAGGGACTGCTCCAGCGACGCGGACGGGACTCTCAGCGCCTGCATGGCGATGTCGCCCTCATCGAGGGTCGGGATGAACTCCCGCCCCAGGGTGGTGAAGGCGACGCCGCCGACCAACAGCGCCGCCACGACCGAGACGATCACGATGCGGGCATTGCCGACGGCGGCACGAATGGCCGGTTCGATCCAGCGACGGGCGAACCGCAGGATGAAGGTTTCATGCTCCTTGGCGTGGCCGCGCTCGTCGACATGGACGGTCTTCGGATCGCGGACGAGCAGTGCCGTCATGGCGGGCACGAAGGTGAACGAAAAGATGAAGGCCCCGACGAGGGCCAGCATGACCGTCGCCCCCATGGGCACGAAGGTCTTGCCCTCGACGCCTTCCAGCATCAGCAGAGGCGTGAAGACCAGCAGGATGATCAGCTGGCCGAAGGCCGCGGGCTTGACCATCTGTCGCGCTGACTGGACCGCGACGTCGAGGCGTTCGCGGCGGGTCAGCATCCGACCGAGCGACGCCCGCCGCTGCGTCAGCAGCAGAAGGGTGTTCTCGATCACCACGATCCCGCCGTCGACCATGAGGCCGAAGTCGAGAGCGCCCAGGCTCATCAGGTTTCCGCTGATGCCAAACCGGTTCATGCCGATGACGGCGAACAGGAAGCTGAGCGGGATCATCAGGGCCGTAATCGAGGCGGCGCGGATGTTCCCGAGCAGCAGGAACAGCACCACGATCACGAGCAGGGCGCCCTCAATCAGATTGCGAGCCACCGTCTGGATGGTCGAGTTGACCAGGGCGCTGCGGTCCAGCACCGTGACCGCCTCGATGCTGGCCGGCAAGGTCGGACGAATCTCGTCGAGACGCTCCCCCGCTGCCTGGGCGACCGTGCGGCTGTTACCGCCCGCGATCATCAGGGCTGTGCCGAGAACCGCCTCGTGCCCATCCCGACTCGCGCCGCCGAGACGGGGGGCCTGACCGATTTCCACGGTCGCCACGTCCGCGACCCGGACGACCAGACCGCCGCGATTAACGACCGGGGCCTGGGCCAGGTCCTCGATGGTCGAGGCCAGGGCGTCGGTGCGCACCGTCAGGGCTTCGCCCGCCCGCTGGACATATCCTGCGCCGGCCTGAGTGTTTGCCCGGTCCAGCGCGGTGATGAGGTCGCCGAGGCTGAGCCCATAGGCCGACAACTGGGAAGCATCGGGTCTGACGGCATATTCCTTTACGTAACCGCCCACTGTGTCGACACCGGCCAGACCGGGGGCCGTCCGCATCTGCGGTGCGACGATCCAGTCCTGAACGGTACGCAGGTAGGTTGCGCGACTCTCTGCCGTGGTCAGCAGATCGCCTTCAGGGGTCAGATAGGCTCCACCGGCCTGCCATCCCGGCTTACCCGGTTTGGCGAGGTTGGCGGCGGTAAACGGCTTGTAGTCAATCGTCCACATCAGGACTTCACCCAGGCCTGTCGTGATCGGTGACAGGTTGGGCTCGACGCCTTCGGGCAGGCTTTCGCGCGCCTGGCCCAGCCGTTCGGCGACCTGCTGGCGGGCGAAATAGATGTCGGTCTGATCGGTGAAGATGACGGTGATCTGGCTGAAGCCGTTGCGGCTCAGCGACCGGGTCGAGGTCAGGCCGGGAATACCCGCCATCGCCGTTTCGAGCGGATATGTGACCTGTCGTTCGATCTGTTCGGGCGCCAGCGCCGGGGCCACTGTAGTGATCTGGACCTGCCGGTTGGTGATGTCCGGCACGGCATCGATCGGAAGCTTGGTCAGTTCGAACAGGCCCAGTGCGGCGACGAGCGCCGTGACCAGGACCACGAACCAGCGGAAGCGGACGGAGGTTTCGATGAGGGCTTTGAACATGATCAGTGACCGTGCTCGGCTTCGCCCTTTGCGAGTTCCGCCTTGAGCAGGAAGGCGTTCGATCCGGCGATCCGGTCGGTCGCGGTCAGGCCGCTCAGGATTTCCGTTCGCCCGGCGGCCTGACGGCCGACGAGGACCGGCGCAGCGCGGAAGCCCGTCGCCGTGCGGACGAAGACGACATTGGCGCCCTCGACAGTCTGCACGGCCTCGGACGGGACCGTCATGCCGCTGACGGCTTCGCCGGTGACCACGGTGCCCGTTACCGCCGAGCCCGCCGGAGGAAGGCGTGACCCGGTCGGATGGGCGCGGATGACCGCCCCGCCGCCCTCGGCCCCCGCGCCGGCGGCGACGCCGGTGACCTGGGCCTCGAATTCACCAGCCGGTCCCTGGACCCGCATCGTCGATCCCGCCCGGACCTGGGCGGCGAGGGCTGGCGGCGCGTTGAACACGATCTCGACCCGCGCGGGGTTGGTAACCTCGGCGATGACGCCGCCCTGGGCCGCGAACCCACCGGGACCGACCTGTACGCTGGTAACCACCCCGGTGATCGGGCTGGAGACGTTGACGCGGCCCGAGGCATTGGGCGCGCCCGCCGCCAAAGCGCGAGCACGAGCGGCGCGGGCGGCCGCCTCGGCGCCGAGGGCCTGCGCATGAGCCACCTCGGCGTCGCGACGGGCAACCACGCCCTGGTCGGCGAGGCTCTCCTCGCGCGCATGCGCCTGCTGGGCCGCGACGGCGTTGGCCTGGGCCGCATCGGCATCAGCGCGAAGGCTGGCGGCGTCGCCGCTGACCAGAACCGCAAGGGCCTGACCGGCACGGACCGACTGACCGGGGGCGACCAGCACGCGTTCAACCCGACCACCGACTACAGCGGACACGGCGGCGCGGGCGTCGACCATCGGCTCGACCCGACCGGAAAGCAGGGTCTCGCCTCCGCCGCCACCGGTGATCGCGACGATACCGATCCCGGCGGCGCTAATCTGGGCGTCGCTCAGAACCACCGTCCCTTCGGGCGCGTCGGCTTCCTCCTCCGCATGCTCCCCCTCTTCGGCGTGTTCTCCCTCAGCGGATTCAGCGGCTGGAGCCGGGCTTCTGCTGACGGCGAACCAGGTCCCGCCGACGGCGACGACCACGACGGCGGCCCCGGCCATCAGCCAGGTTCTGTTGATCTGCGAGGGGCGTTTCATTGTGGCGTTCCAAACGGCGCGCGGCCTTGCAGGCGCGCGAGGTCGATTTCAGCTCGGACCCGCGCGAGGCGGGCGTCCACGGCGGCGTTGCGAGCGGAAATAAGGGCCGAGCGGGACGATCGCAGTTCCAGTTGGGAGATACGCCCGGCGTCGAAGCCGATGCGCGAAAGCCGGTAGGCTTCCTCCCCAGCGGTGACCCCAGCGTCAGCCGCCGAGACCCGGCTGGTGGAGGCGCGAAGGCGGGCTTGAGCCGCGTTGCGGGCCGCTTCGGCGTCCTGCCGGGCACCAGTCAACCGGGCATCGGCGGCGCGGAAGTCGGCCTGGGCCGCCTCGATGTTCCCCCGGTTTCGATCGAACAGCGGCAGGGGTAGGCTGAGCCCGAACGTCAGGGCCGTAGCATCCTCCCCCTCGTATCGACGGACGCCGATAGACGCGGTGACGTCAGGCTCCGCGCGGACGCGCTCGACCGTGATGCGGCTCTCGGCCGCCGCACGTTCGGCCTCTGCGACACGGACCTGGGGTGCCGCCGAGGTAGGGTTAGCGGGATTCGCTGGTATGCGGTCGATCAGGCTCACCTCGATGGAGGTCAGCGGCGTTGTTGACAGAGCGACTGCGGTCAGTCGCGCGAAAGCGGCGTCGCGTTCGGCCTCAGCTTCGTCGAGCGAGGCCCGAGCGGCTGCGGCCTCCGACTCTCCCTGGATGCCGCGGAGCATCGGCTCGCGACCCTCTGCAACCAGGATGAGCGCGGCGCGGGTGTCGGCGATGGTGACGGCAAGGGCCTCGTGCGCAAGATCGTAGCGACGCTGAGCGGCCTCGGCCTCGGAATAGGCAAGGGCAAGACGGGCGGCGGCCTCGACCCTTGCCTGGTCCTGTCGCAGCGACGCTGTATCGGCTTCGGCGCGAGCGGCGCCGACACGGGCGCCACGGCGGCCCCACAGTTCCAGGTTCTGACTGAGAGATAGTGTGGTCTCTGCATTCCCGTAGCCGTTGAACGAGCCACTGCCGAAGGCATTCTCTGCTTCCAATCCGAGGGTCGGGTTGGGGCGGACGCGGGCCTGGCGAACCCGTGCCTCGGCTGCGTCCAGCAAAGCGTCAGCCTCCACGGCGGAGGGCGTGAGGCCGATCTGTGCGAGCAGGATTTCAAACGCGGGGGCGGGATCAGCCCAAGCCGGGCCGGCGAGAAGGGCCGCAAAGGCGGCCCACGCGCAACCGACCGCGAAACGCGGCGGCCGGCAATGTAGGGATATCATGGTTCATTTTCCAGAGAGAGGACGAGAGCGTGCGCTGGTCAGCGCGAGCGTCGCGTCAGCCTCTGGGAGGGCGTTCCAGACCGTCAGGCGCGTAGGACACGCGCAGGTCATCCAACGGGAAGGCGTGATCGGCCCGAAGATCGGCGGTCTCGGTCCCCATGGTCAGGTCCGGCGTGACCATGGAACCGGAGTGATGGCAGTGACCGTGCGAGCAGGTGCCATGCATAGGCTGCCGGCCCTCATCCTGACCGCCGTCGACATCGCCCGCGACCGTCTGGTGAGCAGACGGCAGCTCCACCCCGCACTCCGCCGCCTCGACGACCGGTGCGAGAGCGAACATGGCGACGAGCAGCGCGAAGAGCGCCACGATCCACCGGGTTCTCGTCATTAGGGACGCCATATTCGCCGCTTAGCAGGTTTCATGGCCCAGGACCACAAGAGCTGAGGCCTGGTTCACAGGGAATGGTCAAAGCTGGCGGTTCGCCCCGTCACCTTCTGCGCATGACGGCCGCGACGCGAACCGCCGGATTCGAGGCAAAATGCAAAATCAACCGCAGGCGACCTAGGGTCGGTACTTAATAGCGTTTAGCGGTGCCGGTGCAGTTCTGATTCAAGGCGTCTGGAAGGGAGCCTTGGATGCGCAAGCTGTACTGGTTGGACGATGAGGCGTGGGCCCGGATTGAGCCGCACTTACCGCGTGGCCGTCGGGGCGCTCGACGGGTGGACGATCACCGTGTCATTTCCGGGATTGTCCATATGCTTCAATCGGGTGCGCGATGGCGAGACTGCCCGCCCGAGTACGGGCCGTACACGACGGTCTACAACCGCTTCAATCGGTGGAGCCGACAGGGTGTCTGGCACGACATCTTCAAGGCCCTGACCGGCCATAGCGGAATCTACTCTTCTGCGGCGATCGACTCGACCTCGGTCAAGGCCCACCGCTCGGCGGCAGGCGCAAAAGGGGGGCCTTCTTCCAGGGCATAGGGGTGTCACGAGGCGGGCGAACCACCAAGGTCCACGGCCTGGTGGACGAGCTTGGACGGCCGAGAGTCCTGCTTGTCGGCCCCGGAAACAGCCACGACATCACCATGGCCCATGCCCTGATCGACAAGGCCGGGCGCTTCAGGACCCTGCTGGCCGATCGCGGCTACGACGTCGACCACCTCAGAAAGCGCCTGGCCGAACAGGATGCCACCGTCGTCATCCCGGCCAGATCACGCCGCAAGCACCCGGCGCACCACGATCCGGTAATCTACCGCAAGCGCAACACCGTCGAACGCCTCTGGGCCAGACTGAAGGACTATCGACGCGTCGCCACACGATACGACAAGCTCGCCGGCAACTTCCTCTCCGGCGTCCTCATCGCAGCCATCGTCTGCTACTGAATCAAATGAGTCCGGACCCTAGGGCAGCCAACATCGCAATCAGCACAATAGCGATCCAAAGGCCTGTCTTAGACCCTCCGGTTCGACAACTCACCGCCCGCTTTATGACAGCGGCCGTGATAGGCACGGCGGTAGTGCGGAGGATCGACGGCGCGATCAATCGCGACGACCAATATAGGTATAGACACAAACGATTTTATCAATCAACCTTTCCGGAGCAGTCGACGCAGAGCGACGCATGGGCGCACACCCGGAGGATCCGAGACGTGACCGACATTCCCGCATCCGGCGCTCCCTCTAAGGGTTGGCGGCCATACCAGATCTACGTCGTCGTGCTGCTGCTGGCCGTGACGGTGTGCAACTATCTGGACCGCATCGTCCTCGGCGTGCTGCAGGAGCCGATCAAGGTCGAACTGGGCCTCTCGGATGCGCAACTGGGCCTGCTGACGGGCCCCGCCTTCGCTCTGTTCTATTCCCTTTCAGGCATCCCGGCGGCGCGATTCGCCGAGCGGTTCAACCGGGCCGGCCTGCTGGCCCTGGCCATCGCCATCTGGTCGGGGATGACCGCCCTTTGCGGCGTGGCCCAGAACTTCGGCCAACTGCTGCTCTACCGAATCGGCGTCGGTGCCGGCGAAGGGGGCTGCATCCCGATCAGCCACTCGGTGCTAGCCGACTATTTCACGCCACGTCAGCGCGGGTTGGTCATGTCGGTCGTCAGTTCGGCCCCGCCGCTGGCGACGATCCTGGCTCCCATGATCGGCGGCTTCGTGGCCGAAACCTGGGGCTGGCGCTCGGCCTTCCTGCTGCTCGGTCTGCCCGGCGTGGTGTTGAGCCTTCTGGTCTGGCTGACGCTGAAGGACCCGCGCAAGGCCACGCCCGCCAACACCGAGCGACGCCCGGCAACGTTCTGGACCGACTTCAAGTGGTTGCTGAAGACGCCCGCGTTCGTTTTCGTCTTCATCGGCGGGGCGTTCGTCGGCATCGCCAACGCGGGCATCGCGGGTTTCACCGTGTCTTTCCTGCTCCGGACCCATGAATTCACCCTGTCGCAGGCCGGCGGCATCGTAGGCATGACCGGGATCGCCGGCCTGGTCGGAGCCATGCTGGGCGGCGTGCTGGCCGACAAGTTTTCCGACAGTCGCGGCCGCTCCTATGTGCTGGTCCCCGCCCTCGGCAGCGGCCTGGCCGCCATCGCTTATCTGGTTGCCTTCGGTTCGCCGGACGCCCGTTGGGCCATGCCGTTCCTGTTGGCAGCGGCTGTGGCGTACAACATGAAAAACGGACCGCTGTATGCGGCCATCCAGAATATCGTCCCGTCGACGATGCGCGCAACGGGGACCGCCGTGTTCATGGTCGCGGCCACGGTGGTCGGCAGCACGGTTGGGCCCCTCCTGACCGGAGTCATCAGCGACACGGTGGCGGGCCAGAGGTTCGTGGGGGCCGGTGCCTTTACCGAAACCTGTCCCGGTGGCCGTGCGCCCGAAGGTGCCCTGGAGGCTGTCGGCGCTGCCTGTGCCCAGGCGTCCGCCTCAGGCCTTCAAGTGGCCCTGCTGGTCATGTCTGCGACCTTCCTGATTTCAATGGTCTTCCTGGCTCTGGCCAGCCGCAGCATTCGTATCAACGAGCCCACAGTCGCCGCCTAGGGCTCCGTCGGGAAGGCCCCGCGATAGACCTTGTCCAGCAGCGTCAGGAGGGTGTGGGCCTCGTCGTCGGTCAGGGCCGCCACCACGCCGCGTTCGTTGGCCACGGCCTCCTTCGCCATCCAGGCCAGAGACTTCTCGCCAGCCGGCGTGATGAACAGGTGATGCCGCCGACGATCGGCGACGTCACGGCGGCGTTCGGCCCATCCGCGCCGTTCCAGCTCGTCCAGCAGGGCCACGACGGTCGCCTTGTCCTGCCCCAGCTCGTCGGACAGCATCTTCTGCGACATGCCGGGATTTGCGGCCATCAGACCAAGGGCCGAAAAACCGCCGGGCCTAAGCGCCTGATCGCCAAGTCGCTCGCTGAACGACCGGGTCAGATGATTGTGGATCCGTCTCATCCGGAAGCCCAGCAGCGGGGTCAGGACGCCCAGAGAGCGCGTGGCCGAGGCCGGCGTGTGATCGATCTCGACGAGCATCGGTTCGGACATGGGCACGGATCCTTGCAGCCACAGAGAGCATAGCTTGGGGTCTATCAGATTCTCGACAAAAACATTGGGCGGTAGATAAATCGTATGTTGTAGAAACTAATATTGACTCAAGCCGATGCTCACGGCTCAATCACGCCGGATCGACCGGGCCGCCGTTGGGGGTGCGAGAAGCGATCGCAGAGGAACGACCGTGACCCAATCTTCCGTCTCCGCGCCCCGTCCGCTCGAGGGGCTCCGCGTCATTGACCTGACGCGCGCACTCGCCGGTCCCTATGCAACGCTTCTGCTGGCGGGCCTCGGGGCCGAGATTATCAAGATCGAAGATCCGAAGGGCGGAGACCTGGCCCGGGAAAACAGCCCTTACATAGGCCGGGACGGGGTCACGGTCATGCGGTCACACTCGGACGATCTGTCGGTCTCTCACCTGACCCGCGCGCGGGGCAAGAAGGGGATCAGTCTGAACCTGAAGACTCCGGAAGCGCGTCAGGTCTTCGCCGATCTGGTGCGAACCGCCGACGTGGTCATCGAGAACTTCACAAGCGGCACGGCGGACCGTCTGGGCGTCGGCTATACAGCGGCCCAGGCCGCCAACCCCGGTATCATCTACTGCGCGCTCAGCGGTTTCGGAGCCGGAGGTTCCGACGGGTCCAAGGCAATGGACGTCCTGATCCAGGCCCTGAGCGGCGCGATGTACACCAGCGGCGAAGAGGGTACGCCGCCCGTGCGCATCGGCATTCCCATGGCCGACATGCTGGCCCCGGTGTTTGGCGTCATCGGCATCCTGGCCGCTCTCCAGCACCGGGAGAAGACCGGCTTCGGCCAGTTCGTGGATGTGTCGATGCTCGGGGCGCTGACGTCCTTCGTCGCCATCGAGAACTGGCGCGCGATGGAGATGGCGGGCATGTCCGGGCGTACCGGACTGACCGTCCACCGCCTGTCGCCCTTCGGCGTCTTCCGCTGCGCGGACGGCTATGTCGCCATCGTGGCCGTCCATGAAGGGCTGGCCCGCGCGCTCTTCCGGATCATGGGCGAGCCCGGGTTCCAGGACGATCCCCGCTACAACAGCCGCGACGGCCGGGTCGCCAATGCCGTCGGGCTGGAGGCACAGATCGAAGCCTGGACCAGCACCCTGCCGACCGCCGAGGTCGTGCGTTTGCTCGAGGCCGAAGGCGTTCCGGTCGCCCCGGTCCGGCACCCGTCCGAGGGCATGCTGGATCCGCGCGTGGTGGCACGTGGCGAGACCATGCCCGTCAAGCATCCCCGCTATGACACCGACGAATCGCTGCGCACGGTCGGTGTCCCGATCCAGTTCTCCGAATGCCGCACGGGGTTCGACGATGTCCTGCCGGTCGAGATTGGCCAGCACAATGCCAGCGTCTATGGCGAAACTCTGGGCTATTCCGCCGAACGACTGGAGCAACTGCGGGCCGCGGGCACGATCTGATGCCGATCTCCGACATTGTCGCCAATGCCATGGCCGGATGTGCCGCCGCGTCGCCGGACGTCATCGCCTGCCTCGGATCGGATGCCCCACGCGAGCTGATTGCCGCCGCCGGGCTCGTTCCATGGGCGATCGTCCCCGCCGGTGTTGGCGGCACGCAGGCTCACTCCGGTCTGAGCGACCGATCCCGGGGAATTCTCGCCGCGATCGAGGCTGACGGGTTCGCGCCGCGCGGCCTCGTTCTCACCCATGCCGCCGCCGAGGATGCCCAGTTGTTCGCCGTGATGCGCGAACTTCATCGCACCGGGCGTGGGCCCCAGATGCCGTTCGCCTTCGTGGACCTGCTGCATGGCGTGGACGATGCCGTCCGGCGCTACAACCTCGCCCGGCTCACGGCCCTCCAGGCCTGGCTCGAGCAGAGGGTTGGGCACACAATCGATGCTGATGCTCTAGACGCCGCGCGCCAGCGAGAGAATGCCCTTAAGTCACGCCTGGCGGCACTGTTCACGTCGAGACGCAGCGGCAACATACCGCGGCTGTCAGGGGCCGATGGGCTCGATCTCATTCGCGTCATCAGCCGGGTGTCCGGCGCGAAGGCCACGCGCATCCTTGATGATCTCGACACGGCGTTAAAGGCGTCACCGGTCCTGGAAGGCCGACGGATCGTGCTGACCGGCTCCCCGCATGAGACCTCGGCCCTCTACCGACAGATCGAGTCTCTCGGCGCGATCATCGTGGCCGAGGATCATGGCTGGGGTGATCCCTGGCTCGCTGCGACACTGGACGAGACCGTGTCGGTGCCCGAGGGGATCGCGCTGCGTAGCCAGTCCCCCGCCTGGCCCAGCCCCATGCAGTCCGCCGACACGCGGGCAGCCGCACTGGTCCGGCGCGCCAAGGCGCTGTCCGTCGATGCCGTGATCCACTGCGCACTGCTGGGCGATGAAGCCGCGCCCTGGGATGTCAAACCGACCCGCCAGGCCCTCAACGAAGCTGGCATCGCCTTTTTCGCGATCGCCGGGCTCAGCCCGACCGCAGCCATCAACGCCCAGACCTCCAGCCAAATTTCCCATTTCCTGACCACCGGCGAAATCCGTACGCCCGCATCGAAAGTCACGACACCCCGGCCGTCCCCTGCATCAAAGCCTGTCGAGCCCGAACCAAGGCGCAGCCGCAAGTCGCTGGACTGCACTGCCGACTTCGGGGCCTGGCAGCGCGACTGGTTCGCCGGTGTGCGTGAGCAGGCCGCCAGCGGCCCCTTCGCCGTCGTCAATGCCGACGCGCCGCAGGAAATCCTGCGCGCCCTGGACGTCCCCTATGTCGTAAACCAGTGGTGGGCCTCCATCGTGGCGGCCAAGCAGAAGGCCGGTCACTATGGCCGCCTGTTGCAGGCTGCGGACTATCCGTCCCACGTCGAGACCTACAGCGCACAAGGCCTGGCCGCCGCGCTGGACGACCAGCTCGATGACGCGCCGTGGGGCGGGTTGCCGACGCCGTCGGCCCTTTCATTGATCGCCGGTTCCGATCCGGGCCCCAGGATCTTCGAGGCCTGGGCGCGCGAAACGGGGGCCGACCTGTTTGTCTTCGACCGCTCGATCGAGAGTCGCATCGACCTCCCCATCGACTGGTGGGACGACATGCCCGAACGTTGGGAGCAGACGCTGGAGCCCGAGCGGCTGGAGCTGATGTCAGCCCAGATCGAGAACCAGATCACGCGGCTGGAGGCCCTGACCGGCCGGACGCTGGACCTCGCCCGGCTGGTCGAGGTCATGAACCTGGTCAACGAGCAGGAGGACTACTACCGCCGCACGCGAGACCTTATCGCCCGTACTCATCCCGTGCCCGTCGGCGTCGTCGATACCATGCCCGCGACCATGGTCCCGCAGTGGCATCGGGGAACGGTCTGGGCTCGCGATGCCGCCAGACGATTCTACGAGGAGGTCGCGCAGCGCGCCGCCGACGGCGAAGCAGCCTGCCCGGGCGAGCGCCTGCGCCTGATGTGGGTCGGGCGGGGGCTCTGGAGCGACACGGGCTTCTATCAGCGGTGGGAAGAGAGCCACGGGGCGGTGTTCGTCTGGTCAATGTATCTCGGGCTGGCCGCAGACGGCTATCTGCGATCGTTCGAGGGCGAGCACGATGTGATCCGCGCGCTCGCGGCCCGGTTCGTGACCATGGGCGACGAGCTCCGGATGCCCACCTGGTCAGGGGCTTGGCACGTCAAGGAAGCCCGGACCCACGGATGCCACGGTGCCGTCGCCATCGACGACGCCGATCCGCTGGTGCTCGAGGCGCTGGAGC
>NZ_JBIIAY010000238.1:0-3305 GCF_044239655.1 Brevundimonas sp.
GTCATCACTTCACTATTGCGCGGAAGTGAGACGATATAGTCACGGCCAGAATGATCGATTATCATGCTTCGCCGGCCCAAAGAAGTGTATGGCCGGCGTGGACTTTGTGCCAGTATCGCCAGTAGAGACGCGCAAGCCGGTCCCAGCCCGCTTTGCCTCGGGCGGCGTCTTTTTTCCGCCCGTATTTTCGCAAGCGGTGCTTGTCGCCCCAACTAACCATCAAAATTGCTCCTCATTGATTTTCTGTTTGGCTGGATGTGTTGCGGGCAGCATCCAGGTATCGCCCTCTGGCGCCCATGCACGGTATCGACCCAGCATCGCTTTCTTTAGCTTCGCCTTGATCGTCCGCTTATCGACGCCGAATCGGTTATGCAGGCTATCAACCAAATGGTCGGTATGCAAGGGGCCTTTGGACAGCGCCTCCGCAATCGCTTCCGGCGACAGCCATTCCTCGCTGTCCTGTTGCTCCACAACCTTGTTCGGCAATTCGGTCTGCGGCTTGAAGTTCCAATCGCGCTCAAAGGCTGGCGCGTCACCATAAATCTGTCCCCGGAAGAAGAACGGTTCGCCGCCGTCTGCGGCTTCCTTCACCTTCCGGCTATGCACCAGAATGTCGAGGCTGGCTTTCGACGGGCGTTCGATCTCCAGCATCATGTCGGTATTGCCGTGCCATGCGCTGCCGCCACGGGCGCCCCGTTCCGCATCCTTGCCGGTATGGTGGATGCCAACGACAAAGGCGTTCAACTCGCGCGAAAGGCTCTCTAGCTTCATGGTGGTCTTGCCGATGTCCTTGTTGCTGTTCTCGTCCCAACCAGCCATAGCCCTGGCAACCGTATCGACAATGACCAGCACGGGCTTCAACTTGTTCTTGCGCACCCACTGGACGATACCGCGCCAATAGTCTGTCATCTCCAGCGGTGGCACCGATGGCACCACGACCAGCTTCGACCGCTGGCGAAGGCCCGGTATCATGTGACGTTGCATCCACGCGCTGTAGCGCGCGTTGACCAGGCCGTTCGGGCTTTCGCCGGCCAGATAGAGGACCGTCTGCGGCTCGCGGTCGCCATCGGTCCACCAGTTTGGGCCGTGACCTGTGGCGATCGACGCCGCAAGGTCGAGCATCAGGAACGTCTTGAGCGTGGCAGGCGGGCCGTAGAGCAAGCCGACGCCTGTTGTCGTCATCAGGCCGGGGATAAGCCACTCCGGCGGCTTCCACGTCGCAATAGCGTCCTCGATGAACATCGGCGTGTAGCGTTCGGGCAACTCGATAGCGCCCTCGTCTGCCAGTTCCTCGGTCGGTGTTGCCGGCGCCACAAAGTGCGCGAAGGTTTCCTCGATCGGGCGTTCAGCCTTGCCGCCTTTGGTTTCTTGGCCGTAGGTCCAGGCGTTCTTGATCTTGGTGCGCAGATCGCTGTCCGACCACGGCTCGGTGCGATACGGGTTCCAGATCGCCGCCATCAACTCAAACGCCTTGGCCGGGCTGACGCCCATCTCCAGCACGACACAAGCCGTCTCGAAGGTCTGGTGCACCGTGTCATGCTCGCGCGCTGCGGCATCCACCCGGCCTTGCAGATACGCCTTGGCGCGGCTTATCGCTTCCGGCGCGTCGAAGTCCGACGCTGGCAGAACAACGGGCGGGCTATCGTCAATGCGCCGCCGCAATTTCTCTGCCAGATACTCGGGCACAAAGGCTTTGCCGCCTTCGCTCTCCAGAACGTAGCCGCCTTTGCTCTTACCGTCATCGACATAGCTGGGAGGCGCAAGGACGTAGCCGCCGACGCCACGGGTATCAATGTCCCGGTGCAACCTGCCGCCACTCGTGCCAAGGCACTCGGGGTTCTCAAAGTAGTAGTGCAGGGTTCCCCTCGGGCTGCGAACGCGCCGGCAATCTTCGGCAGCGGCTTGCAAATCGGGGTCACAGGCGAGCATATCCTCCCATGCCGCTTCACCGCCAGGGTCCACATCGACCACAAGCAGGTTAGACGGGCCGGTGGAAATCGCCACATTGTAATTGGGGTTGACGCTCCACCAGGCGCGGATACGGCGCTCGTCGGTCGTCGCATCATGCAGCCCTTTGCTGTCCTTTTCAGGCACTTTCAGGCGCGGTAGGCACGGGAATACGTGCCAGCCCCTAGCGGCGTAAGCGAGGGCCGCAGCGAGACGGGGGTTGCTTTCGGTCACGCGGTCTTTTCCACGATGGCCGCAGCTTGCCAGAAGCCCCCTCGAAACGGAAACACGCCGACAGATACCTCTTGCGTTTCCGCGTTACACTTAGTTGCAAGGAGGGCGATATACGCCGGGTGAATGGGGCCGATGCCCGTTACCCGCTTCCGGGTTTCAATAGCCAGGGTCATAGTTCTGCCCCTCCTCTAGGGTGTTGCGCGCCGGCATCCTATCGCACAAGCGAGAGGAGGCACAGGGGACCGGATGCCGGCACGGCTTGCCCTACCGCCGTAGGACCGTGCCGACTATTCGGTCAATCAGGCTTGGGTGTCAAGCAGCCGAAACAATCCGGTCAAAGTCGGTTTGTGTAAACCTCTGGTTGGCGATCTTCCAAACATCCTGCACCACATAGAAGTCTTGAACCTTGCCGTGGTGCTTGAACCCGGTTGAGCCATCCCACTGCTTAAGCCTGGGGAGGCCGAAATGGGTGAGGCGTTCGGCGACCTTCGCCGGGCTTGGCGATCGGCCCTGTTGCTTGCAGGCCAGACCGATGCAGACCAGTGGCCAGAGCCTCGCCAGTTCGGCGGCGCTATACCATGGCCTTGCCTGAAAGCCATTGATGGCGGCGCCAAGATCGGGACGGGGCGCTGCGCGTTGCACCAGCACAAAGGGGTCCAATAGTTCCTGAACCAGATTGCGCTCGCCAGCGGCCTTGCAGGCATCCACAAAGAGCCGGTAGGAGGTATCATCCTTCCACCCCATGCGAGTGCGTAGGACGCTCTGGTATTTGTAGAGGCGGGTCACGCTTTCGCCCTCGCTTCGATGAAGTCCAGGAGGGCCAGCGTTTCGACCGCTTTCGCCGTGCCGGGGTATTTGTCAGCGACGTGCTGGCGATAGTCCTCGATCAGCCGGGTTTGGCAGCCGGCGCGGATAAGCAAGCCCCCATCCCGCAACACAAAGCCGAAAAACTCATAGCCGTCATACCGCCACACTTGCGCAGCTTTTCGCGCCACAATATGTGCGCCGATTTTGGCATCGGACAGGTCGGCACCGGACAGGTTGGCACCGGACAGGTCGGCATCGGACAGGTTGGCATGAGACAGGTTGGCACCGAACAGGTCGGCACGGGACAGGTAGGCATC
>NZ_JBIIAY010000013.1:0-41762 GCF_044239655.1 Brevundimonas sp.
CCCGGCGGCTGTCGATGTCCAGGTGGTTGGTCGGTTCGTCGAGGATCAGGACGTGCGGGGCGTCCATGGCCACCATGTTCAGCAGCAGGCGCGCGCGCTCGCCGCCGGACAGGTTGTCGACCGTGGTCTCCTGCTTCTCGTAGCCCAGACCGAACTGGGCCAGTTTGGAGCGGCGGGCGGCCTCCGACCCGTCCGGCATGGCGCGGCGGATGATCTCCAGCGGCGTGTCGGTCGGGTCCATGGCCTCGATCTGGTGCTGGTGGAACCAGCCTACGCGCATCTTTCGGTCGCGGTGCAGTTCGCCCTCGGAGACCTTGAGCGCGCCGGCGATCATCTTGGCGAAGGTCGACTTGCCGGCACCATTGACGCCCAGCAGGCCGATGCGGTCGTCGAGATCCATGCGCAGGTTCAGATTGCGCAGGATCGGCTTGCCGGTGTCATAGCCGACGTTGGCCCGCTCCAGCCGGATCAGCGGCGGGGCCAAGGGGCGCGGCGGGGACGGCAGGGTGAAGGGGGCGACGCGTTCCTCGATCGTGGTCGAGACCGGCTGCATCTTGGCCAGGCGCTTCATGCGGGACTGGGCCTGGGCGGCCTTGGAGGCCTTGGCCTTGAAGCGGTCGACGAAGGCCTGGAGGTGGGCGCGTTCGGCGTCCTGCTTGGCCTTGGCAGACAGCTGCAGCCGGGCCTTTTCGGCGCGAGCCTGTTCGAACTGGTCGTAGTTGCCCGTGTAGAGCGTCAGATTGTGGTTCGCGAGGTGCAGGATGTGGGTGCAGACCTCGTTCAGCATCTCGCGGTCGTGGGAGATGATCAGGGCGGTGTGCGGATATTTCTTAAGCCGCGCCTCCAGCCACAGTGCGCCTTCGAGGTCGAGATAGTTGGTCGGCTCGTCGAGCAGCAGCATGTCCGGCTCGGCGAACAGGGCCGCGGCCAGGGCCACCCGCATCCGCCAGCCGCCCGAGAATTCCGACATCGGGCGCTGCTGGTTCTCCTGGTCAAAGCCGAGGCCGACGAGGATTTCGGAGGCGCGGGCGGGGGCGGCGTCGGCGTCGATCTCGATCAGCCGCGACCAGATCTCGCCCATCTCCTCGGGCTCGGCGGTTTCGAGACGGCCCAGCAGGGTGTGGCGCTCGACATCGGCTTCCAGGATGGTGTCGAGCACGCTGACGGGGGTCGCAGGGTGTTCCTGATCGACCGAGCCGATGCGGGCGGTCTTGGGCAGGCTGATCTCGTCGCCCCCGGCCTGAAGCTCGCCCAGGATCAGCTTGAACAGGGTCGACTTGCCGATGCCGTTGCGACCCACCAGACCGACCTTGGCGCCGGGCGGCAGGCTGACGGAGGCGTCCACAAGGAATTTGCGGCCCCAGGCGTTGAACGTCAGGTCGGTGATCTGGAGCATGAAAGGACGAAGACCTGGGCTCGTCCCGCAATCAGCGCGGCGCTCGAGAGGCGCGCATCCGGGACACAAAAGGGAGATAGTTGGAAACTAGGGAGGGCGCGTCTATAAGCCCCCACCTTCAAACTCCCAAACAAGAAGTCTTCCCATGACCGAACGCACCTTCTCGATCATCAAGCCCGACGCGACGCGCCGCAACCTGACCGGCGCGATCAACGCCGTGATCGAGCAAGCCGGACTGCGGATCGTCGGCCAGCGCCGCATCAAGCTGACCGAGGCCCAGGCCAAGAAATTCTACGACGTTCACGCCGAGCGCCCCTTCTATGGCGAACTGGTCAGCCAGATGATCGCCGAGCCGGTCGTGGTCCAGGTCCTGGAAGCCGAAGGCGCCGTCGCCAAGTATCGCGAAGTCATGGGCGCGACGAACCCCAAGGACGCCGCCGACGGCACGATCCGCAAGCTGTTCGCCCTGTCGATCGGCGAGAACTCGGTCCACGGTTCGGACTCGGACGAGAACGCCGCGATCGAGATCGCCCAGTTCTTCACGGACGCCGACATCGTCGGCTGAGGCTGACAGTATCGACATCGAGAAAGGCCCCGGAGAGCGATCTCCGGGGCCTTTTTCATTTGTGCTATCGGCCGCTCGGCCTGCTTGAGCCCCGGGCGGCTGGCCGCCTACCAGATCACCGCGCGGGCGGCCGGAGCGACATACTGTTCGTCGCCGGGCTTGACGCCGAAGGCTGCGTACCAGGCCTCGATGTTGCGGACCGGCACGGTGGCGCGGACGCTGGCGGGCGAGTGGGGGTCGCTGGCCAGTTGCTGTTGCAGGGCGGCGTCGCGGGCCTTTTCGCGCCACACCTGGGCCCAGCCGAGGAAGACGCGCTGGTCGCCGGTGAAGCCGTCGATCACCGGCGCCGGCTGGCCGTTCAGCGACAGGTGATAGGCATCCAGCGCCATCAGCAGCCCGCCCAGGTCGGCGATGTTCTCGCCCATGGTCAGGTCGCCGTTCACGGGAACGCCCGGCAGGGGGAAGGTCGCGTCATACTGGGCCCCCAGCACCTTGGCCCGGGCCTCGAACGCCGCGCCGTCGGCGGGGGTCCACCAGTCGCGCAGCGTTCCGTCGCCGTCGACCTTTCGGCCCTGATCGTCAAAGCCGTGGGTGATCTCGTGGCCGATCACCGCGCCGATGCCGCCATAGTTGACCGCCGGATCGGCGGCCGGGTCGAAGAAGGGCGCCTGAAGGATCGCGGCGGGGAAGACGATCTCGTTGCGGGGCGGGTTGTAGTAGGCGTTGATCGTCTGGGGCGTCATGCCCCACTCCAGCGGGTTCACCGGCTTGCCCAGTTTCGACAGCTGGAAGGCCCATTCGAAGGCGCTGGCGCGTTCGACATTGCCGTACAGGTCGTCGGCGCGGATCGTCAGGCCATCATAGCTGCGCCATTCGTCGGGATAGCCGACCTTCACCCCGAACTTCGACATCTTGTAGAGGGCCTGGGTCTTGGTCTCGTCGCTCATCCATTCCAGATGCTTGATGCGTTCGGTCATGGCGGCGCGCAGATTGCCGACCAGGGTTTCCATTGCCGCCTTGGACGAGGCGGGGAAGTGTCGGCGGACGTATTCCTTGCCGAGCGCCTCGCCCAGCGAGCCGTCGACGGCGGCGACCGCACGGTTCCAGCGCGGACGCTGGGCCGTGGTGCCGTTCAGCACCGTGCCACGGAAGGCGAAGCGGGCGTCGACGAAGGCTTTCGACAGGGTCGGTGCGGCCTGATCGACCAGGTGGAAGGCCTGATAGGCGCGCAGGGTGTCGAGGTCGGTGGCACCGAAGATCCGCGCCAGTTCAGGCACGGCGGTGTTCTCGGTGACGACGGTGTGGGCGGTGGTCGGCAGGCCGGCGGCCCCGGCCCAGGCGGCCCAGTCGAACTCCGGCGCGGCGGCGGCGACCTCGGCCAGGGTCATGGGGTTGTAGATCTTGTCGAGCTGACGCGTCTGGACATTGGTCCAGGACTTCTCGGCGACGGCAGTCTCGAAGGCGACGATGTCGGCGGCCGCCTTCACCGGTTCGGGCCAGCCGATCATGGTCAGCATCTGGGCCACATAGGCCTGATAGGCGGCCTTCTTCTCGGCAAAGGCGGCCTCGAGATAGTAGTCACGGTCGGGCAGGCCCAGGCCCGCCTGGCCGAGATAGGCGCTGGAGGTGTCGGGATCCTTTAGGTCCTCGAACACGGCCAGGGCGAACAGGCTGGCACCCGGCCGGCCGAAGGTGGTGCCCATGTAGCGGGCGACGTCGGCGCGGGTCGTCAGGCCCCGGATGGCGGCGAGCTGGGGCTGGAGCGGCTGAACGCCCAGGGTCTCGACGCGCGCCTCGTTCATGTAGCTGGCGTAGAAGTCGCCGACGCGCTGGGCCTCCGGTGAAGAGGTCGGATTGGCGGCGCTGTCCTCGATGATCGACTTCAGCTGCTGCTGGCTCTCGTCATACAGGACGTGGGCCACGCTCCAGGATGGGCGGTCGGCCGGGATGGTGGTCGCGTCCAGCCAGCCGCCCGAGGCGTATCGGCCGAAGTCCGCGCCGGGCGAAACCGAACGATCCATGGTCGAGGGATCGAAGCCCCAGGTGCCGATCTCGGCGTGGACAGGACGGGTTGCGGGCGACTGGGTGCCGGGCATTTCAGCCAGGGCGGGGATGGCGACAACAAGGGCCAGGGCGGCCGTGGCGGCGAGAAGGACGGAATTGCGGGTCATGGGGCGCCTGTTGAAAGATCGGCGCAGAGACTGGTCCTGACGGCGGCGCTTGTCGCCGGGAAATCCGCAAGATTACGAAAGTCTAATCTGGTGCCTCGGCAGCCCAAATCTTTCGTCATTCCGGGCGCAGGCGAGCGCAGCGAACTGCAGACCCGGAACAAGGCGGCGCCGAAGCGCAGCGAAGGCGAAATGCGTCACCAGACGCGTGCGTGACAGGTTCGCGCTCACGCGCGCCGCCTCTTTCCGGGTCTTCGCTGCGCTGCGCCCGGAATGACGAGAGTAAGGCAGCCTTACCGCTCAAACTTCGAGCAAAACTCGCCCAGCACTGCCGGATACAGGCCGTGCTCGGCCACGCGCACCCGCTCGCTCAGCGTCTCTGCGGTGTCTCCCGCCAGGATCGTCACGCGCGCCTGACCCAGGATGGGACCTTCGTCGACGCCGTCGGTAACGAGGTGGACCGTGCAGCCCGCCTCGGCGTCCCCCGCAGCGATGGCCCGAGCATGGGTGTCGAGGCCCGGATAGAGGGGCAGCAGGGAGGGATGGATGTTCAGCATCCGCCCGGCCCAGGATCGCACCAGAAACGGCGTCAGGATGCGCATGTAACCGGCCAGGGCGATGACCTGGACGTCGGCCTGGGTCAGGGCGTCGTGGACGGCGCGTTCGTGGGCCTCCCGGTCCTTGCCGAACGGGCGGTGGTCGATGGCGAGGGTAGTGACGCCCTTGGCGTCGGCGATCGTGAGGCCGCCCGCATCGGGGCGGTTGGAGACGACCAGCACGACCTCATGGGACGCGCCCCCTGCCCTCTCCACATCGGATCTGGTCGCATCGATCAGGGCGGCCATGTTGGAGCCGGCCCCCGAGATCAGGACGGCGACGCGGACGGGCTGTTTCATCGGGCTCAGGTCGCGGGCGCGGGTGCCGGGACCTCCAACACAAAGGCCCCCGCCGGTCCCGGGAAGACGATCGGGCTCTCATAGCCGTCGGCCGAGACCGCCGAGACGCCGAAGAAATAGTCGTCGATCGGAATGTTCTTGAGGACCAGCGACGCCGCCTCCCCGGCCCAGCGGCTGTGGGTCCATTGCGGCGCAGTGGTCGAACGCCACCAGACGCGGTAGCCGGCCGCACCGGGCACGGCGGTCCAGCTGACCGTCGTGTCGGGCGAGACGTTGCCGGCGATGGTCACCCCGGTCGGGACCGATGGTGCCGAGGCGAGCGCCGCCATGCTGACGATGTTCAGCCGCGCCACCTGACCCAGATAGTCGAAATCCATGAACTCGATCGTGTCGCCATAGACGATGCCGTTCTCGGTCCGCAGGTCCTGGTGCTGGTGGTGATAGTGTTCGGCACCCTCGGTGATGCGGACGGCGGGAAAGCCGGCGCGCAGCATCTCGACCTGATCGCCGCCCCGGCCGAACCGGTCGGTGCGATAGATCATCTCGACGTCGAAGTTGGTGAGGTAGCGGTCGGCGATGCCGTCGACGAACCGGGCCAGATTGCGCGACGATGAGTCGACCTCGCCGCCGTTGTAGCGTCGGGTCGCCGCCTGCTCCGGTGTCTCGACGGTCTTGGTGCCCTCGGAGAAGACGCGGACGCGGGTGGTGTCGCGCACCCCCGACTGGCCTTGCGAATTGCCGACGATGTCGTTGTTCAGATTGGCCTCGACCACCCACCCTTGAGCCTTGGCATAGTCGGCCAGGATCTTGCCGCCCAGAAGCCCCTGCTCCTCGCCCGACAGGACGGCATAGACGAGCGTGGCCTCGAATTTCGATTTCGACAGGACGCGGGCGGCCTCCAGCACGGCGGCGACGCCCGAGGCATCATCGTTAGCACCCGGCGCATCGGCGGTGGCGTTCATCACATCGGTGACGCGGCTGTCGATATGGCCCGAGATGATGATGACGCGGTTGGGATCGCCGGTGCCCTTCTGGATGGCCAGGACGTTGACCACCTCGGTCGGGGTCGGGACGCGGCGGCCGGTCACGGTGTCGGCCGGCAGGGCGATCTCCAGGCAGTTGCCGCACTCGGCGCCGATGGCGCGGAACTGACGCTCGGTCCAGCGGCGGGCGGCCCCGATGCCGCGCGTCTCCGAAGCCGTTTCCGACATCGTATGGCGGGTGCCGAAGCCGACAAGGGCGGTGACGTCGGCGCGCATCCGCTCGGGCTGGACCTGGGCGGCGACAGCGTGGAGGGCTGCCTGTTCCGGAGCCGCCGCCGTCTGGGCCTGGGCCGCCGTCGCAAGGAGGATGGGCGGAGCGAGCGAGAGGGCGAGGATCAGACCGGGAATACGCAAGGCAACCTCCAGAAGCGAACGCGGCGGACCTTGCCGGGCCGGGCCCGGAAGATCAACGGCGTCGGCATCTCTAGGTGTCGCCCGTCGCAGGCGTCGCCGCCGCTGCCGCTGTCGCTGCCGCGGCCCTTGGCCGCCGTCGCCGCATCGCACCGATCGGCTCCTCCAGCCCTTCCAGCACCGCCACGGCCGCCGCATGGCCCTCGGCGACGACGGGGTCATAGACCTTCCAGTCGCGGATATCGGCCCCCGACGGCCTGGGCAGGATCAGGACGTCGGTGTCCCGGCGCGAGCGTTCCAGCTCAGCGTCGCTGGTGATCGTCGCCGACCGCATCAGGATGGAGACGATGGGCGGGCCCGCCTTCCACTTACCGGACAGAAGCCAGCGCCACCAGGACGGCGGGTTCTCCAGCGCCCCCGGATCGACGCCCCGGGCCTGGGACATGTCGGATCCGATCACCGGCCCGGCGTTCAGCTGGCGCATCACGTCGGTGGGGAAATTCTTGAGCACCGCTCCGTCGACCAGGACCTGACCATTGATGACCACCGGCGGCATGACCCCGGGGATCGAGATCGAGGCCCGCATGGCGCGGCGCAGGAGGCCACGCCGATGAACCTCGATCCGGCCGGTCGTCAGGTTCGACGACACAGCAAAGAACGGCAGCGGCAGGTCGGCGATGTCGATGTCGCCATAGGCCTCTTCCAGCAGGCGCGCGACCTTGCCCGCCCGGGTCATGGCGACCAGCGGCAGCGCCAGGTCCGACAGGGGGTCGGACACCACGAAGGCCTTCCGGATCCGCGCTTCCAGGTCGTCGTCGCTCCAGCCCAGGGCGGGACCGGCCGCGACCACCGCCCCCATCGATGACCCGCCGAAACTGTCCAGCACCACGCCCGCCTCGTGCAGGGCCCGCACCACTCCGATATGGGCATAGGCCCGCGCCCCGCCCCCCGACAGCACCAGCCCGATCGACGAGCCGGTGATGGTCCGCGCGATCCGGGCGGCGTCATCGGCATGGCCTTCCCGTGCATGATACCAGCGACCCGGGTTCAGCGCGTCCAGCCAGGCGGCGGTGTTGGCCGGCATGGCCATGCGGGGATCGCGCAACAGGATCAGGTCGGTGAACTGGGCCCCGCGCCAGGCCGGAGACGCGGGTGCCACGAGCCTGGCCGGCGGGGCCATCAGGGCGCTGCCGACCACGAACAGCCGGTCGACCTGACGGGCGCACAGGGCGGCCCAGGACGGCTCGTCCTGTTCGGCGACATAGAGGACGAAGTCGTGGCTGTCCTCGACGCGGGAGAACCATTCCGACACCGAGCTGAGCGCCGTCTGGTCGATGACCTGACAGGTATAGCCTTGCGCCTCGATACAGGCTGCGACGCGTTCGACGAAGGCGCGGATCGGGCCGGGGCGGGCGGAGACGAAGCCGAACACGCTGGGCTCCGCGCCGGCCGAGGAACGCTCGCGGGCGCGGCTCAGCATCAGCCGCGACAGCTCGATCATGACCTCGGGATGGGTGCGGATGGCGTCGAAGAAGACGTCGCGCGGCAGGGCCAGAATCTCGGAATCACGCAGGGCCACCACATCGGACGAATGGGCGGTGCCGGCGATAAGCGCCATTTCGCCGACCGGTTCGCCGGGCCGGATGACCCCCAGGAACTGCGGCGGCTGGCCCTCTTCGTTGCGGAACACCCCCAGCCGCCCCGACCGCAGCAGATACAGGCTGTCGGCCTCGTCGCCCGCGTTGAACAGGGGCTCGCCCCCGGTCAGGGCGAACCAGCTGGCCTTTGTGTCGCGCGCCGCGAAGACCTGGGCGAGGGCGGCTTCCAGGGTGTCGGCACGGGGCGGAGGACGGCGAGCCATGTCTGAGTGATCGGTCCCGGCGGTGGTTTGGCGACGACCGGCATAGACCGGTTCGCAGGCCTTGTCCTCAAGCGTTGCCGCCCAGGGCGGGTTCCGCTTCCCCTTTGGCCTCGCACACTCTATCTGCACCCCTCCGGCGCGCGTCCCGCCCGCCGATCCATATCGCCAGGAGTTTGCGATGAGACCGGATGTCGAGGCCATGAAGGCCGACATCGAGCAGAGCGTCGCTCTGCTCAGGAGGCGTCTTTGACTGGGATGTCGCTCTAAGAAAGCTCGATGAGCTGAACGCGCGGGTCGAGGACCCGACGCTGTGGGACAGGCCGGACGAGGCCCAGGCCGTCAGTCGCGACCGCGCCCGCCTCGAAGCCCAGATCAACACCGTCAAGGCGATGGAGTCCGAGCTCGAGGACGGCGTCATGCTGGCCGACATGGCCGACGAGGAGGGCGACGAGGCAACGCTGGAAGAGGCGCGCGCCCAGCTCAAGGCCATCAAGGACCGCGCCGCCCGCGCCGAACTGGAGGCCCTGCTGTCCGGCGAGGCCGACGGCAACGACGCCTATCTGGAAGTAAACTCCGGCGCCGGCGGCACCGAGAGCTGCGACTGGGCCGGGATGCTGCTGCGGATGTATTCCCGCTGGGCCAAGGCCCACGGCTATGAGGTCGAGCTGGAGGCGTCCGAAGACGGCGATCAGGCCGGGATCAAGTCGGCGACCATCCTGGTCACGGGGCCGAACGCCTATGGCTGGCTGAAGTCCGAATCGGGCGTCCACCGGCTGGTGCGCATCAGCCCCTATGATGCGGCGGCCAAGCGCCACACCTCGTTCGCCTCGGTCGGGGTTTCGCCGGTCGTGGACGACACGATCGAGATCGACATCAACCCGTCCGACGTCCGCACCGACACCTATCGGGCCTCCGGATCAGGCGGTCAGCACATCAACAAGACGGATTCGGCCGTCCGCCTGACGCACATCCCGACCAACACCGTCGTCGCCTGCCAAGCGGGCCGGTCCCAGCACCAGAACCGCGAACAGGCGTGGAAGATGCTGCGCGGGCGGCTGTACGAGCTGGAGCTTCAGCGGCGCGAGGCCGCGGCCCAGGCCATGGCCGACGCCAAGACCGACATCGGCTGGGGCCACCAGATCCGGTCCTACGTCCTGCAGCCCTATCAGATGGTCAAGGACCTGCGCACCGAGGTCGAGACCTCGGACACGCAAGGGGTGCTGGACGGCGACCTGGACGCCTTCATGGGCGCGGCCCTGGCCCAAAGGGTCGGAGAGACGCGCGGCAGCACGGTGGAATAGTCGACCGCCCTCCCCCTCACCGGGGAGGGATCGTGACCTACGGCCCGATGTCCTGGGCGACCGCCGCCCCGTCATCGACCGGCACCGGCAGGGTGACGGCGATGCCCAGGGCCTCGGCCAGTTTCTGGTCGCGCTTGTAGACGTCCTCGCGGAAGGCCACGCGCTGCTGGCCATCGACGAAGGCGGTCCAGTAGAGCAGCCGCACCGTGATCTCGCGGCCCGTCTGGATCCGCTGGGTGTTGCGGTTGTCGAGCGCCGTGTTGAACTGGTTCAGCAGGGTAGGGTCCGGCGACAGCAGCAGCCGGGCGAAGTCGATAGCCCCCTGAACCCGCACGCAGCCGTGCGAGCGCTGGCGGGTGGCCAGGTTGAAGGCCTCCTTCGACGGGGTGTCGTGCAGGAAGATCGCATAGGAGTCGCGCAGTTCGAACTTCACATAGCCGAGCGCCGCCTGGGGGCCGGCACGCTGGATGACCTGGCCGTTCTGGATGTACATGTTCCGGGCGGCCAGATAGGCGGGGCCGTTGGGCAGGATTTCGCGACGCGCGATCCCGGCGGGCACATACCAGGGCGGGTTGGCGACCACGGAGGCGAAGGGCTTCTCGAGGCTGGGCGTCTGGTTTTCGGCGCTGCCGACGACCACCCGGTTCGAATGAACGGGGCGTCCTTCCTTCCAGTAGACCATGATGGCCGCAGCCGTGTTGACCTCGATCCGCTCCGGGCTCGGGGTGCGCTTCAGCCAGCGACGGCGTTCCAGGTTCAGGGCGATCTGGCGGGCACGATCGTCGGCCGAGGCCGACAGCGACCGCTGCGTGCCCGTGCCGATGCGGGCGTCGGCCAGCAGGCCGTGGCGCGACTGGAAGCCGCGAACGGCGGTCTGAAGTTCCGGCCCATAGACCAGACCCTCGGCCTTCAGGCGCGCGCCGTCGGCAGCGGTCAGGTCACCCTCGGCCACCATCCGGTCGATCAGGGCGGGGATGCGGTTGTCGCTCTGGCCCGGCTCGATGCCCGGACCCGGACGGAAGGCGGGCCAGCCGCCGTTCCGGCTCAGGCGGCGATAGCGCAGATAGCCCGCCGACAGGTTGGTATAGCCGATGTCCTGAGGGGCCAGGCCGTCGTACCATTGGGCCAGCTGGTTCTGGGACAGGGCGTTCGACAGGCCGGTGGGCAGGTCGACGACGTTCTTTTCCATCTCCCAAAGGTCCTCGACCGTCTCGGGCGAGACGCGGCCGTTGGACAGGGTGCGGGCATAGGCCATGGCGGCCGAGGTCGTGCGGACGTCCGCGCTGTCGGGATCGGCGGCCAGGCCGACGAAGTCGAAATAGTCGGACGCCGACAGGCCGTTCTTCTCGGCCCCGCGCGAGGCGCGTTGCAGCGCCTGGACCTGTTGCGGCGTCCAGACGGCCTTCCAGCCCTGAAGGTCATAGAAGACGCGGACGTCGTTCTGCTGGGCGGCGGGCAGACGCGAGATCTGCGCCGTGAAGGCGTCCTTGTTCCCGACAGCGACGGCC
Organism: Brevundimonas sp.; assembly: GCF_044239655.1. Classification (GTDB taxonomy): domain Bacteria; phylum Pseudomonadota; class Alphaproteobacteria; order Caulobacterales; family Caulobacteraceae; genus Brevundimonas. The sequence continues at coordinate 11,090 of NZ_JBIIAY010000013.1, forward strand.
TGAGGCGTCTGCGCCGGCGTCGCCGGACGGCGTCGGCCGAACTGGGAGGCGTGCGCGCTGTTGGCCGCACCTGCGACCATCGCACTGGTCGCGATCCCGAAACCCAATTGCCGTCGATTCATCGTCGCCTGCTCAACCCGTTCGTCAGAGGTCTGGAGCGGACTCATCCCGCCTTTCGCCTGACCGCGCCATGTTAGAGGGATCGCGCGCAAACAAAAAGCGCCGGTCGCGAGACCGGCGCTTTTCGTGATGTCGCAGTGACACTTGCGTGTCGGGACGGTCCTACTTCTTGATGAAGCCGCCGAACTTGTTGTTGAAGCGCGAGACGCGGCCACCGCGGTCCAGCATCTGCTGGTTGCCGCCGGTCCAGGCCGGGTGGGTCGAGGGATCGATGTCCAGGTTCAGCGTGTCGCCCGCCTTGCCGTAGGTCGAACGCGTTTGATACGTCGAGCCGTCCGTCAGGGTAACGGTGATGAAGTGGTAGTCGGGGTGCGTGTCCGCTTTCATGGTCGTCGTCCGGTCTCTGCGCGGTGACGATGCCGACCGTCCGTGCGCGAAAATGAGAAAACCCGCCGAAGGCTCCGGCGGGAAGAGGGCGGCGTTTACACCGGGGGGCCTTCCGGGGCAAGAGGCGGCCCATGACGCATGCTTCGACGCCTACCCCTCCGGCTTCCAGCCTCGAAACCGCCGTGGGGCGCCCCGGTGCGGGTGCCCTGCTGGTCGAACAGATGGGCGAGGCCGGCGGCAAGCGGGAGAAGCGCCGCGATGTGCGTCCACTGGGACGCCTGCTGCCCTACCTGATGCAGCATCGGATGGACGCCCTGATTGCCGTCTTCTGGCTGCTGATGGCGACGGGGGCGTCGTTGGGACTGACCGCCACGGCGCGGGGTGCGATCGACCACGGGTTCCAGAACGGCGGTGCCGACATCAACCGCTGGTTCCTGTTCCTGGGGGCCAACGCCCTGTTGCTGGGGGCCGCCTCGGCGATCCGCTATTTCTATGTGACCAAGACCGGCGAGCGGATGATCGCCGACATGCGCACGGGTCTGTTCGGGCGCATCCTGACGCTGGACCCGTCCTTCTACGCGTCGATGCGGACAGGCGAGGTGCTCAGCCGCCTGACCACCGACATCGCCCTTGTCGAAACCCTGCTGACGACCTCGGTGTCGTTCGCCCTGCGCAACTTCCTGACCCTGCTGGGCGGCCTTGCGATGCTGTTCGTGGTCAGCCCCAAGCTGACCGGGCTTGTCCTGCTGATCGCGCCGGTGCTGCTGGGGCCGATCTTCCTGTTCGGGCGTGAGGTCCGCAAACTGACGGTCAAGTCGCAGGACCGGTTCGCCAACGCCGTCGGGTTCGCCGGCGAAAGCGTCGATGCCATCGAGACGGTGCAGGCCTTTGGCCGTGTCAGGAGCGCGGTCGCTCGTTTCGGCGAGGCGGTCGAGGCGGCCTTTGCCGTCTCCCTGACCCGGATGAAGGCGCGCGCCCTGATGACCGCCCTGGTCATCGTGGTGATGTTCGGCGGCGTCACCCTGGTGCTCTGGCTGGGGGCCCAGGACGTCGTGCGCGGCACCATGAGCCCCGGAACCCTGCTGCAGTTCGTGCTGCTGTCGGTCTTCGTCGCCGCCGCCGTCGGCGCGATCGGCGAAAGCTGGGGCGATGTCCAGAAGGCCTCGGGGGCCATGGCCCGGATCGATGAGCTGATGCGGGCCGAAGCCGGCATCGCCGCCCCGGCCAAACCGGTCGCCCTGCCCAGCCCGCCGCGCGGCGAGGTCTCGATGTCGGCGGTTAATTTCGCCTATCCCGGCCGCCCCGACCTGCCTGCGCTGAAGGGCTTCTCGCTGACCGTGCGTCCGGGCGAGACCGTCGCCCTGGTCGGGCCTTCGGGGGCGGGGAAGTCCACCGTGTTCCGTCTGCTGCTGCGCTTCTATGATCCCCAGAGCGGCCTCGTGTCGGTCGATGGCGTGGATGTGCGCGATGCCGATCCCGTCGAGGTGCGCAACCGGTTCGCCTGGGTCTCGCAGGAGGCACCGCTGTTCTCGGGCTCGGCGCTGGAAAACATCCGCTTCGGCCGCGAGGATGCCACCGAGGACGAGGCGCGGGCCGTCGCCGAAGAGGCCCAGGCGCTCCAGTTCATCGACGCCCTGCCCGAAGGATTCGCCACGCCCTTGGGCGAACGCGGCAAGAGCCTGTCGGGCGGCCAGCGTCAGCGGCTCGCCATCGCCCGCGCCCTGGTTCGCGACGCGCCGATCCTGCTGCTGGACGAAGCCACCAGTGCGCTCGACGCCGAGAATGAGCGGCTGGTGCAGGTGGCGCTCGATCAGGCTATGCAGAGCCGCACCACCCTGGTCATCGCCCACCGCCTGGCCACCGTCCTGCGCGCCGACCGTATCGTGGTGATGGAGGACGGCCGCGCCGTGGAAGAGGGCACCCACGCCCAGTTGGTCGCGCAGGGGGGCCTCTATGCACGGCTGGCGAGACTGCAGTTCCGGTCGGAGTGAAGGCTACTGCTTGATATCCTCCGTGATCGGAGCGACTGTCCGACCTCGGTCAGGATAACAGCATGCTTTCCATTGCGTTTTTTGCGGCAGCACTGGTCGGTCAGGCTCCGGCACCGACAGCGGCCGACCTGGCTCCAGCTTTCGGAAATACCCTGGTCTCGACCTATCCCGATGGACGGACCGCCCGGACCTGGCTCCAGCCCGGTGGACGCTACGAGGGACGGGGACGGCGCGGCGGTCGATCGAGCGGGACCTGGCGGATCCGTGACGGTCAGGTCTGCTTCAGCCAGAGACGGCCCATCCCCGTGCCGGGTGCCTTCTGCACACCGATCGTCAGCGGAGGTGTCGGGACCAGCTGGGCCGCTCGGGCGGTGACGGGGGAACCGATCCGCGTGACCCTGGTCGCCGGTCGCTAACCGGCTTCGGGGCCAGACCGGCGCATCGGCGAGAAACCGTGGGCCATGGCGTTGGCGGCGATCCTGACTCCGCGCGCCATATCGCGCCGCGACGCCCTGGCCGGTGCCCTGAGCAGGCCGATCGCCGGCGTCGGCAGGTCGTCGGGCATGCCGGTCAGGATGGCATAGAGCAGGTAGCTGCCCACATCGTGCTCGCCGTCCGAGCTGGCCTCTGCCGGAAGGCCGGCGTCCTTGAGTTCGCGCACCATCTCGGCGACGGGTGCCGTGGTCCGGGCCATGGCCGGGCCGGTTCCTGTCAGCTTGCCCGAGCCCTCGAGGTTGCGGTTCGAGGCGCGCATCTGGACCCGAAACCGATCGGCCTGGGCATTGCGCCCGATCAACAGCAGACCACGACACTCGCCTGCGATCAGACGTGCGCGCAGGCCCGTCGCCAGAACATCGGGTGAATCGGGCTCGACCAGAAGAGACCTCACGCCACCTCCCCCGAAGCCCAGGGACTCGGTCTGGCCGCCCTCGTCCCAGTCGGCGTCGTCGACGTCATAGGCGCATACGGCCAGCGTCGGGCGGCGATCCGTCCTTATGGTCGAGCTGAGGGACATGGACCTGCGCGGTTCGTGACAGAGATGTGACGGTTAGCGACAGGTGTCGGCAAAGGGACACCCGCGTCAACCCCCTGTGGTCGCGAAGGCCCGCCTCCCGGCCATGCGTGACCCCGAAGACGCGTCATCGATCAGGCCAGGTCGCCGACCGCCGCGTCCAGAAGCATGAAGGCCCGGCCCGCGTCCGTCGCCAATGCCCCCAGCACGCCGGAGGCATCCCCCGTCCGGGCCGAACCCGACAGCTTCTGGGAAAAGGCGCGGACATAGCGTTCGGCGTCGGAGCGCAGCTCGGGATCGCTCATCACCCGGCGCGAGACGCTGCGCACAGCGGCGGGAGCCACGCGGCGGACGATCTGGCGCGCCCGGTCGGGATCGCGCTCGGCGAAGGCGACGGCGGCCTCCTCGACCCGCGAACGGGGCAGCAAGGCATTGGGATCGACCCCCATGCGGCGGATGGCGGCCGTGATCCGGTCGGCCATGGCGTCGGCGTCGGACGGCATGACGGGCTGATCCAGGTCGAGCGGCACCTCGGGCTCGGCCCCGCCACTGACCAGATCGCTCCAGTCGAGACGGTCGGGGGTCGCCGCCGGCGGAGCCCGCCGCGTCTGCTCCTCGGTCGGCTCCAGGCGCAGGCGCCCGCGCAGGCCGAAACCGCGATCCTCGTCCGCGCGACCCGGTCGCTGACGCGGCTCGTCCGATGCCAGCGCCGGTGGCGATGCGGCGCGGCGTGACGCAGGCGTTTCGCCCGAGACGACGCCCATCAGACGGACGGCCTCGGTCAGCATGTCGTAGTTGCGGCGCACCCGTTCCTGGAAGCCGACGTCCAGGGCCTCGGTGTCCTCGGCGGCCTTGCGCGAGGCGGCGGCCAGGGCCGCCAGACCGTCCTCGACCGTGGCGCGCACGGCCTCGGCGCGGGCGCGGGCTTCTTCCGGCAGGCGCGCCGAGCGTTCGTCGAGATCGGAGATGGCGGCATCGACCTGGCCCAGGGCCGCGATCATCCGGTCCATGGTCTGGTCCAGCTTCTGGATGGCGCGCTGGCCGGCCTCGTCGACCAGACCGGCCGTCTCGCCGACGATGCGGCGGGCACCTTCGATGCGCGAATCGGCCGCCTGATCGGCCTTCTGGGCGGCATCGAACAGGGCTTCGCCGAGGCGGTCGGCCCGAAGCTGGGCCTGGGCGGCGGCATCGGCGGCGGCCGCGCGGCTGTCCTCGGCGGTGGCCTTGAGGGCGTCCAGCGCCCGACGCGTTTCCTCGATCAGGGTCTCGCGCGCCTCGGCCGCCAGGGCCTCGAAGCGGTCGAGCGAGACCTTCGTGGCGGCGTCGAAGCCGTCGGCCTCGCGCTGGGACATGTCGACCAGGGCGCGGAACTGGTCCGTCGCCGCCTCGACCAGATCCTTGAGGGCGTCGGCCGACCGGGCCGAAGTGTCGCCCAGTTCGCCGGTCACCGCACGGGCGGCGTCGATCTGTTCGGTCAGCTGGGCGCGCTGGCTTTCGACCTGGGCGGAGAAGTCTTCCTGATCGGTACGCAGGGCGTATGCGGCCGTGACCAGGGCGGCGCGCTGCTGGCTGAGGCCCTCTTCCACGGACTGGATCTGTTCGGAAACGCCGGTGCCGGCGTTCTCGAGCCGCAGGGTCTGGCGGGCCAGGTCGTCGGCGGCCAGGCGGGCGGCGTCCTGGGCCTCGACGGCGGCGGCGGCGAGGTCGGCGGCGCGGGCGGCCAGCGCCGTCTCGGCCTCGCGCAACTGGGTCTGGGCCAGGTCCGACGCATCGACCACCATGCGCGACTGACGCTCGACCGCGTCGATCACCCCGGCCGACTGGGTGTCGAGGTGCAGGCCCAGGGTCTGCATCTGGTCCCGTTCACGACCGAGCGTCTCGGACAGGCGACGCGCGGTGCGACCGGCGGCCTCGGCGGCCTCGTTCAGTCGCCCGGTCTCCTGGACCAGGACTTCGCGCAGCAGGCTCAGGTCGTTGCGGGCCCGTTCGGCCGCCAGGGCCGCCTGGTCGATGTCGTTGCGCAGGGTCAACAGCACCTGTCCGGTCTGTTGCGCGGCCAGCGCCGTCGGCGCGACCAGTGCCTCGGCCAGGCTGCGCGCACGCCGGGTCTCGGCCGCGAGGCCCGCGCCCTGACGCACCGACTGGGCCAGCAGCAGGGCGAGCCCGGCGGGCAAAAGCGCGATCATGACATAGAGGGCGACCCGCAGGGGATCGAGTGCGGCGGCGCCCGACCCGAACTCATAGGCGGCCCAGGATGCGACCCCGCCGACCCAGAGGGCAGAGGCCAGACCGGCCATCAGATAGGCATGGCGGCCTCCCACGACAGGTTCCAGGGCGACACGCGTCGTGGACGGTGCCGGCGCGGTCGGTGGCGGGGCCTCCGCGAAGGCGGCCGGCGGCGCATCGGCGCTCTCGGCGAACTGAGGCGTCACGGTCGGCGACAGATCAGGATAGGGCGAGAGATCTTCGATCGGCGGCGCGGGCGGCAGATCGGGTTCGGACCGCACGGCGCGCATCTCGGCCTGACGCTGTTCCTCCAGCAGGCGTCGGCGACGACGTTCCGACAGGGGCGGTGGCGGCGAAGGATCGGGGATCGGCTCGGGTGACACCGCTTCATCTGCAACAGGCAGATCGAGGTCAAACGCTTCGGCCGCATGCGTCGGCTCGACCGCCGTGGGTTCGGGATCGGACAGATTCAGCGGCGGCCGGTGGCGGGATTTCATGAAGCGTCGGTCTCGGATCACGTCGTCCGCGGCCGGGGAGTCCCGCGGGGGCAAGTGAACCCTAACGACTCATGGCCCGTCCGCAAAGCGCGCGACGCGATTCAGCAGCGTGAGGATGACTTTTGCGAGTCGGGGTTCGCCGCAGACGGCGGACAGTCCTGAAGACGATGCACCTCGCGGTCCGGTGCCTTGGGCGGATGCATGTCCACGCCGAACTGCGACAGGGCGGCCGCGGCCAGCAGGGCGATGAAGCCGGCAAGCAATTCGATCAACGCCTGCATCGCCCCTCGCCTCTTGTTCCAACCCCTCGACGGGTTCGCTTATGCGCTCAAAATCGCTGCGAGACAAATCACCGATTGTTGGCGACGCGCCCGGCAAACGGAAGCCCGGGGGATCGCAGACCTGGCGATACCGGGGGCACTTGTCACGGAAATCATGCATAGACGATCCATGCCGACGACCGAGCCCGAACAAGAGGACAGCCTGCTGCGGCCGGGCGAGACCGTCTGGCGCGTGGAGGCGGCCGATCGGTTCGCAGTGCTGATGGAAAACGGCGTCTATTTCGACGCCCTGGCCTCGGCGATCTCCAAGGCCCAGAGGTCGATCGTCCTGCTGGGCTGGCAGTTCGATCCGCGCACCCGGCTGGATCCCCTGACCCGGGCAGGCGACCGGCAGGCCGAGATCGGGCATCAACTCAGGAAGCTGGTGCGGTCCCGGCCCGACCTCGATATCCGACTGCTGATCTGGAAATCGCCGCTGCTGATCGCGGCCTCGCAAGGCTTCTATCCGCACAAGGCCCAGCGCTGGTTCAGGAAGCGGATGGTCGAGTTCCGCCTCGACAGCCCGGGCCCCATCGGCGCCTGTCACCACCAGAAGGTCGTGGTCATCGACGACCGGATCGCCTTCTGCGGCGGCGGCGACGTGTCGACCGACCGGTGGGATTCCGATCAGCATCTGGACGAGGACCCCCGCCGCTGCCAGCCCTCGGGCCTGTTCAGCGCGCCCCGGCACGAAACCATGTGCGTCATGGACGGGGCGGCGGCGCGGGCGCTCGGTGACCTGGCCCGCGAGCGGTGGTTCCGGGCGACCTGGGAGCGCACCGTGCCCGACGTCACCGATAACGACCCGTGGCCCGACGGCGTCGAGCCGGTCATGCGCGACGTTCCGATCGGTATCGCCCGCACCGAGCCGAAATGGGGCGGGCGAGGCGAGGTGCGCGAGAACGAGGCCCTGCATCTGGCGGCCATCAAACGCGCCAAGAAGCTGATCTATATGGAGAACCAGTACTTCACCTCGCCCGCCATCGCCGAGGCTTTGGCGGCGCGGCTGTGTGAGGACGACGGACCCGAGATCGTGCTGGTCTCGACCGGCAACTCGCCGAGCTGGTTCGACAAGATGACCATGGACACGGCGCGGTCGGAGGTCTTGTTCCGGCTCGAGGCGGCCGATCACAACCACCGCTTCTTCGCCTTCGCGCCCCGTACCCGACGCGGTGCCCGGATCATCGTCCACGCCAAGGTGACGGTCATCGACGACGAGGTCCTGCGGATCGGCTCGACCAACCTGAACAACCGCTCGATGGGGCTGGATACCGAGTGCGATATCGCCGTCGTCCCGACCGATGCCGCCGGCCGTACCGAGATCCGCAATTTCCGCCAGCGCTCGATCAGCCACTTCCTCGGCATCACGCCTGAAATCTTTGCGGCGGCCGAGGCGGTGATGGGCTCGGTCGGGCGCGCGATCGTCGATTTCGACACGGGCCGGATGGAGGTTCTGGGCGCGTCCGCGCCGTCGGCGGTCGAGCGCTTCATCGCCGAATGGCAGCTGGGAGATCCGTCGTCGTCGAGCAATGCCTGGCGACCTTGGAAGCGGCGCAATCCGTCGCAACGCGGCCAGGGCGGTCAGCTGGATCGGCTGGGCAAACGCTAGGACACGATCTCGAAATCGATCACCAGGGGCAGGTGGTCCGACGCGATCCGCGCCAGCGGCGAGAACGGGGCCGTGACGGCTGTGACCCTGATTTCCGGGCTGACGAAGGCGTGGTCGATGCGGATGGCCGGAAAGCCTGACGGAAAGGTCTTCACCGTGTTGCGCAGTCCGAGCTGCCTCTGACAGTCGGCCAGCCGCCGCGTCAGGGTCTGATACGGCCGAGTCAGCGACGTCGCATTGAAATCGCCGGTCAGGATGGTCGGCCCCGTGCAGCGCGGATCGCCCAGCCAGTCCTTGCCGGCAAGCGCCATCGCCTGAAGCCGCTGCTCGCGAGGCACCAGGCCCAGATGGGTGTTGATGACGTTCAACGTCGCGCCGTCGATCTCGATCGCGGCCCAGATCGCACCGCGCGGCTCCAGCCCCGGTATGCCCCGGATGGTCGGCAGGGCCCCCTTTCGGATCAGGGTCTCAGGCCAGCGGGTCAGCAGGGCGTCGCCGTATTCCTCGGCCTCGACCCGCATGGCGGCGTTGAAATGAACGCTCATCGCCAGGCCGTCTGCGATCGACTGGGCCTGATCGACCATGCCGGTGCGGGCACGACCGACGTCCAGTTCCTGAAGACAGACGATGTCGGGTTCGTACTCGGCGATGACGCCGACGATGCGGGCCACGTCCAGACGCCGATCCGTGCCGACGCACCGGTGGACATTGTAGGTCAACAGGCGGGGCATATCGGTCCTGTGATCGGCACGCGCGTCGTCTAGAGGATATCGCCGGACAAGGCGAGCGGCCCGTCGGGTTCAGATTTCGACCAGCCGGTTCGACAGATGATCGGCCTCCAGCGCCTCGGGCGGGAAATGCTCGGCGAGGACCGCGCCGACCTGGGCGATCGCGGTCTCGAACCCCTCGGCCGGCCGGCCGGCACGCAGGGCGATGGTCAGGGCATCGACAGCCTGAACCCAGACGGCGGCATCGACCCGCTCATGGATGCCGGCGTCGGCGACGATCTCGACCTGCCGGTCCTCCAGCGCCGCGAAGATCAGCACGCCGGTCCTGAGCGGCGTATTGTGCAGGCCGTGGGCCAGGACCTGCTGCATCGCCGCTCGCCGCACCCTGGCGCGGCGCACCATGCGGGGCGTCACCAGACGCCTGATCACCGGGATGCAGGTCAACAGAAAGACCGCCACGAAGACGGCGGCCTGGACCACCGCATAGGCCGCCAGGGCCCGGCCGACGGTCAGGTCACGCGCGGCCATATGCGCCGACTCCCAGCTGTCGGCCACGCCCGGCACCCAGGCGGGATCGAACCCCAGCGGGATCAGCAGCATCGGCAGGATCAGCGCCGCCGCCGCCGCCCAGCCCAGGCTGACGTCGCGATAGGACGAGACGCGGTGGGCCAGCACGCAGAATACCTCGCCCGAGGTATTCCCCTCGGCAGCGTTGATCGCCGCGGTGATCCTGGCGTGGTCGTCGCGGGTCAATAAGGTCACCATCCGCCCGATGCGCCCCCGCCGCCGAAACTGCCGCCACCGCCGCTGAACCCGCCGCCGCCGCCGAAGCTTCCGCCGCTGAATCCACCGCCACCGGATCGCCCGCCCCCACTCCGGCTGAGGGCGTCGAGCGCCGTCCAGACCAGGATCGGCCCGACCCCGCCGCGCCGCTTGCGTCCACCGGCCTTCGAAGCGCGGGCCAGCCCCATGAGAATGAAGAGGAAGACCAGTGCGACCACGATCATCGGTCCGACGGGAAACTCCGCCTCCTCGTCGGCCACCGCCGCCACACGCGCCTGGGCGGCCTCGGGATCGAGCCTCAGCTGGCCGTCGATCGCATCGACACCGGCGTTGATCCCGCGCTCGAACCCGCCGACCTTGAATGCTGGCAGGATGTCGTTCTGGATGATCTGGCTGGACAGGGCGTCGGTCAGGACGGGTTCCAGCCCATAGCCGACCTCTATCCGCACCTTGCGCTCTTCGGGTGCCACGATCAGCAGGACACCCTTGTCGGTCTCGGCAGCGCCGATGCCCCAGTGCCGGCCGAGCCGGTATCCGTAGTCCTCGATCTCATAGCCTTGCAGCCCGGCCACGGTGACCACCACCAGCTGCGCGCCGGTGTCCGTCTCCAGCGATGCCAGCCGGGCCGACAGGGCGGTCTCGGCCTCGGGGGACAGGAGACGGCCTTCATCGACGACACGGCCGCTCAGCGCGGGGAAGGTCGGATCGGCCAGGGCTCGACCGGGCACAACGACCGCAAACAGCAGGCCCAGCAGCAGCGCCAGGACCGCCAGAGGTCTGGCTGCGAAACTCACTGGGCGGGCGCGGCGGTCGGTGCGGTTGCCGTGGGCCCGACATTGAAGTTGACGGTCGGCGCGGTCTCCGCGCCCGGTGCCGCCACGAACAACTGCATGGGCTCCGAGCCGGAGTGCAGCGTCTTGGCCCAGATCACATTCGGGAAGGTCCGCAGGGTCGTGTTATAGTCCCGCACGGCCTCGTTGTAGTCGCGCCGCGCGATGGTGATGCGGTTCTCGGTCCCTTCGAGCTGGGACTGCAACTGCACGAAATTCTGGTTCGACTGGATCTGGGGATAGGCTTCGACCGTGGCCAGCAGGCGCGACAGGGCCCCCGACAGCTGGCCCTGCGCCGCCTGGAACGCCTGGAAGGCGGCAGGGTTGGTCAGGGTCTCCGGGGTCACGGTCACCGATGTGGCCCGGGCACGGGCCTCGATGACCTGGGTCAGGGTGGTGCGTTCGGCGATGGCCGCGCCCTGGACCACCGCAACCAGGTTGGGGATCAGGTCGGCGCGCCGCTGGTACTGGCTCTGAAGATCGGCCCAGGCGGCCTGGGCTCGCTCTTCCTTGGTCGGAATGGTGTTGTAGCCGCATCCCGAGAGGGACACGCCCGCCAGGACCGCGACCGCGATCGGTGCCGTCACCCGATGTCTGAACTGAGCCATGGAAGCCTCCCCGGAAGATTTCCGAACGGCCTGACCCGCTCGCCCGCCGACTATCAGCGGATAAGCGTGACGCTTCAAGCGGCCAAGGGTTCCGGCTCGACACCCGCCGATCGACAGGCCGCCGTATAGGTGTTGGCCAGAAGGCAGGCGATGGTCATGGGCCCGACGCCCCCCGGGACGGGCGTGATCCGGCCCGCGACGGCAACGGCCTCATCGAAGGCGACGTCGCCGACGACCCGGGTCTTGCCCTCCGCCGCCTTGACCGGATCTCGCGAGGGGACCCGGTTGATGCCCACGTCGATCACGGCCGCACCGGGCTTGATCCAGTCGCCCCGGATCATCTCGGGCCGACCCACCGCCGCCACCACGATGTCGGCCCCGCGACAGATGGTTGCCAGATCGCGGCTGCGCGAATGGGCGATGGTGACGGTGCAGTTCTCGGCCAGCAGCAGTTGGGCCATCGGCTTGCCGACGATGTTGGACCGCCCGACGATGACCGCGTTCAGGCCCGACAGATCGCCCAGCGCATCCCTGAGCAGCATGACCGAGCCCAGCGGCGTACACGGAACCAGCCCCGGCAGGCCGACCGCCAGCCGCCCCGCATTGACGACGTGAAACCCATCGACGTCCTTGTCCGGATCGATGGCCGACAGCACAGCCTGGGCATCGATGTGACCCGGCAGGGGCAGCTGCACCAGGATGCCGTGAATGCCCGTATCCGCGTTCAACGCCGCGATCATGTCCAGCAGATCGGGCTGGCTGGTGGCTGCATCGAGCCGATGCGTGTCAGACCGCATCCCCGCCTCGCGGGTGCGCTCGCCCTTGTTCCGGACATAGATCTGGCTGGCCGGATCGTCGCCGACGATGACCACCGCAAGCCCCGGACGCACCCCATGGTCGGCCGACAGCCGCGCCGCCGCAGCCGTCACGCGCTCGACCAGGCGTCCGGCGAAGGCCTTGCCGTCGATGATCGTCGCGCGCCCGTCGATTTCGGTCATTTCTCAGGGGTCCGTCAGGTTTCGTTCAGGTCCGGGCGATTTACAGTGGCCTCTGTTCGGCGTCTATGTGGCGGCGACATTCAGGGGGATTCCATGCGTCGCTTCGTCTTTGCCGCCACCGTCAGCGCGGCCGCCCTTCTGGCTGGGGGCGCGTTCGCCCAGTCGACGCCCCAACTCCGCGTCGGCGGCGATGTGTCGGGCACTCTTGACGACGGCGACGCCACCTTCGGCACCGAAGACACCGGCCAGCACCGCTACGACGACTACAAGATCAATGCGCGTCGCGGCCAGCGGCTCGAGGCGGTGATGCGCTCCGACGCGTTCGACGCCTATCTGCAGGTTTTCGCCGCGGGTCAGGAAGGCCCTGACGGCCAATCGCTGGCCGAGGACGACGACGGACTGGGCGAAGGTACCCATTCGCGGCTGCGCTTCGTGGCCCCGGCCAACGGAACCTACACCCTGCGCGCCCGAACCCTGTCAGGACTGGAAGGCGGTGCCTACACCCTTTCGCTGGCCCAGCGCCGCCCGGCTCCTCGCGCCCCGCGCCCGACCGGCATTCGCCTGGGCTCTGAGGTCGAGGGCTCGCTTTCGACCCGTGATCCGGAAGCCGAGGACGACGCCGGCCGTTATGACGCCTATGCCTTCCGCGCCGCCGAGGGCCAGAGGTTCGCCATCAGCCTGAACGCCGACGATTTCGATCCCGTAGTGCGCGTGGGCCAGATGACCGGCGGCTCGTTCGTCGAGAGCGCCTTCAACGATGACGGCGTCGGCATCGAGCTGAACTCCTACCTGATCTTCACGGCACCACGGGCCGGCGAATACGTCATCCGCGCCATGGCGCTCGGATCCGACGGCCTCGGCGACTATACGATCAAGCTCGACAACGCCCCACCGCCCCTGGCCGCAACCCCGCTGGCGATCGGGTCCAGCGCCGAGGGCGAACTTTCCGCCGATGATGGGGTCAACGACGGCGGCGCCCGCGCCGATGCCTATTCGTTCACGGCCGCTGCCGGTCAGCGGATCGACGCCACCCTGAACGCCGACGCCTTCGACGCCTATCTGGAGCTGTTCAACGCCGCCGGCGAAAGCATCGACCAGGACGACGACGGCGGGGAAGAGGGCACCAACTCGCGCCTGATCGCAACCCTGGCCGAGGCCGGAACCTATACGCTCCAGGTCCGCTCGACCGGCGACGTCACGACCGGTGCCTACACCGTTGCCCTGGCCGAGGCCGCGCCTGAACCCGCGCCGACCCCCCTGCCCTTCGCCACCGTGACCCAGGGCGAGATCGAAGCCGGCGGTGCGCGCGACGACGACGGTCGCGGCTATGACACCTACGCCTTCTCCGGTGCCGCAGGCGCGCGGGTCCAGGTCGTGATGCGTTCGGGCGATTTCGACGCCTACCTGCAGATTTCCAGGGCGGGAGCGTTCGAGCCTCTCGGCTCCGACGATGACGGCCTGGGCGAAGGCACCGATTCGCGCCTCAACTTCATCCTGCCCGAGGCCGGCGACTATGTGATCCGCGCCTCGCCGCTCGGGTCCGAGGAGAAGGGCCTGTATTCGATCGAACTGACCGACCGGGGTCCGCAGCCCGAACCGGGCAGCATCCTGATCGGTGCCACAGCACGCGGAACGCTCGACGACAGTGACGGCCTGGCCGACGACGGGTCCTATTTCGACGCCTATGCGGTCGAGGTGGCCGAGGGCGACAAGCTGAACATCACCCTTGTCTCCAACGATTTCGATGCCTTCCTGGACATCGGCCAGGACAAGGACGGCACCTGGACCAGCGTCACCACCGACGACGACGGCCTGTCGGACACCCATGCCAAGGTCGAATGGACGGTCGAGGAGGCGGGCACCTATGTCATCCGCGCCCGCAGCTTCGCCATGGGCCAGACCGGGGCCTATGCCCTGACGGTCGAACGCCGGCCCTAGAGTGTGATCGGACGTGGCGGAATCGCAGCGTGGTTCCGCCGACACGGCTTACCAGGGCTTGCGAACCCGCCGCCCCCTAGCCTCGCGTACGGCCGCCATGCTCCGGTGCGGAGCACTGACCGTTCGATCCCGTGGCCATGGTGCCGCAGGGTGGCGTGCAGCGAGAGGAGTCGCGGCATAGCTCATCGGTGCTCGGGAACGGATCGACGCTCGAACAGGCCGTCAGGATGAGGCTCGCTCCAAGGGCCAGCAGCAGGCGCATCGTCATCTCCATTGCGCCGGATCGCGCGCGGACTGCAGCCTCGCGCGGTTGCGAAGAAGTCGCGCCCTTCCGTTTCTGACGCGCTCCGGCTGTTACAATGCGTGACAGCGCGCGCGACCGCCGCTACAGGTTTCGCCAAACAAAACAGAACATCAGGGGTCTTCACCATGGCGCGCATCACGCTGCGACAGCTTCTCGATCACGCGGCCGAGTTCGAGTACGGACTGCCGGCCTACAACATCAACAACATGGAACAGGGTCTGGCGATCATGGAGGCGGCCGAAGAGGTCAACGCCCCCGTCATCATCCAGGCCTCGCGCGGTGCCCGCAGCTACGCCAACGACATCATCCTGGCCAAGCTGATCGACGGCCTGGCCGAGCTCTATCCGCACATCCCGGTCTGCATGCACCAGGACCACGGCAACGGCCCGGCGACCTGCGCTACCGCCATCCAGTACGGCTTTACCTCGGTGATGATGGACGGCTCGCTGGAAGAGGACGCCAAGACCCCCGCCAGCTATGAATACAATGTCGAGGTCACGCGCCGCGTCACCCAGATGGCCCACAGCTGCGGCGTATCGGTCGAGGGGGAACTGGGCGTTCTGGGCTCGCTGGAGACCGGCATGGGCGAGGCCGAGGATGGCCATGGCTTCGAGGGCAAGCTGGATCACTCGGCTCTACTGACCGACCCGGACCAGGCCGTGGACTTCGTCCGCGAGACCCAGGTCGATGCCTTGGCCATCGCCATGGGCACCTCGCACGGAGCCTACAAGTTCAGCAGGAAGCCCGACGGCGAGGTCCTGGCCATGAACGTGATCGAGGAAATCCACCGCCGCCTGCCCGACACCCACCTGGTCATGCACGGCTCATCTTCGGTGCCGCAGGACCTGCAGGACATCATCAACCAGTACGGCGGCCAGATGCCCCAGACCTGGGGTGTGCCGGTCGAGGAAATCCAGCGCGGCATCAAACACGGCGTGCGCAAGATCAACATCGACACCGACAACCGCATGGCCATCACCGGCGCGATCAGGAAGGTCTTCGCCGAAAAGCCGGGCGAGTTCGATCCCCGCGCCTATCTGAAGCCCGCCAAGGAGGCCATGCGCAAGGTCTGCAAGCAGCGCTTCCAGGAGTTCGGCTGCGAGGGCATGGCGTCGAAGATCACGCCCCTGTCGACCGCGACCATGGCCAAACGCTATGCCTCGGGCGAACTGAACCCGCATTTCGGCAAGGCCGCAGCCAAGGCCGCCTGATTGCCCTGACTGTAACCGCCCACCGCGATCGGTGGGCGGGCTGTCCCGACGCGGCTGCACCGCCTAGTATCGGCTGATGCAGGATTCAGCCGACCACGACGACGAGGGCGAAGAGGTTACGGCCTCCCTGATCGTCAAGGTCGGTGCCGGCGCTGCGGGCCTGCGCCTGGACAAGGCCCTCGCCGACGCCGCTCCCGACCTGTCGCGAGCCCGCATCCAGGCCCTGATCGAGGCCGGGGCCGTCAGCCGCGCCGGACGCGTCCTGTCCAACGGATCGGCCAAGGCGGAGCCCGGCGACTACGACGTCATCCTGCCGGCCCTGATCTCGGCGACGCCACTGCCCGAGGCGATCCCGCTGACCGTCCTCTACGAGGATGCCGAGCTGATCGTCATCGACAAGGCTGCCGGCATGGCCGCCCACCCGGCGCCGGGCACGCCGGACGGCACCCTGGTCAACGCCTTGCTGGCCCACTGTGGCGCGTCTCTATCCGGCATCGGCGGCGTGGCGCGACCCGGCATCGTCCATCGACTCGACAAGGACACTTCCGGCGTGATGGTCGCCGCCAAGACCGACCGCGCCCACGCCGGTCTCTCGGCCCTGTTCGCGACCCACGACATCGAACGCACCTACATCGCCCTGGTGCGGGGCATGCCTCTGCCCCGCCTCGGGCGCATCCAGACCCAGATTGGCCGCTCACACGGTGATCGAAAGAAGATGGCGGTTCTGAAGGCCGGTGGGCGTGAGGCAATTACCGACTATGAGGTTCAGAGTGTCTTTGGGTTGGGCCTTCGCCTGACCGACCCGCCCAAGGCCTCCCGCGTGGCCTGTACCCTGCACACCGGCCGAACCCACCAGATCCGGGTGCATATGGCGTCGAAGGGTTCGCCCATCCTCGGCGACGCCGTCTATGGGTCGGGCAGCCCTGCCCTCCCCGTCCGCACCGCCATCGCCGAGGCCGGCCTGACCCGCCAGGCTCTCCACGCCTCGGTTCTCGGCTTCGTCCACCCCGTCACCGGGGAACGACTGCGGTTCGAGACCGAACTTCCGTCCGATATGAAATCGCTGGAGGCACTTCTCGCCTCGCTCTGATCGTCAGGTTCCGGGAGGGGCGTAGAAGCGCGTACGCCGACATCATACGCAGGCGCAAGGAGGCGCGCATGAAGCTGATCCTCGCTCTTACCGCCGCGTCGTCCGCACTGTCGGGGCCTGTTTCGGCACAGCAGCCGTGGGAGCTTGCGACCACGGTGGAACAGGCCATCGCCCGCGCCTTGGCCGACGCCATGGTGCATTCCCGATACGGCCAACCGACATGGGCAGGGTTCGGCGTCCATGGCGGACGCGATATCTACTGGCACCTGGTCGGCCCCACATCCGCCTCGCCCGGGCCCGTGACACGCCGGACCGGCTGGCTGGCCGTAGGTGGCAAGACCGGCTCGGTGGCGGTCTGCGGCGACGCGACGGAAATCAGGGCATTCACGATTTCGGTCGGCGACCTCTGGCTGGACTCTGACGAGGCGATGATGGAGGCCATCACTGCTCGCGAGATGACCACCCAGCTGGTGACGTCCCGGCAATTTACTGCGTTGGACGGGCGCGACGACCGAAACGGCTACTATGGCAACCTGTTGCGGGAGCGGCCGGCCTATCGCGAATGGCGCGTAACACGTCCTGAGTATGCACCCGCAGTCCTGACGGCCCAACGCGCCTGCACGCCGCCTGGAACCCGCAGCGCTACACAATGCTGGATGACGTGGACCCTGTATCGGCGACCAGACTTCAGCCGCGAGACCGGCCTGCCGGGCGAAGTCTGCCCGATCGGACGCTGGCATCGCGAAGTCAGTCTTGATTAAGGACGGACTGTTTGTTATAGGTCCGCATCGGCGTGAGTGGCGCCGGGAACACGGTCACGCTTACGTGTGACGATCCGCCCCTACAATGTGCGGAAACCGATAGCCACTTGACCGGTTGAGGGGTGAGGACGCGGCGCGCATTCGGCGGTCGTATCCGAAGAGCCCGCTCGTTCTACGGGTCGGAGGGACCATCTAATGGCTGCCATGAAATCACTCGCGGTGATGTCGCCTGAGCAAGGCCTGTCGCGCTACCTGACGGAAATCCGCAAGTTTCCGATGTTGACCAAGGACGAGGAGTTCATGCTCGCCAAGCGCTGGTCAGAGCATCAGGACTCCGAAAGCGCCCACCGTCTGGTCACGTCCCATCTGCGCCTGGTGGCCAAGATCGCCATGGGCTATCGCGGCTATGGGCTGCCGATCGGCGAGGTCATTTCCGAAGGCAACGTCGGCCTGATGCAGGCCGTCAAGAAATTCGACCCCGACAAGGGCTTCCGCCTGGCGACCTACGCCATGTGGTGGATCCGCGCCTCGATCCAGGAATACATCCTGCGCAGCTGGTCGCTCGTGAAGATGGGCACCACCGCTGCCCAGAAAAAGCTGTTCTTCAACCTGCGCAAGGCCAAGAGCCAGATCTCGGCCTTCGAGGAAGGCGACCTGCACCCCGAACACCTCTCTGCCATCGCCACCAAGCTGGGCGTGTCGGAGGAAGAGGTCACCAACATGAACCGCCGCCTGTCCGGCGATTCCTCGCTGAACGCCCCGATCCGATCGGACGGCGAGAGCGAGTGGCAGGACTGGCTGGCCGACGACACGGCGGTTTCGCAAGAGACCGCCCTTGCCGACAGCGAGGAAAAGTCCCTGCGCATGGGCCTGCTGCAGGAGGCCATGGGCGAGTTGACCGATCGGGAGAAACATATCCTGACCGAGCGCCGACTGAAGGACGATCCCGTCACGCTCGAGGAACTGGCCGGTGAATATGGTGTGAGCCGCGAGCGCGTGCGGCAGATCGAGGTCCGCGCCTTCGAGAAGCTGCAGAAGGCCATGCGCGCCGCTGCCGAGGAACGAAACCTCATCGACGCCTGAGGCCCACTGGCGGTCAACGTCTCTGCCTCATGCAAGACGAAAGTGACCGCGTAACGAGCGTCGCCACCCTTCTCAGGATGCTCGCGACAGAGGCTCCGGGTCGGCCAGCAGGAGCAGGGCGTTGATCGGGGCCACCAGCGCGGCCTTTGTTGATGTCCCGGCGCGCAACGTGGCTTCCAGCCCGGAGGCAGCGACGGCCAGCTTGGCGTCGGATGTCTTGATGGCCAAGGCTTTCAGGGTCTCTGCCTGGGTGCGAGTCGCGCGGATGGCCTGCAGCGGGTCATTGTCAAACTGGGCCAGAGCGGCGGCAAGAATCCGCATCGCCTGATCCTTGACTGCGATCGCGGCATCGGCAGCCGACGCCGGCTTGTCGGCCTTGCGCTTCTGGGGCCCCGCATATTCGCCTGAGTTGAAGCGCCGACGGTCGGGGCCGACATAGCCGACACCCTCGACCCAGTCGCGCGGCTTGAGGGCCACGTTCTCGACGCGGCGGAACAGGTCGCCTGACGTGAAGGGCTTCCTCAGGAACTCATGGACGCCGCAGTCACGGGCGCCCTTGATCGTACTGGCCGTCGCGTCCGCCGTGACCATGATGACGGGCGCGCGCCGGCTGGGCAGGTTCGACCGCCGCAGCTTGCGCGTGATGTTCTCGCCATTCAGGCGCGGCCCGGTACGTTCCGTAAAGATCAGGCCAGGCTCGATTTCGCGGATCGCCTCCATGACCCGCGCCTCGTCCGTTTCGGTGGCGACCTCGCGCGCGCCCAGGCTCTTCATGAGGTCGACCAGCAGTCGCGCGGACGCCAGGTTCGGATCGGCGATGACGACGCGCTGAATCGACGGGGCGATACGGCTCAGAACACGGGCGTCGGCTGTAAACAAGGGGACCACTCCAGACTGAAGCGTTACCCTTAACCCAAGTCAGTTAAGACCATGTTGAACCGCGTCTTTTCGGCCGGTCAGCCCAGGAACGGGTCCCGCATCATGATGGTGTCGTCACGTTCGGGGCTGGTCGATAGCAGGGCCACGGGGGCCCCGATCAACTCCTCGATCCGCCGGACATATTTGACCGCGTTCGCATTCAGGTCCCGGAAGCTGCGCGCCGAGGCCGTGCTTTCGCTCCAGCCCTCCATCTCCTCGAACACAGGCTCGGCCGCTGCCTGGGCCTTCAGGCTGGACGGCAGATAGTCGACGATCTCGCCGTCGATCCGATAGCCGATGCAGATTTTCAGCGTCTTCAGCCCGTCCAGCACATCCAGCTTGGTCAGGGCGATGCCGTCGATGCCGTTGATCGCCACCGACTGGCGCACCAGCACCGCGTCGAACCAGCCGCAACGGCGTGCGCGCCCGGTGTTGACCCCGACCTCGCGCCCCACGGTCGACAGATGCTCGCCGACCTCGTCGAATAGTTCGCAGGCGAACGGACCCTCGCCGACGCGGGTCGTATAGGCCTTCACGATCCCCAGCACATAGCCGACCCCGCGCGGCCCGATCCCGGACCCCGCCGCCGCCTGCCCCGCCACCGTGTTCGACGACGTCACATAGGGATAGGTGCCGTGGTCCACGTCCAGGAAGGCGCCCTGCGCCCCCTCGAACAGCACCCGCTTGCCGCCCTTGATCGCCTGGTCCAGAACCCGCCACGCTGGCTGGACATAGGGCAGGATCTTCGGCGCGATCTCCAGCAATTGCGCCAGCAGTGCTTCCGGATCGATCGGATCGAGTCCCAGCCCTTGCCGCAGCGGATCGTGGTGCGCCCGCAACCGGTCGATCTTGACCTTCAGGTCTTCGGCATTGGCCAGGTCACAGACCCGGATCGCGCGCCGCCCGACCTTGTCTTCATAGGCCGGGCCGATGCCCCGTCCCGTCGTGCCGATCCTGGCACCCGGCGCGCTCGCCGCCGCCTCACGCGCCACGTCCAAGGCTGGGTGGATGGGCAGAATCAGGCAGGCATTGTCGGCGAGGATCAGCACATCAGGGCTGATCGCCACCCCTTGCGCCTCGATCTTCTCGATCTCTCCGACCAGATGCCAGGGATCGACGACGACGCCGTTGCCGATGATCGACGGCTTGCCCTGAACCACGCCCGAGGGCAGCAGCGCCAGCTTGTAGACCTTGCCGTCCACGACCAGCGTATGGCCGGCGTTATGGCCGCCCTGGAACCGCACGACCATGTCTGCCCGGTTCGACAGCCAATCGACGATCTTGCCCTTGCCCTCGTCGCCCCACTGGGCTCCGACTACCGCCACGTTCGCCAAAGGATTCGTCTCCGCCTGATGCGGGCGCAGCCTATAGACGGGGAATCGTCCGGTGTCGTCCTGAACCACGCTTTTTAAGCGTCGAGTTCCGCCACCGCCGTCTCGAACGCCCAATCCAGCCATGGCGTCACGGCCTCGACGTCCGCCGTCTCCACTGTCGGCCCGCACCACAGTCGCAATCCGGCCGGCGCCTTGCGATAGGATTCGACGTCGAACGCCGCGCCCTGGGCCTCCAGCAGAGCCTTCATCCGCATGACGAAGGCGTACCGCCCCGCCTCGTCCAGACCGGCCACACGCGGATCGACGATCTTCAGGCAGACCGACGTCGTTGAACGCGTCTCCGGCCGGTTGGCCAGAAACTCGATCCAGGGCGTCCGCTCGACCCAGGCTTCCAGCACGGCGAAGTTGGCGTCCGTCCGGCGATGCAGTTCGGCAAGGCCGCCTACCGACAGCCCCCATTCCACCGCATCGATCCAGTCCTCGATCGTCAGAACCGACATGGTGTTGACGACCACGCCCGTGGCCAGGGCTCGGTCGAACCGGCCCTTGTCGTCGGTCAGCTTGAGCACCTTGGGCAGGGGCCGATCCGGGGTGTAGCTATCCAGCCGATCGACGGCGCGCGGCGACAGGCACAGGACGCCGATCCCCGCTTCCCCGCCCAGAGCCTTCTGGAACGAGAACCCGACCACATCCACCTTGGCCCAGTCCAGCGGCATGCCGAATGCCGCAGAGGTCGCATCGCAGATCACGATGCCCTCGCGATCCGCCGAGATGAAGTCGGCGTTCGGCACCCGAACCCCCGCCGTCGTCCCGTTCCAGGGAAACACCAGATCCTTCTTCGGATCGACCCGGGTCAGGTCGGGCAGGTCGCCCCACCCCGCCGACAGCACCTCAGGCTCCAGCTTCAGCCGGTCCTTGACCGCCGTTTCCCACTGTTTCCCGAAATTCTCGAACGCCACGACCTGCACCGGGTGCTCGCCCAGCATGCCCCACAGTGCCGCCTCGATCGCACCGGTCTGGGAGCCCGGCACGTACAGCATCTGGAAATCCCCGGGGACTTCCAGCAACCGCCGCGTCAGGGTCAGCGCCTCGGCGAACCGTGCGACGACTTCGGGCGCACGGATGCCCCTGCCCAGCAGATTTTGCGGCAATCCCGCCAGCGAATAGCCCGGCCGTTTCGCCGTCGGACCCGCGCTGAACCAGGGCCTCGCCGGCCTCACACTCGGCTTGATCGTCATCGTTAGCGTCCCGGCTTGTAGGGGCGCTTGTCGCGCCACTCCTGGGCAAAGGCCTTCAGCGCCTCATCGGGCGTATCAGGCAGCATCACCACGATCCGTGCCTTCAGGTCGCCTCGGCGCCCGCCGACCATGGCGCCGCGACCTTTCAACCTCAGCGTCTGGCCCGAGTTCGATCCTGCGGGGATCGTCACCGACACGACGCCCTCGGGCGTCTGCGCCTGCACCTTGCCGCCCAGCACCGCGTCGGGCACCGACACCGGCAGATCCATGGTCAGGTCGGCACCGTCCACCTTGAACACCGGATGCACCGCGATCTTCAGCTCGATCAGGGCGTCGCCCGGCTCGGTCCGTCCCGGCGTTCCCTGTCCGCGCAGCCGTATCGTCTGACCGTCCGTGGCGCCTTTCGGGATAGTGACATCCAGCGTCCGGCCGTCCGAGAACTGGATTCGACGCGTCGCCCCGGCGATCGAGTCCTCCAGGCTGATTTCGAGCGAAGCCCGCACGTCCTGGCCGCGCCCGAACGCCGCACGTCCCCCGCCGCCGCCTGCACCGGCACCGGCACCGCCGCCGAACCGTCCAAACAGTTCTTCCAGATCGATATTGTCGAAACTGGCCCGGCCGCCCGGTCCGCCCTCATGACGAGGTCCCCCGCCAAAGCCCCCGGCGAATCCGCCCGCGCCGCCCGCGCCGAACGGGCTGCCGCGTCCGCCGGTCGCTCCCGCGTACTGCTCACGCCCATCGGCGTCGATCTGGCCCGAATCGTATTTGGCGCGCTTTTCCTTGTCGCCCAGAACGTCGAACGCGCCGGTCACCCGCTGGAATCGCTCCAGCTTGGCCTTGTCGCCGGGATTGGTGTCGGGGTGCAGTTCCTTGGCCAGCTTTCGGAACGCCTTCTTGATCTCGTCCGCGCTCGCGCCCCTGGAAACGCCAAGTTCCTTGTAGGGATCGCCCGCCACGTCTGATCTGCTCCTTCAAGCCCGGCCGTCATCACGGCGTCATCCGCCTGACCGTGAGCGTCAGTTAAGCCATGAGCGCGTCAAAGCAATGGGCTTTCAGCCTGCGAACGCCACCGTGGCCTCACCGCCCCACCCCATTCTGCCGTCCGACTGCGCCACGCCGATCCGCGCCGAAGGCCCGACACCGCCCGGAAAGTCGGCCGCGATCTCGGCCGCCGCATAGACCGCCTCACTCCCCTCGACCTCGAACTGGCGAACGACATCCCCGCCGTCGAAGACCCTGACCCGGAACCGCAGAGGATCGCTCGCGACCGGTTCGCCCTCCCAGACGTCGCCACTCGTCCGCATCCGGGCGGTCCAGGCGATGCGCGCGCCCTCGGCAATCTCACTCACCCGCAGATGCGCCGGTCGGAAAGGCCGATGATGCACCCCCGTCACGACGACGCCGCGCTCGGCCACAGCCGTACCGCCCGCCGGTCCTCCTCTCGGGCCCGCGCGCCAGACCATCGGCAGGCCGCGTTCATCGGCCGCCATCTCGACCCGCGTCAGATCGTCACCCAGAAACACCACGGTCGCGCCGACGGCGGCTCCGGCCTCCATCTCCAACTCGGTTCCCTGCTGGGCCCGCAACAGCCCGCTCAATCGCCAGGTCGATCCCCCGACGAGGGCGGCATGTCGGAACTGCACGATCTCCCATCCCGCCGTCGTCTCGATCGCCACGGCATTGGCCCCGCCCAGTACGGCCGCATCCGACAGGCTCGCCGGTGCCCCGCCCTCGACCCGGAGAGTGATCGTATTCACCTCATCCCAACGCCCGATCACACCCGCGACCAGTGGCTCTTCCAACACCCCGACCCGCGCCGGCGACAGGGCCGCACCCCGCAGGGTCAGCGCGTCAAAGCTTCCACCGGACCAGACCGCCATCGGCCGCCAGGGATCGGCCGCGACCACGGCAATGGGCCGATCATCGCCCTCGTGCCCCGGCAGCGGCGGCAGATCGAGGATGGTCAGAAACGGTGCCCCGACAGGGCGCGGCGTCTCACCGACCGACCGACCCATCCCATCCTCGCCGACCGCCCCGACCTCATGACGCGACAGAGTCGCCGTCGTCGTTTCCGCGATCTCCAGCCGATCGATGCGCCAGACGCCCTCGACATCATCGACACTGACGACATCGCCGGGTTCCAGCCGCATCGCCTCGACCGGACCCAGAGACAGGGCCAGCGTATCCGCCACACCATCGTTCAACGCATCGTTCGCCACCGCAGTGGCTAGGCCCAACCCACACACGACCGGCAAATCGAGATCGATCGCATCGCCCTCGGCATCGCTGCGCACCGTCACGGCGCCGGTCTGATAGTCGGCGCTGTCGTCGATGAAGCGCACCCGCGCCGTCCCGACGGCCGCTGCCCCTGTCCGGACCCGAACCGTTTCCGCCCCCTCGTCCGGCAGCGCCAGCGATTGCGGATCGATCGCCACCGCAGCGCTGTCCGACCCGATCAGAGCGATCTTGCCGACCCGCTCCGCGCTGGTCATGCCGAGCGCCGTCAACAGCGGTGCCAAAGCGTCTCGGGTCCGCATCGGCCGATCGATCACGAACCCCTGCACGGCCCGATCCGTGGCCCCGATCACGTAATCTTCGTCGTCCACCCCGCCGCGACGCAGGATCGCCGCCAGGATATCGGACGTATCCCCGACCAGCCGCCCGTTCAGCCAATGCCCGGCCCGCCACGCCCCCGCATCCGTCCAGACATCAGCCCTGGCCGGAAACGCCGGATAGGGCCGCGCGTCCCAGCACCAGACGTCGGCCCCGTCCAACATTGGCCCGTCATAGACCTCCGACACAGGATTGTTGGCCGGCTCGGCGAAATGCTTCAGCACCGCCTCGACCGCCCGCCGCTGCATCCGGTCGTCCCGCGCGCCCGTCGAATGGGGCGGCAGGGCGCTCTCGGCGCTCTTGGGGTCCTGGAACAGATTGGGCGCATTGCCCCCGCGATCCACGGCCGCGCAGCCGAACTCGGTCAGCCGGATCGGTTTCAACCCCGGCATCCACGCCGTCGGCGTCGCTGACCTCACGCCACCCGGCCGGTCATGATGCGCGTTCGACCACCATCCGACCAGATCCTTGGGTCGGAACACCCAGTCCTCGCCATGCGCCCCGTCCACGATCGCCGTCCGCACCTGCGCCGCGCGATCCTCAGCATCGGCATAGAACCAGTCGAACCCCTCGCCCCCGCGACCTGCGCCGCCAGATAGTCCGGGTCGCTGGCCGATGCCCAGGTCTCGGCATCGACCCCGCCGTCGCCTTCCCGCCAGTCTCCCAGAGGCGGATACCAGTCGATCGCGACATGACTGATCGCCGCATCGGCCCACAGCGGATCGAGATGGAACACCACATCGCCGGACCCATCTCCCGGCCGGAACCCGAAATATTCCGACCAGTCGGCCGCATAGGACAGTTCGACCGCGTCGCCCACGATCGCCCGGCATTCCGCCGCCAGCGTCCGGTATTGCTCCACCGCCGGATGGCCTCCGGCCGCATCCCGCGTCCAGGTCAGCCCCCGCATTTCCGACCCGATCAGCAGTCCGTCGGCCCCCGTCTCGGCCGCCAGCACCGCATAGTGCAGCGCCAATCGCCGCAGGCCCCAGTCCGACGCCGACCCGAACATAGCCGCAACCTGCGCCGACGCAGCGGCCCCGTCATCGCCCCTGATCCGCCCGCGCCACGGATAGGCCGCCTGCCGCTCACCGCCATAGGGATCAGGCAGATCATTGTCCGCCGCGATGTCCATGAACACGAACGGATACAGGGTCACCGCCCACCCCCGCGCCTTCAGCGCCGCCACCGCCTGTCGCACGCTCTCGTCAGACGGCGTCCCGCCATAGGCCGGTGCGCCGCCGATCTGGGTCACCAGATGCGCTTCGTCCCGCCCCAGTCCCGCCACCGACCAGGTCTGCGGCTCCGTCGCCTTGTCGCGCCGTTCGACGCCCGGCTTCACGCGACAATGCCCAGCCCTCAAATCGTCGCCGAACCACCCGACCACCAGACTGACCCGCTTCAGATTCGGGCACTGGGCCTCCAGCTGATCCAGCGACACGATCAGGTCCGCCCGACCCTCGGCGTTGTTCAGGTTCTCCGCCGTCGTCCTCGTCAGCCCGTCGCGCCTCAGCACGACCTCGTCGGCCAGCACGAACTCCCCGGCCCCGGGGATCAGACACACCCCCTCCAGACGCTCCTCCAGCCCATCGCCCTCAGGCCTGCGAAACACCTCGAAACTCAGCTGCGGCGCCCGATCCCCGAACGGCCCCAGCGGCAGATCCTCGAACACCACATAGGCTGTCCCGCGATAGGCCGGAGCCGCGCCTTCGACCGCCTCGATCAGAGGATCGGGCGTCTGGTCCTCGGTCCCGCGATGCACCCGCATCGTCACGCCCGACAGGTCCATCGGCTGCCCATCCGCCCAGACCCGCCCGATCCCGTCGATCGGCCCCTCGCACAGCCCCACCGCGAAACTCAGCGAATACTGGTAATCGACCGTCCTCGGCCCGGCCTTGCCGCCCCGGCTCTCCTGACGCCGCTCCAGGAACCGCGCGGCCCAGATCACCTGCCCCGTCACCCGCGCCCGCCCGAAGACACAGGCCATCGGTGCCCCGTCCGCCGACGACTGCACCTTCAGCGTCTCGATGCGTGGCCCCACCTGCCGCGCCGGCCACAGCGACGCGACCAGCCCGCGATCGACCGCCCCGCCCAGCGCCGCCCCGATCGCCCGACCGACCCCACCGCCCAGCGCCCCACCGATGCCGCCGAGAACTACCTGCGCCATTCAAACCTCGTCATCCTCGGCCAACGCGCCCAGCGAGGCCGAGCCGGGACCTGTCCAAATCCGTTCAGTTGTCCGGAAGCCGGAACACCGCTGCCAGTCGCCGTCGCCACCACGGCCCGACCCAGCTCTCCACCACCGCCCGGCCCCAATAGGCGTGGATCATCCGCCACTCCGGCCCGGCCGTTTCGCTCAGGATCGCGCAGTGCTTGACCCCTGCCCCCGCCGTCATGCGGAACACCATCACGTCGCCCAGCCGCGCTTCAACGATGGAAACCTCGACCAGCCACCGCCGCGCCGCGCCCAGCAACAGCTCCTCGCCCCCGACCTCGGCCCAGTCCGGCGAATAGGGCGGCAGCACCTCCGGCTCCTCGCCGACCACCTCGCGCCACACCCCGCGCACCAGGCCCAGGCAATCCGCCCCCTGCCCCTTCAGGCTCGCCTGATGTCGATACGGCGTCCCCAGCCAGCCCCGCGCCGCCTCCACGACCGCGCTCATCGCCGGCTCCCGCCATCATGCCGCCCGCCTTCGGCCGGATAGGCCGTCAGGAAATCGTCGCCCGGAATGTCAGGAAAGCCCCGGAAGTTGGCACCATTGCCGAACACGGCGGTGCAGGTCGCCCACGCCTTGTCACAACTCACGCCCGGAAACGCCTCGCGGTCCACGCCGCACCGCACGTCCCCCAGCACCGCATCGCACTGCCGCCTATAGGTCCGCCCGACGACCCGATCCAGCGCCGCCAACGGCCCCTCCAGATCGGCCACGAACGCCTCGCCCTCGCGCCGGATCTTCGATACCGTCCCGCGCCACAGCCGCACCTTCAGGTCCGGCCGCCGCCAGTCCACCCGCCACGCTTCGCACCGCGCGCCGTCCCAGACACCGGCCACGATGTCGGCCTCGACCAACCCGTCCTCATCCAGCGCCCCGCCGACCACGACGCTCCCCGCCTCGCCACCGACCGCCCCGTCCCGCGCCCCGGCCGTCCAGCCGCTCGCCGCCCGGCACAGCACGCCTTCGATCTGCAGGTCGCGGTCATGATCCGTGAACCCGACCCGCTCCCCGTCGCCGCGCGACAGCAACCATGCATGACACAGCGTCGCCGCCTCGCTCTCGATACGGGCGACCATCTCTTCCGGAATGTCTCGCACTCAATCCTCCCCCATTGGGGGAGGGGGACCGCGAAGCGGTGGAGGGGGCCAACCCCATACACCGGCGTTCGCATCGAACCCCCTCCTCACGGCGGCAAGACGCGCCGCGCCACCTCCCCCAACGGAGGGAGGATCTATCGCCTCAGATCCGCAGTTCGATCAGCGGCATGGCCGTCATCCGCCCGGCGCCGAAGCTCTCCAGCGTCACCTCGATCCGGTCCGCATCGAACCGCACCGGCGTGTCGAACAGAAACCCGGCCGTGACCGCGACCCCGACGCCGGGCGCCGCATCCAGCGCCACCACCCCCGTGGTCGTCTCGACCTCAAACGCTGCCCCGGGCAGCTCCACGCCGCCGACGGCGACCCTCACCGATCCCGCCACCGGCTTGCCGATCGTCCGGCCCTGATCGCCGTACGCCTTGACCAGAGAGAACACCGTCTGCGCCCCGTCCCCGACGCCCAGCGCCTGGTCCGTCGCCGCCACACTCGCGCCCGGCCCGCAAGACTTGAAATCCGCGAAATCCCGGAACCGGAACCCGTTCAATCGTCCCCGCCGTGCCTCGAAGAAGGCCGTCAGTTCCGCCATGTCGTCGAGCGATCTCAGGTTTGCCCCGATCAGATACCGCCTGCGCCCCATCGCCCACGGTGTCGAGCGCCGCTCGTGGCCCGAGGCCAGGGTCACGATCTCGGTCCGTCGCTCCACCCCGCCCGTCGATCCGAACGCCAGCCGCGCCGGCAGGCTCACCTCGTCAAAGGCCATGCCGCAATCTCCTTGTCAGCGAGCGCCTCGCGCTCAAGCAGCGAGCGACCGCGTCGCGAGCGGTAGCGCCCTAAAATCTGCGGCTTCCCAGCGCCACTGCGCGCGCCAGCATCTGCGCGATCTGGGCCTCGGACCTCAGCAGCCCCGGCAGCCCACCGTCGATCTTCAGATTGACCGTCACCGGTGCCGATCCCACCGCCTCGATCGAGCCTGCGGACGACGGCCGAAAAACCTCCGGCCCCCGCTCCCCGACCAGATAGGCCCCGCCGCCCAGCACCGCCCCCCCGTCCGCCCGCGCGCCCGAGAAGACACCGCCGACCGCCTGGGCGATCGCCTCCCCCAACCCGCCGCCGCCCCGGCCTCCGGCCGCTGCGTTCACCGCCGTCAGAACCGCCCGCGCCAGTTCGGCCAGGGTGATCTCCCCGTCCGCCGCCGCCCGTGCCAGCGACCGTGTCAGGCTTTCGCCGGCCCTTCCGAACGCGTCCTCGATCGAGGACGCCGCCCGTTCCGCAGGCTCCCTCAGCGCCTCCAGCGCCGCCGCCGCCTCCGCCGCGCGGATCGGCACGGCATCCAGGCCATCGGGTTGGTATGTGTCGGTCATGAATATCCTCCTCGTCGCCCCCTCTCCCCTTGTGGGAGAGGGCTTGAGCGCCCGAGAGCGCAGCGATCGGACTTGCGCGAAAGGGTGAGGGGTTCAACTGTCCGGTGAATCACCTGAACCGCCCACCCCTCACCCGCCCGCGCCAGGACGACGGTCAAGTGGCCGCCGTGCGCGGCCTCCCTCTCCCACAAGGGGAGAGGGTCACCTCACTCATCCGGCCACGCTTGCGCCAGCCGCTCGAGCCCGTCCCGCCCCAGCGCACCCGCCCCAGCTCCGGGCCTTTCGGTAAGCATCCGCCATTCCCTGACCGACAGCCGCCAGAACGCCTCGGGCATCACCCCCAGCCTCACCGCCTCGCCCAGCATCGCCGCCCAGGGAGTCTGCGCATCGGCCGTCATCGCGCAGCGCTGAACGCCGTCGCCACCGCCTCGGCCGCCTCCTTGGGATCGATCGCCGACCGACCCAGCGCCTCGGCCAGATCATCCTCACCGCCGCCCCGCAGAAGCGCCGCCAGCACCACGACCAGATCGCGCGCCGACAACGACCGCATCCGCTCGGCCAATTCGGCAAACCCGTTGACGCCCAGCGCCGTCTCGATCTCCGCCAGCGCCCCCAGCGTCAGGCACAGCGTCCGCTCCACCCCCGCCAGCACCGCCCGCGCCTCACCGCGAATTCCATTGCTCATCAGGCCGCTCCGAATGTGATTTCGCCGGCGCTGGCCAGGCTCATGGCGAAGCTCGCCTCGCCCTCATGCTCGCCGGCATATTCCAGCGCCGTCACCAGGAACGGCCCCTCCAGCGTGCCGAAGTCCGGCACGATCAACCGCCAGGTCTGCGCCGCCTGGGCAAAGAACGCTTCCCGGATCGCGGCGTCGGACGCAGCATCCCGAAACACCCCCTGCCCCGACACCGCCGCCGAGCGAACGCCCACACCACTCAACAGCTCGCGCCACCGGCCGGCCGAGTCGCCGTCGGTCGCATCGATCGTCTTTGCATTCAGCGAGATCGTCCGCGCCCTCAGGCCCGCCACGGTCGTGAACACCTGCGGATCGCCTCCGTCACCGATCTTCAGCAGGATGTCTTTGCCGCGTTGTGCCGCCATGTCCTCGTCTCCTCAGATGTCTTCGGTGATCGCGCGCACGCGGATCACCCCATAGGTCCGCCGCAGATCCTGGCTGCGAAACACATCGACGAACGTCGCCCTCAAACTGACCGTCTTCACGCCGTCCGCCTCCAGCACAGCCTCCTCGATCCGCGCCCGCACCGCCGCACAGATCGCCCGCGCCTCTTCCGTCCCGGCAAAGCGCGACACGCAGTGCAGGGTCAGGGTGTGCTCGATCCCGCACGCGTCCGCCGCCACCGGCCGGCTCTGCGACCGGCCGATTCTCAGGTTCGGATACG
>NZ_JBIIAY010000093.1:0-12649 GCF_044239655.1 Brevundimonas sp.
GGGCGGCAAAGGGGTGGCGACCTTCTACGGCCTTCTGCTGGCCGCCCACTGGCCGCTGGGACTGCTCGCGGCGGCGATCTGGCTGCTGGTCGCGTTCGGTCTTCGGTATTCGTCCCTGGCGGCCCTGGTATCGGCGGCCTGCGCCCCGGTCCTGGCCATCCTGCCCGTCCCGTTGCTGGGCCTGCCCGCGCCGTCGCCGATCGCGGCCCTGGCCCTGTTCACCGCCGTCCTGATCTATGTGCGGCACCACGAGAACATCGGCCGGCTGCTCAAGGGCGCCGAACCCCGCATCGGCGCCAAGAAGGCGTGAGCGCCCCCACCGGTCCCCTCGACGAGGCGGAGCGGTTCGCGCGGCTCCGCCTCGCGCGCACGGACAGGGTCGGCCCGGTCTCGTTTCGACAATTGCTGGACCGGTTCGGGACCGCCGTCCGCGCGCTGGAGGCCCTGCCCGATCTGGCGAGACGCGCCGGGGCCGGGGGCTACGACCTGCCGCCCGTCGAAAGGATCGAGGCCGAACTGGCCGCGGGTCAGGCGCGCCGTGCGACACTGGTCGTCCTGGGCGACGCCGCCTATCCCCCTCGCCTCGCCGCCGTCGATCCGCCGCCGCCTGTGTTGTGGACGCGCGGCGATGTTCACCTGCTGGCGGGCGAGACCATCGCGATGGTCGGCGCCCGGATAGCCTCCGCAGGCGGACAGCGGATCGCGCGAGGCCTGGCCCAGGCCCTGGGTCAGGACGGCTTCGTCGTCGTCTCCGGCCTCGCGCGCGGCATCGACGCGGCGGCCCATGCCGGATCGCTTCCGACGGGTACGGTCGCGGTGCTGGGCGGCGGGGTGGACGACGTCTATCCGTCCGACAACGCCGGCCTCTACGACCAGATCGTGGAGCAAGGCTGCATCGTCTCCGAAAACCCGATGGGCGCGCGGGCCCAGGCGCGGGACTTCCCACGCCGCAACCGGATCATCTCGGGCCTGTCCCGCGGCGTGATCGTGGTCGAGGCCGAACTGAGGTCAGGCTCCCTGATCACCGCGCGGCTGGCCGGCGAACAGGGGCGCGATGTCTTCGCCGTACCCGGCTCCCCGCTTGATCCGCGATCCAAAGGCCCCAACGAACTCCTGCGTCAGGGGGCCATTCTCTGCGAGGGGGTCGAGGACGTGCGGCGCGGTCTGGAGACCCTGCGGACCCTGCGCGAGCCGCCCGGCGACGCCTTCGGCGCCATGCCGGACGAGGTGGACGGCGCCCTGATCGAACGGGTCGCCGCCCTGTTGTCGCCGACGCCGACGCCGCGCGACGAACTGGCCCGCGCCTGCGGAGCCCCCGTCGCCCATGTGGCCGGCGCCCTGCTGGAACTCAGCCTCGCGGGCCGCGCGACCCTGCTGCCCGGCGGGCTCGCCAGCCTCTAACGATCAAGCGTCGTCGGGAACGGCTTGCCCAGCGCCTCGGCCATCGCCTGCTGGGCCAGCAGGAAGACTTCGTCGCGCTGGTGATAGTTGTTCGACAGGACGATCACGGTGATCTGCTCGTCCGGCTGATAGAGCACCAGGTTGCGGAACCCCGACCAGCTGCCGGTGTGATAGATCTGGAGCGCCTCGAACGACGGCGTGACCTGTCGCCCCAGTCGGTTCGTGAAGATGCCGTAGCCCCAGTCCCGACGCGGCCTTCCGCGTTCCTCGGGCGTGTCGGCGGGGGCGTGGTCGGCGATCATCTGCTCATAGCTGGCGCGGCTCAGCACCCGCCCGCCATGCAGGGCCCGCTCCCACGCCAGCATGTCGTCGAGCGTCGAATACAGGGCGCCCGCCCCGGTCACGACGCTGACGTTCGGCTGGGTCTGGGCGGCCAGGCCTTGCGGGAAGTTGGCGTAGCCGACCGCGACGCCAGGGGTGTCTCCCAGTCCCGTATGATCCAGCCCCAGAGGCTGGAACAGCACCGTCCGCAGATACCGCTCGAACGGCATGCCGCTGGCCTTTTCCACGATGGCCGCGGCCAGGTTGAAGCCTGCGTTGTCGTAGCGGACCTTGGTCCCCGGCTCGAACTGCAGGCCGTAGAGTTTGGAATCCTCGGTCAGTTGCTCGAGGGTCGTCGGCGTCACCCGCTTCAGCCCCCACGCTGGCCGCGCCATCAGGTCGGGAATGCCCGAGGTGTGCGACAGCAGGTGACGGATCCGGATGGCCGACCAGGCGGCCGGGCAAGGCTGGATCCATCTGCAGACCGGATCGTCGACGCTCAGCTTGCCCTGGTCCTGAAGCGTCAGGATGGCGGCGGCGGTGAACTGTTTGGACACGGAGGCCAGGCGGAACGGCGTATCGAGGTCCAGCGGTCGTCCCGCCGCGACATCGGCCGGCCCCTGGACGCGCCGGAACAGGACCTGATCGCCGCGCGCCACCAGCACGCCGCCCATGAACCGGCGATGGGCCGTCAGGCTGGCGGCCAGCTGCGGCAGGTTCTCGACCAGAACGACGGGCGGACGCGCCACCACCTCGGGCCGTTCGACATAGGCCGGGGTCGGGGCCGCGGTCCGCACCGCCGCCCAGCCCGCGACTCCGAGGACGGCGACCGCCACGACGGCCAGACCGGCCATCACCAGCCGGGGGTGCCCACCGGCATGTTTGGGAACATGAAACACAGGCGAACCGGAACTAGACGTCGTACTCCAGGCCGAACTGGGCATAGAGGGCCCGGCTGTCCTGCCATTTGGGATCGACCTTGACGGTGATGAACAGGTGGATCGGGCGATCCAGCAGCTCGATCAGCTCCTCGCGCGACTTCTGGCCGATCCATTTCAGGGTCTGGCCGCCCTTGCCCAGGATGATCGGGCGCTGGCTCTCGCGCTCGACATAGATGGTCTGTTCGATGCGGGCTGAGCCGTCGGCCTTTTCGTCGAAGGCCGTGGTCTCGACGGCGGCCGAATAGGGCAGTTCCTCGTGGACGCGCAGATACAGTTTCTCGCGGGTGATCTCGGCGGCCAGGACGCGGATCGGCACATCGGCCGACTGGTCCTCGGGGTACAGCCATTCGCTGGCCGGCATCGACAGGGCCAGCCGCGCCTTCAGGTCGTCGACCCCGTCGCCGGTCGCGGCCGAGATCATATAGACCTCCGAGTAGACGCCGGTCTCGAACAGGGAATGCGACAGGGCCAGCAGGGTGTCGCGGCGCATGCCGTCGATCTTGTTGAGCGCCAGGATGACCTGGGTGCCGGAGCCCTTCAGGTTCTCGATGATGGTCTCGGTGTCCTCGGCCGAGCGGCGGTCGGCGGCGGTGCCCTCCTTGCCCTCGGAGGCGATGTGCGAGGCGGCGTCGATCAGATGGACCACCACGTCCGCGTCATGCGCCCCGCCCCAGGCCGAGGCGACCATGGCCCGGTCGAGGCGGCGGCGCGGGGTGAAGATGCCGGGGGTGTCGACCAGTACGATCTGGGCGTCGCCATGGATGGCGATGCCGCGCACGGGGAAGCGGGTGGTCTGGACCTTCTGCGTGACGATCGAGACCTTGGATCCCGTCAGCCGGTTGACCAGGGTGGACTTGCCGGCGTTCGGCGCGCCGATGATGGCGGCGAAGCCGGCCTTTCGCGCCGGGTTCGGGCTGTGGGTCATGTCGGTCAAATCACGCCTTCTCTCTTGAGCATCGCCATGGCGGCGGCCTTTTCCGCGTCCTGACGCGAACGTCCCTGGGCGGTCAAGGGTTCTAGCCCCTCGACGGTCACCGCGACGGTGAAGGTCGGGGCATGGTCCGAACCGGTGCGGTTCGCGATTTCATAGGTGGGCAGCGGCCGCCCCTGCCCCTGCGACCATTCCTGGAGCGCCGACTTGGGATTGGTCAGGGACCGTTCCGGCGGCTTGGCCAGTTCCTCGGCCCAGGCGATCTCGAACACATTGCGCGCCGCGTCGATGCCACCGTCCAGATAGACTGCGGCCAGAACGGCTTCGACCGCGTCGGCGATGACGCCTTCCTTGCGGCGACCGCCGGACTTGGTCTCGCCCGGCGACAGACGCACGGCCTCGCCGATCCCCAGGGCGGCACCCACGCGGCCGCAGGCGTGTTTGTCGACCAAGGCGTGCAGGCGCGACGACAGCTGGCCCTCGTCGGCCTCGGGAAAGTCGTTGTGCAGCCGTTCGGCGACGAGCAGGCCCAGCACCCGGTCGCCCAGGAACTCGAGCCGCTCGTTGTCGCGCGGGGCGCTGGAGGTCTGGGGGGCGACGCCCTCCCCCACGCTGGAGTGGGTCAGGGCCCGGTCGAGCAGACGAGCGTCCTTGAACGCATGGCCCAGACGGCGGACCAGCTCGGCCACCGCCTGTGCCCTGGCGTTTGCCATCAGTGGAGGACGTTGAAGAAGCGGCTGGGCCGGATCTTCGTGAACCAGCTGACCGGGTTCAGCAGCGATGCGCCCGGTTCCCACGAGAAGGCGATGATCTGGGCCTTGCCGACCAGGTTCTGGGCCGGGACGAAGCCGACGCCCGCCGATTGCTCGACCCGGCTGTCGATCGAGTTGTCGCGGTTGTCGCCCATCATGAAGTAATAGCCGGCGGGGACGGTGTAGACGCCGGTGTCGTCCAGATCGCCGCCGGGACCGAAGTCCTGGGTATTGAAGCTCTTGCCGCCGGGCAGGGTCTCGCGGGCACGAACGACCGAGCGCGGGCCGAACACGTCGGCGGCTTCGGACTCGCCGATCACCACGTCCTGGACGGCGACACCGTTGATGTAGAGCTTGTTGGCGATCATCTGGATCTGGTCGCCAGGCAGGCCGATTACCCGCTTGATGTAGTCGGTCCGGTCATCGCGCGGCAGTTTGAACACCACGATGTCGCCGCGCGCGGGGGCCGAGCCGAAGATGCGGCCCTCGCCCACGGGCAGGTTGATCGGCAGGCCGCTCGAGAATTTCGAATAGCCGTACGACCATTTGGACACGATGATGTAGTCGCCCTCGTACAGGTTCGGCTCCATCGAGGCCGAAGGAATGGTGAAGGGCTGGAACAGCAGGACCCGCAGAACGAAGGCGATCAGCAGGGCGAAGACGATCGTCTTGACGATCTCCAGCGTCTCGGACCCCGCGGTAGGTTCGGGGCGGACGGGCTTGGGGCCCTTGATGTTCTTGGTCTTGATCGGCTTGTCGCGCAGCGTCAGCGACTCGTCGCCGTCGTCGAAGGGGGCATCGCCCTGATCGCTCCAGATCGGTCGCTTGGCGTCGGCGGTGACGGCGGCGGTCGCTGCCGCCGCGACCACAGGGGTGACGGGAACGGGGGCGACGGGGGCGGGATCGTCCTGCGGTTCCAGGCTGACGGTGTCGGCCGACACGACCGGCGCGGGTGGTTCAACGTCGGCGGACGTTTCGACCGGAGCTTCCGCCGACACGTTCCGTTCTGGAGCGGAGGACGCAGTTTCGGGCGTGGCTTCGACGTGCGCGGGCATGACCCCATGGCCGTCCGGCGCAACGGGCTGCGGCGCGTCGTCGGGCGCGTGCGGCTTGTGGTCTTCGCTCATCGTCGGAAAGGCCTGTCCCCGGCCGCCAATCGGCAGCATTGTCGGTCGTCGCACCTATAGCCTGATTACGACAGCGGCAAGGCCTCGATCACCACGAAGGCGAGTGCGTACGGGTGTTCGTCGCTGAGCGTCAGGTGGATGTGCGGGCGATGGCCCTGCGGCGTCAGGCGGGCCAGGTGTTCGGCCGCATGGCCGGTCAGGGCCAGGGTCGGCTGGCCGCTCTTCAGGTTCACCACCCCCATGTCCTTCCAGTAGACGTCGCGGCGCATGCCGGTACCCAACGCCTTGGCGCAGGCCTCCTTGGCCGCGAACCGTTTGGCGTAACTCCAGGCCGCGTCGGGCTTGCGGTCAGAGCGAGTGCGCTCGATGTCGGTGAAGCAGCGCGCCTTGAAGCGGTCGCCGAACCGGTCGAGCGAGGTCTGGATGCGGCGGATGTCGCACAGGTCGGCACCGACGCCGATGATCACAGGTCGATCACGATCGGCTCGCCCTCCTCCGGGCCATTGACGGCTTCGTCCATGGCCTCCCGCATTCGCCAGATGGCGGCGGCCAGACCGACGAAGATGGCCTCTCCGATCAGGAAATGGCCGATGTTCAGCTCGCGGATCTCGGGGATCGCCAACATGTGCGCGGCCGTTTCGTAATCCAGCCCGTGGCCGGCATGAACCTCGAGGCCAAGGGCGGAAGCGCGGGCTGCGGCGGCCTGCAATCGGGCCAGTTCGACCTGCCGTGCGTCCTCGTCGCCGTGACAGTAGCGCCCGGTGTGAAACTCGACGACCTGGGCCCCCACGGCATGGGCCGCCTCGACCTGGGCCAGCGTCGGCTCGATGAAAAGGCTGACCCGGATGCCCGCCTCGACCAGAGCCGCGACCACCGGCCGGATCCGGGTCTCGTGACCGGCGACGGCCAAGCCGCCCTCGGTCGTCACCTCCTCGCGCCGCTCGGGCACCAGACAGGCGGCGTGGGGCCGGTGACGCAAGGCGATGGCCAGCATCTCGTCGGTGACGGCCATCTCCAGGTTCAACGGCGTGTCGAACTTGCGGCATACGACCATCAGCCGCTCGATATCGCCGTCGGTGATGTGGCGGCGATCTTCGCGCAAATGGGCGGTGATCCCGTCAGCCCCGGCCCCAATGGCCTCTTCCGCCGCCCAGACCGGATCGGGATGCACCCCGCCGCGCGCATTCCGCACGGTCGCGACGTGATCGATGTTGACGCCGAGGCGTATGGGATGTGCCACCCTGAACTCCGCTCATCCCGGCGAAAGCCGGGACCCAGTGATTTGGGCGATCGACGTTTCCGGTCAACCCCTTTGCCCGATCCGGTGCCCCTCGGGACACTGTGCCTCAGGAAAGCACCGGGTCCCGGCGTGCGCCGGACGCGCGGTATTCTATTTCGCGATCCGACGGCTGCCCGGATCCTGCACCGGGATGGCGGCCAGTTCGGGCGGCAGGCTATCTGCCGGGTATGCGGGCACGTCCAGGGTCGCCAGCGCGATCAGGGGCACGCCGACGTCGGCCCGGCCGCCGGAGCGGTCGACGATACAGGCGGCGGCGACCACGTCCCCCCCGGCCTCCTTGATCGCCGCGATGCATTCGCGCGAGCTCAGGCCCGTGGTGACGATATCCTCGACCATCACCACCTTCTGGCCCGGCTCGATCTGGAAGCCGCGACGCAGCTTGAACACGCCCCCTTCCCGCTCGACATAGAGTGAGGCGACGCCCAGCCAGCGGGCGGTCTCGTATCCGGGAATGATGCCGCCGACAGCCGGGGAAATGGCGACATCGACCGGCCCGACGGTGGCGGTGATCTTCTCGGCCAGGGCCTTGCACAGCCGCGCGCAGCGGTCGGCGTGCATGAAGACCAGGTTCTTCTGCAGGAAGACCGGACTGTGCAGGCCCGAAGACAACACGAAATGCCCCTCGCGCAGGGCACCCGCGGCGCGGAACTCGTTCAGGACGTCTTCGGTGTTCATAACCCGCGACCTAAGCCCAGCGGAGCCGTGGGGCAAGCCGTCAGCGATAGACGGCGCTGCGGTGGCCAACCTTGATTACAGTGACCAGCAGAACCTCGTCTTTCAGACGAACAACTAAACGATAGTCGCCGACCCGATACCGCCACTGACCCTTGTACTGGCGCCCGGTCAACGGTTCCCCCACCCGGCGTGGACTCAAATCCGTTGCGATTCGCTCCCTCAGAAAGTCCGCGATCCGGCCTCGAACCTCCGGACTCAGCTTTTCTAGGTCGCGTCGCGCACTCGGCAGGAATTCAACGCGCCAAGCCAAACTCGGCCAACACGTCATCAAGAGAAATGGACTTTTCTTCGCCGGCTTCAAACTCGGCTAGACGCTTCTCCGAAAGCATGACGTCTTCCAGATCCTCGAAGTATCGAATGAGGGCGGCTGTGACGTGGTCCTCAAGCGGCTTGTCCGTCGTCGCCGAAACCGCCCGGATGTGGGCCTCGAGTTCTTTATTGAGATCGACGTGGATCATTCAATGACACTACCACAAGCTGGGCCTTGCCGCCAACTCAGCCCTTCAGCCGCTCGACCGTGTCCACGGACGGATTAGTGCGCAGGGCGGCCATGATCATGGTGGCGTGTTTGGCGTCCTCGACCTCGACGTCGAAATTCAGGTCGAAGAAGTCCTGGTGTCGGTGCGAGAGATTCAGGTTGCGGATGTTGCCACCGGCGTCGCCGATCAGGGTCGTGACCTGGCCAAGCACACCGACGCCGTTGCGCACCGTCGCCTTCAGCCGCGCTATGCCCAGGGCACTCTGTTCGGCCTGGGGGGTCCATTGCAGGTCCTGCCAGACGGTGTCGTCGTCGGCATATTCGGCCAGTTGCTGGCAATCGATGGTGTGGACGGTCAGGCCCTTGTTCGGCTCCAGGATGCCGACGATGCGGTCGCCGGGAAGCGGCGTACAACAGGCGCCGAAATGGACGCTGACGCCGGGCGTAAGTCCGCCGCCGCGCACGAACAGGCGGGCGCGGGCGTCCTGGATGGGCTTCCTCTGCTGGGCCGGCTTGATCTTCCCCATCAGGGCTGGGAACAACAGTTCGGCGACCTTGACCGGCGAGATCCGGCCACGTCCGATGGCCTCGAACAGGTCGGCCTCGGTCGCGACGGCGAGGACTTCCAGCACAGGTTTCAGCGACACCTGTTCCAGCGCCTTGCCGGCCTTGGTGACCGTCTGATCCAGGGAGGCTCGGCCCAGGCGCAGGAACTCCTCGCGCTCGGCACCCCGGATGTGCCTGCGGATGGCGGACCGGGCGCGGCCGGTCACGGTCAGGCTGCGCCAGTCGGCCGGTGCCTCGCGCTTCGAGCCCCGGATCACCTCGACCACGTCGCCGTTCTGGAGGGCCGTGCGCATCGGCTTGAGCTCGCCGTTGATCTTGACGCCCACGGCCGTGTCGCCGACCTCGGTGTGGACGGCATAGGCAAAGTCCAGCGCCATGCCCCCGCGCGGAAGGGTGATCAGCCGACCCTTGGGCGTGAAGACGAAGACCTGATCCAGGTACATCTCCAGCTTGGCGTGCTCGACCCAGTCCTCGCCGCCCTCGCCGTGCTCCACGACCTGAACCAGGTGGCGCAGGTTCTGGAGCGGGTCGCGACCGCCCTCGGCCGCCATGGCTTCCTTGTCCAGGCCATAGGACTGGTTCTTGTAGGCCCAGTGGGCGGCGACCCCGTCCTCGGCGATCCGGTCCATCGTCTCGGTGCGGATCTGCATCTCGATGCGCAGACCGCCCGGGCCGACGACCGTGGTGTGCAGGGATCGATAGTTGTTCGACTTGGGCGTCGAGATGAAGTCCTTGAACCGCTCGGGCACCATCGGCCAGGCGCGGTGGATGACGCCCAGCGCGCGGTAGCAGTCGTCCTCGAACGGCACGATCACCCGGAACCCGTAAATGTCGGACAGGGACGAGAAGCCGACCGTCTTTCGCTGAAGCTTCCTCCAGATCGAATAGGGGGTCTTCTGGCGGCCGAAGACGCGAGCCACGATACCGGCCTCGGACAGGACCTGTTCCACCTCGTGGGCCACGACCTCGGTGGCGCGGCCGTGTTCAAGCTTCAGCGCCTCCAGCCGCCGCTCGATGGCGGTGCGGGCGGTGGGGTTCAGGTGCTCGAAAGCGAGTTCCTCGAGCTCGGACGCGATCGAGTGGATGCCGATGGAGCGACCCAGGGGCGCATAGACCTCGAGCGTTTCGCGGCTGATGCGCTCGCGTTTCTCGGGCTTGACGTACTTCAGCGTCCGCATGTTGTGCAGACGGTCGGCCAGCTTCACCAGCAGGACGCGGACGTCCTTGGAGATGGCCAGGATGAATTTGCGCAGGTTCTCGGCCTGGCGGGTGTGTTCTGCCTGAAGTTCGAGACGGGACAGCTTGGTCACGCCCTCGACCAGGACAGCGATCTCCTCGCCGAACATGGCCGCGATGTCGTCGCGCGTCGCCGAGGTGTCCTCGACCACATCGTGCAGAAGGGCCGTGACGATGGTGGCGGTGTCGAGCTTGTAGTCGGTCAGGATGCCCGCGACCTGGATCGGGTGGGCGAAATAGGGATCGCCCGAGGCCCGCAGCTGCGAGCCGTG
This sequence comes from Brevundimonas sp., assembly GCF_044239655.1. Taxonomy (GTDB): domain Bacteria; phylum Pseudomonadota; class Alphaproteobacteria; order Caulobacterales; family Caulobacteraceae; genus Brevundimonas. Next base: position 10,062 of record NZ_JBIIAY010000093.1, read on the forward strand.
CATCTTCATCGCATAGACATAGGCCTTGTTGAGCAGGGCCTCGTCGGCGGTTGGATCATAGGCCTTGACCGCCTCGATCAGCTCGAACTGGCGCAGGACCGGAATGCGTTTCGCCGCCGGCAGGGGCTCTGCGGGCGGCGAAACGGGATCGTTGTTGTTGGCGACGTTCTGCGGCGGCGGGGACTTGGCGACCCGCGCCGGGAGGATGGTGATACCGTTGGCGGGTTCCGCCGTCAGTAGCGTTCCTCCTGCCCGCCGTCCCGGTCGCTCTGCAGGGCGCGGATCAACTCCTGCTCGGCCATGTTCATGTGCTGAGGCTCGGCCAGCAGACCGACGATTTCCGCCTCGTCCTCGGCTTCGGTACGCTCGTCGACGCGTTGCAGGGCGACCACGACGGTCTCCAGCAGGTCGGCGGGGATCACGGTTTCGTCGGCGATCTCGCGCAGGGCCACGACGGGGTTCTTGTCGTTGTCGCGATCCAGGGTCAGGGGCGCGCCGTTGGCGATCGCGCGGGCGCGGTTGCCGGCCAGCAGGACCAGTCCGAAACGGTTCGGAACCTTCTGGATGCAGTCTTCGACGGTGACGCGAGCCATGGGAATCCTTCGGTGTCGGGACGATTGTCGGCGGGAGAACCGCGCCCCATACAGATATGCACTGATTTGTGCAACGCCACAGGGGCGGATTTGGGGCGGTCCCACTACACCAGCGGACGCGCGTCGCTTCCGACGACGGCATCTTTCATGAGCTGGGCAGCCGCTCCCCCCGCCGGATGCACCCACTCCGGTGCGATTTCCGCCAGCGGCCCCATGACGAACAGCCGTTCCGCCGCACGCGGGTGTGGCAGGATCAGGCCGGCGCAGTCGCCCTGTTCGCGGCCGTAGGCGATCAGGTCCAGATCGAGGGTGCGCGGGGCGTTGCGGGTGGAGCGTTGACGGCCGAAGGCGTCCTCGATCCGGCCGAGGGTCTGCATCAGGGCGTGGGGGTCATGGGCGGTGCGGACTATGACGACGCCATTCAGGAAGGGCGGGTCGGTCGGGTCGGGCCAGGCCTGGGACCGCCACCAGGACGACCGGGCGACGACGTCGATTCCCTCGGAGCGGAACCGCGCCAGCGCCGCCTCCAGCGCCTCGGTGCAGGAGGCCCACACCCCCTTGTCATTGCAGCCCAGAGCGATGATGACGGCCTGATCCAGATCAAGCGCCACGCCGGGCTCGTCGATGACGGCAAGGTCTGCAGCTTCATTCACGGCGGTGTCCATGACGTTTCTTCCGCACGAGCGCATCGCCCTGTTCATCGACGGGGCCAATCTCTATTCGGCGGCCAGGGGGCTGAACGTCGATCTCGACTTCGCCAGGCTGCTCGCATCGTTCCGCGATCAGGCCGTCCTCATTCGGGCCCATTATTACACGGCCGTGGTCGAGGGCGAAGAGTTCTCTCCGATACGGCCTCTGGTGGACTGGCTGGGCTACAACGGCTTTTCGGTCGTGACCAAGCCGGCCAGGCGGTTCACCGACCTTCAGGGGCACAGCCGGATCAAGGGAAACATGGACATCGAGATTGCGGTGGACATGCTGGAACTGGCCCCGCGTCTGGATCATGTCGTGCTGTTCTCGGGCGACGGCGACTTCCGCCGGCTGGTCCAGGCGGTGCAGGCCAGGGGGGTGCGGGTCACCGTCGTCTCGACGCTGAAAAGCCAGCCGCCGATGCTGTCGGACGACCTGCGCCGACAGGCCGACGCCTATATCGACCTGGCCGACCGGCTCGGTGACTGGGCCCGGCCCCGGACACCGTCGGCGAGCCCGACGGTGCGGACCTTCGACCGCGATTAGACGGCGACGTTTGTGCGCCACCGATAGTTGTCGAAAACCGCGTTATCGCGTAGCGTCGTCATCAGTATTTTCGACCGGAGGGATCATTCATGCTGGCCCTGGCTCTCGCGGCGTCGTTGTTCGCCGCTCCCCTGCCCCAGACGGTTCCGGCACCACCGGTCGATCCCGCGACGGCACCCGTCGATCTGGAAGACATCGTCGTCGAGGGCAGCCGACTTGAGGACACCACCGAGCGGTTCGTGCGCGAGGTCGGTGCCCCGTCGCGGCGTCGAGGCTTGGCCCGCTGGCGCAACGGCATCTGCGCGGGGGTGGCCAATCTGCAAAATGACGCGGCCCAGTTCATCGTCGACCGCGTGTCCGACACCGCCCGCGACCTGGACCTGAAGGTCGGTGCGCCGGGCTGTGAGCCCAGCATCCTGATCGTCGCCACCACCGACGCCAAGGCCTTCACGCCCCAGTTCGTGGCCTCGCGCCCGCGCCTGTTCCAGGTCGGCGGCGCCGGCATGGATCGGGGCGACGCAGCGCTTGCGGCCTTCGAGACCTCCGACAGCCCCGTTCGCTGGTGGCATGTCAGCGTCCCGGTCACAGAAACCGGCCAGATCGCGGTGCGCATTCCGGGCTTCTGTCAGAACTCCTGTCAGGGGCCGATGGACTATGCGCCGCAGATCGAGACCCTGTCCTCGCGTCTGATGAACCGGACCGAGGACGACCTGAAGCGCGTCTTCATCATCGTGGACGTAGACAAGATCGCCAATGTGT
>NZ_JBIIAY010000239.1:0-3251 GCF_044239655.1 Brevundimonas sp.
TCAAAAGGCCCTTAATTCACCTGCACCAGATACGGTAAGCGTTCAAATGCTTCTTGATGTAGATAACAGATTAATTATATTTAAAGCATTAAAAGCGGATGGAACACAAAATGACACAGATACAACAACAGTGGTTTGTTTTAGTTTATTATATTAAATTAAAAAAATTATTTCTATTATATTATATATAAAAATGTATAATACAGAAGAAAATAAAAAAATAGTAAAGCAATTACTAGAAATGGAAAAGAAATACGCGAAAGGGTCAATTAAAAATGGTTTAATGGCTGAAAGTTTAATAAATGGTAACTTAACAAAAGGGCTTAAAATAAAAGGAATACCCGGACCTAATAAAATGACTGGTGGCGCTCAATTTATGTCGGGTGGTGAATCTATATTTGCCGGCGCTAGAATGGGCGGTAAAACATATGATAAAAAACCGATGAATTTAATGGAACGTCAAGCACCAGTTGAAGATGATGATTTAATGTTTGCCCGAGAAAAATATGAAAGAAAAATAGGTGGACGAAAATATGTTTCAAGGCCATTTTCAGAATTACCACTCCAAAGTCAACTGGTAGGCGCTGAAGCATACACAGGTGCGGGGAATTGTTGTTCAGATTCAGAAGATTACGGATGCGGTAAGGCGTCGGGTAGATCTGCAGGCGGTATTGCTAGTGGTAAGGCATCGGGTAGATCTGCTGGCGGTATTGCTAGTGGCAAGGCTAGTGGTAAATCTGCGGGTGCAAAAGTAAAGAAGACGATGTCGGCTGGTCAACAAGCATATCAAGCAAGATTAAAAAAATTAATGAAAGATCATAATATAACATTTAAAGAGGCGATGATGTATGGTAAATAAAAAATTAATTATTAGTATAAATTATATTAATTAAAATCTAATTTAATATAATATATATAATGGATCCTATTTTAAATTATCAAATGAAAGAGGTATTGAGACAAGAAAAACAAAAAAATATGATACGCGGTGGCGCTAAATTAAATGATCTTCAAGAGGTGGGAACATTACTAGATGAAGTTCAAGTAAATCGGCTAATTAATCAGGAACAAAATATGGCGCGCTATTTTAAACAAGAAGTGTTGCCATTAACAAACTTTGAAGCATCTGTTGATTTTAATTTAGATAAATATATAGAAGATGTTAAAACATCAATTCAAGGTGTTATTGATCAATTTTTACAGGGTACGCGATCATTTAATTTTAGAACTATTGAAAGTTCCTATAATGTTTTAGTCTCATATTTAAAAAATTATGTTGAATATAGTAAACTATCAACAAGACTAAAAGCACAAATTCAAAATAAAATGGTTTCTATAGCTACATTATTAGAACAAATATTATTATCAATTAAAATTAACCAATCTAACAAGATTATTTTAAATGAAATAAAAGAAAATATTTTAAATAATAATTATCAACCAGTCAATATTAAAACAGTTGTTGAATATAATAAAATACAAAGTGGCAAAGTTTCAGATAATATAGCGGAACTTAAAAATGATTATTATACTTTGGCACAAGATATTCAAAACTATATCAGTTTGGGTAATATTTATCCAAGTTTTAAGAAGCGTTTTGATATATTAAATATTAAAATAAAATCATTAGAAGATAAAATAAATAAAGCATCAAATAGTATTGATATAGAAAAAATGTCTAATGAAGTTACTAAATTAGAAGATCAATTCGTCCAATTTAGAGAGGAACATAACCTCCAGTTCCCACAATCAATGACAGTAACTGGACCTATTAAAATGCCGGGCATTGATCCTATTATTGCATCAACATTGGGACCGGGATTTATTGGTGAAGACGAAATGGAAGAAATAGATGCAGGTGTTCTAGAAACAAAAGATGGTGAAGAAATATCAACAATACCAAAAGAAGAATTAATAACACAAATTACTGGAAATATAGATAGGTTAAACGGATTAAATAATGAAGAACAATTTAAAACATATAATACAGAGCGTGGCAGAAAAGGTATCGGCAAATATTTAAATACAATAATTATAAACCCCGCGCGCGCTGACTATAATAGATATGTTAACCAAAGTAAAATTTATATTTCAGATGCCCAAGAAGCAAAATTGAGGTCAGTAAATATTGAGAATTTAGATAGAAAAGATAAAGAATATTCTAAGTTTAATAGTAAAATGACACAACTAGTGGGAGTATTTCAAAATTTATTAGATGAATTAAACAAAGCGGTTACCGCTTCTGGAAAACCAAGAAATAAAAAAAAACAACCAAAAATAATTGGTGGAAAAATGCTAAAATTTAAAAAATATATTTTCTAACAATATCTAATGACTGAAATTTTTGAAAAAAAAGTACCTGATAAATTATTATATAATATTGTTCAATTATTAAAATTCAAAAATAATTATATTGAGTTGAAGGGGTCGGCATCTTATACAAATTTAATTTATTCTTCTGATATTGATTTATTTTCAAAAATTAAAAAAAAGTATGATTCTAAAACAATATATAATGAAATTAAAGATATAATTGAAAGAACTAATATAAATAACCTTTATTTTATAGAATTTAAATTACAGAAAAAAAATGGAGATAAAATAAAATTTAATGATCCTAATAAAATTACAGAAAATATTTTTAATCCAAATGAAATTGAATTTATTAAACTTGATTATATTTTGAGATTTAATTATATTTTCACTGAATTATCTATTATTTATTCTTTTAGTGAATCAAAAATAAATTTTAAAACTAGTATTTTAAATGACATTAAAGAACTAGTCAAAAATAAACAATATTATAAGATATTAAAAAGGAAATTTTCTTTATTAGATAAAACAAAAGACATAAAAAAACTATTATTATTAATGCGTTTTTTTAATTCTGAAACAGGCAGAGAATATAGCCAACTAAATAATTTAAAAGCGATTAAATTATTAATTGATAATTATTCAGACCCAATCACAGAAAAATTAATAGAAAATAATCTTGAAATATTAAAAATAAAACCTAATATAAATCTAATTGATAAAAATATTAAAATTAAAGAAGCCCAAGTTAATAAAAATGGGTTAGAAATTTATAAAAAATTATTTTAATAAAATCTAAAGTTATTTAATGGCTTTAAATTTTATTACGGGAAATCCTATTGTTTCAATAAAGGATAAACGAAATGACACTAAAAAAAGAAATAAAATAATATTTGTTAAAGACTCTAACATTAAAAAAGGTGAAAATTTTGATGAAA
>NZ_JBIIAY010000094.1:0-12593 GCF_044239655.1 Brevundimonas sp.
CGGGAGAAGGTGGCAGCCGAAGGCTGACGGATGAGGGGTCGCTCGGGAGAGGACGGTTGTGGGTCCGACAGTTGAGGCAGTGTCAAACTTCAGTGTGACCCCTCATCCGACTTCGCTTCGCTCAGCCACCTTCTCCCGCAAGGGGAGAAGGACGTCATGGGACCAGCCTCACCCGGACTGTCTATCCCAGGTAGACCCTCGGCACGCGGGGCAGGATCGAGGTCAGGAGTTCGTAGGAGATGGTGCCGGCGGCGTTGGCGGCGTCGTCCAGCATGCGGGTGGGGCCGAACAGTTCGACCGCATCACCCAGGGCGGCGTCGGTGTCGGTGATGTCAACGGCGATCACATCCATCGAGACACGACCCAGCAGGGGCAGGAGGGTGCCGTTCAGCCAGACTTCGCCCTGACCCCGGCTGTAGCTGCGCAACAGGCCGTCGGCATATCCCGTCGCGCAGGTGGCGACGCGGGTCGGGCGGGTGGCGATGAAGCCGCGCGAATAGCCGACGCTCTCGCCGACCGGCACATCGCGGACCTGGAGGATGTCGGCGGTCAGGGTGGCGACGGGGGCGATGCGCGGGTCCGGCTTCCCTTCCGGACCGCCACCGTACAGGCTGATGCCGGGCCGCACGGCGTCGAAGGCGAAGTCGGGGCCCAGGAAACAGCCGCTGGAGTTGGCGAAGGACCGGATCGCGCCGGGATAGCGATCGCAGACCCCGGCATAGGCGTCGCGCTGTCGCCGGTTCATCGGCTCGGCCGGATCGTCGGCGCAGGCGAGGTGGCTCATGACCAGGGCGACGCCCTCGAAGGGTTCTGGCGCATCCTCGGGCCGGAAGCCCAGACGGTTCATGCCGGTGTCGATCTGGACCGCGCAAGGCCCGCCGCCCGACGCCAGCCAGGCCTGTTGCTGGGCCGGCTGGTTGATTACCGGGCGCAGGTTGGCCGCGCGCAGGTCGGGGATGGAATCGCCCGGGCACCCGTCGAGGATATAGATGGTCGGCTCAGGCCCCAGGGCGGTGCGCAGCAGGACGCCCTCGGACACCCGCGCCACGAAGAAGGTGCGCGCGTCTTCCTTCATCAGTCGCCCGGCGCAGGCGGCGGCACCCAGGCCATAGCCGTCGGCCTTCACCACCGGATGGGCCGGCGAGCCGCTGATCGCCGACAGTGTGTGGAAATTGCGGGCGAGCGCGTTCAGGTCGACGGTGAGGCGGGCGGGAGCGGACATGAGGGGGTTATGCCCGAAGGGCGGCAACAGGCAACAGGCAGCAGGCAACAGGAGGGCCGGGCACCTGAAAGACTTGGCGGCGGCAGTCGCGCGCTGAAGCTTGCCCGTTGCCCGTTGCCCGTTGCCCGTTGCCCGTTGCCCGTTGCCTACCCTGCCACTTCCTCCACCAAGGCCGCCCGGATCGCCTCGATCGCTCGGGGCCAGCCGTCGAAGCCGCCGGTGGCGAAGGTGCGGACGCGCGGGTAGAAGGGATAGCGGTCGGTGGACATCAGGTGCCAGTCGTCGGGCGCATGGATCAGCCAGGTGCGCGCCCCCGTCGCCGCCGCCATGTTCGTGCCCGCGATGCCGGGGCCGATGACGAGGTCCAGGGCCGAGGACAGGGCGATGACGTCATCCAGGTCGTTCTTCAGGTCAATCGGCGGGGTCCAGATCTTCGCGCCCGCAGCCTCTGCGGCCGCCAGATCCTCCGAGACGTCGCCGCATTGCAGGTTGACCATGACGCAGCCCGGTGTCGTCAGGATCGGTGCCCAGAGATCAAACGCCGAGAAATAGCGGGCACGCACCCCGGTCAGGATCGAACTCTTCCAGTGCAGGCCGACCTTGAAACCGGGACCCAGTTTTTCGATCTCGACCTTCCAGTGGGCGACCTTGTCCGGATCGGGTTTCAGATAGCCGTCGCGATCGGGGAAGTCGGACACCGAATGGCGGAACACGGCGCACAGGCTGGCCATGGGCACCCAGACGTCGGCCTTGCCTTCGGTCTCGCCGACCTCCTCCATGAAGGGGACATAGCGGGTCAGACGGCCGTCGAGGCGGACCGCCTTGTGCGTGCCCACCATGGCGGTCGGGAAGCTGCGCTGGAAGGTCGCGACCAGTCGGCCCTCGACAGCGATGAAGACCTTGCCGTCCGGGCCCACGGCGTCGATGACGTCGGGAATGCAGCCGCCGAAGACCATCTCGTCGGCGATGCCCTGTTCGCCGATGATCAGGACACGTTTGCCCTTGAGGTTCTGGGTTTTCGGGTCCCAGCGCGGGGCGTCGACGACGAAATGCACGGCCTCGGGCATCTCGGGATCCAGCCGGACCTCATAGGCCTCGAAGCCCTCCTGCAAGCGACCCATCCCCATCAGGGTCATGGCGCGGGCCATGTTCATCATCGCCGCCTCGTAGGGCGTCTCGGCACCGGGCAGGGCGGCGTCGAGGTCTTCAAGAGCACCCTGGGCATCGCCCAGCGGCTGGCGGGCGTTGGCGCGGTTGTAGCGGGCCTTGGCGAAGGCGGGGTCGAGCCGCAGGGCCTCCTCGAAGAAGGTCAGGGACGGTTCCATCCGGCCCTGATCGGTCAGGATGGTGCCCAGGGTGTTCCACAAGGTGGGGTCGGTCGGCTCGATCGCGATCATGTCGCGCAGCACGTCGATCGCCTCGTCATAGCGCTTCTGGTCGCGCAGGACGCAGGCCAGGTTGTTGGTGCCCTCGATATGTCCCGGCTCTGCGGCCAGGAATTTGAGGATCAGCTTCTCGGCGATCTCGAGATGGCCCAGCCGCTGGGCCAGCCGGCCGAGGTCGTGGGCGATGTTGACGTCCTCGGGCGTGATCTTCAGCGCCTGTTCGTAGGCGGTCAGGGCGTGGGCCAGATGGCCGGCCTTCTCGCGACAGATGGCCAGGACGTGCCAGGCCGCGCCGTGGCGTTCATCGAACTGCAGCACCTGGAGCGCGCGCCGGGCACCGCCCGCATAGTCGCCGACGCGGATGGCCGACAGCGCCGCCTTCAGCGTCTCGATCGCCTTCTTCTGGGCCTTGATCGAGGTTCGGTCACCGGCCAGGGCGCGGGACAGGCGGCTGATCGCGGCGGGAGAGGCGGCGTCGCCGACCACCCCCGTCGCCTGGGGCATCAGGGCGTGGACGTCGTCGGCGTCGGGTGTGGGGGCTTCGGCGGACAGGAACTGGGCGAGTGCGGACATGGATCGAGGCTCGTCGTCGGGATAGCGCAGCTTGGTCGCGGTGTTCACAAGGGATGGTTAACCACGAGCGTTTAATCGGTGTTTGCGGGCCTTCGACTACGACACGTAGGCGAGCCTGATGGAGACCTCGCGCAGATGCCCCTGAAGCTGTCGCTCAAGCCCGGCGAGAAATTCGTCCTGAACGGCGCCGTCGTCCAGAACGGCGATCGGCGCGGTGTGCTGATCCTTCAGAACAAGGCCAGCGTCCTGCGCGAGAAGGACATCATGCAGCTGGAGGAGGTCACCACCCCGGCCAAACGGGTCTATTTCCCCGTGATGATGATGTACCTGGACGAGACTCAGGCCTCCAAGGTCTATGACGAGTTCATCCAGCGGCTGTCGGAGTTCATGGGGGCGATCTCGAACCCGGTGGTGATGGCCGACTGCGTCGCTGCGTCCAAGCACGTGATGGCGCGCGAATACTACAAGGCCCTGATGGCCGCACGAAAATTGGTCGACTACGAAGAGCAAAGGCTGGGGCATGCTTCAGGCGTACAAACAGGCGGCGACGCGGACTGAATCTCCGCGTGAGATGGAGTACCGCCTGTTCGGCCAGGTGACGCGCGCGCTGATGCACGCCGCGAGCGTCGATGCGTCCGATATCGCGACCCGGATCGACGCCCTGGACTGGAACCGCCGGCTCTGGTCGACGCTGGCGACCGACTGTTCGGACCCCGGCAACGCCATGACGATGTCGCTGCGGGCCCAGATCATCTCCCTGTCGCTGTTCGTGAACAAGCACTCGTCGGCCATCATGCGCGATGGCGAAACCTTCGACGTCCTGATCGACCTGAACCGCGCGATCATGCAGGGTCTGGCGACGGATCCGACGGCGGCGCAGGCGGCCTGAACAGGCAACAGGCAACAGGCAACCGGCAGCGGGCCTAGCTGACCCCGCTTGCGAACGCCTGCACGGTTCCAAGTCTGACCGCCCCTGTTGCCCGCTGCCTGTTGCCTGTTGCCCCCTTCCATAGGTCATTTTTGCCGACTGCTCTGCGACGGTGACAAAAACCCCAATCCTTTCAATCTGATCGAGGCGGCCTGAACAGGCCCGGTCCTTGCGTGGCGTTGCCCGAACCCAGAACCGGTTCGACGGCCAGAAGGCCGTTGCCACTCCCGACCAGAATGGAAGGACACACACCATGGCCAACTCGGTCAACACCAACAGCGGCGCGATGGTCGCGCTGCAGAACCTGAACGCCACCAACGCCCAGCTGTCGACGACCCAGAGCCGGATCAACACGGGTCTGAAGGTCTCCTCAGCCAAGGACAACGGGGCCGTCTGGGCTATCGCCCAGGGCCAACGTGCCGAGATCAAGGCGTTGGGGGCAGTGAAAACGGCGCTCGATCGCGGAACCTCCGCGGTGGATGTGTCGCTGGCAGCGGGCGAGTCGGTCTCTGACCTCTTGCTCCAACTGAAGGAGAAGGCACTGTCCGCGACCGACCGGTCGCTGACGACCGCAGCGAGGAGCGCCCTCAACGAGGACTTCAAAGCCATCCGCGACCAGATCACCACGGTCACCAACAACGCCGATTTCAATGGGATCAATCTCATCAAGACCGGCGCGACGGCGTTCCAGGCTCTGGCCAATACGGCTGGCGGGACCATGACGATCGGCGCGGAAGTGCTGGCCCTCGGGTCCACGAATGTCACCGTGGCGGCGACAACGTCCATCGGCACCTCGACCCTGGCCACCACGGCCCTGGGTCTGGTGAACGCCTCCATCGACCGGGTCTCGGCCGCTCTCGGGCGTCTGGGCACCAAGTCGAAGGCTCTGGAAACCCATACGACGTTCGTCGGGAAACTGTCGGACGCGCTGGAATCCGGAGTGGGCAATCTGGTGGATGCGGACCTGGCGAAGGAAAGCGCCAAGCTCCAGTCGCTGCAGACCAAGCAGCAGCTGGGCGTGCAGGCGCTGGGCATCGCCAATCAGACTCCTCAGATCATCCTGTCACTGTTCCGCGGTTAAAGCGTTCAGGTCATCGCCGGGGAGTGGAAACGCTCCCCGGCGTTCCCTTTTTCATAAGAGGGGCGCTTCGCGCCGCGCTAACGCTCGCGACGCGGTCGCTCGCTGCTTGAGCGCGAGGTTGAAAGTGCGCCGGCGTACACGGATGTCGTTAACGTCCGGGTAGGCAAATCAACGAACGCTGATCGTCTTCACCCACGGGAGATTCGACCATGCTGTCCGGCCTTGCCCTTGCCTTGTCCCTGATCGCTGCGGGGCCGGTGGATCAGCCACCGGCACGATATGAACTCGACCTCTCCGTGATCCGCGACGGCGAGCCGGCGGTTCTCGCCAAGACGATCATCGTCGAGGACGGCACGGCGAACGTCGCCATCAGCGACGCCAGCGGGATGTTCGAGATGAACGCCAGCCTCAGCCCGGTTCAGGGCGACGCCAACGCCGATGCTCTTTCGCTCTATGTCACCATCAACGACGGCGACGCCCAGCCTCAGGAGCCGAACCTGCTCATCAAGCGCGGCCAGACCGCCCAGGTCGTCATCGGTCAGGAGGGGCCGGATGGTAAGATGTTCGAGGGCCTGACCCTGACGCTGACCCCAATCGAATAGGACGGCGGCCATTGACGGTCGGGAAAATCGGACCCACCTTCGACGTCCCTGTTCAACAGTCGAAAGGAGGTGATCCAGTGTCTCATAGTTTCATCCGCATGGCGGACGGCCAGAGCCTGGCCTCCGTCGGGGCGGCCACCTCCTGAGGGTCTGAGAAGACGCTCAAGAGACCGCCTGGCGGTCAGACTATGGAAGGGCCGCTCCAGCGATGGGGCGGCCCTTCTCTGTCAGGGTCAGTCGATCTTCAGGCGCAGGAAGATCATGGCGCCGTCGGGGTCGCCGCCGTAGCTCGCCTCCAGCCCGGTCGGGACGCGGTTGATCGCGTACAGGCCGCCGACGCCGAACCGGACGTGTTCGGCGATGCGCCAATCGTGGATCGCACCGACCGAGGCCTTGGCGACCGTGAAGACATCGCCGTGACCGCCGTGGTGGCCGGGCAGGAGTTCGTCGGTCTCGGTGCGTTCGGCGCGGGCGAAGATCGTCCAGCGGTCGTTGGGATGGATCGCGCTTTCCAGCAGCCAGGCGTCCTTGGTCTCGCCGTGGTCGGGGGTCTTGCGACCCCAGGCCAGGGTCGAGGACCACCAGCCGTCGGTGCCGAACCGCCGGGTGTGGATGGCGCTGGCCGAGGTCTTGGTCTCGTCCTCGCCGGGCTCCAGCTGTTCGGGCTCGGCGACGTCGGCATACGAGGCCTGCAGCGACCATTCGGGTGTCGGATTCCACGACGCGCGGACGGCCCAGCTGTCGAACGAGGGGCTTTCGATGTCATAGCGATCCTGGTCCGGCTCGCGGCCCCGGAAGGACGAGGCCTCCAGCTTGAAGGAATCGCGGACCCAGCCGACCGTGGCCACGCCGAACACGATATGGGTCGAGTCCAGCCAGTGGTGGGTGATGGGCGCCTCGGGTGAGTCCATCGCACTCATCCGGTGCATGAAGGCGGGCGGGCCGAAGGCGGGTTCGCCGGGCAGGCCGACATAGGCGAACAGGCTGTCGCGCGGACCGATCGGCCGGGCGTAGCTGGCCGACAGCTCCATGACCAGTTCGTGCGGGTGCTGGCGATCGACCAGGGGATCGACGCCGTTCGCGGTCTCGCCCGCCGCCAGCAGCAGGGGATAGCCCTCCTTGCCCATCAGGGGATCGGGGCTGAGCATCCCGCGCAGGTTCAGGATGCCGCCGTCGGCAAAATCCCGCCGGGCGGCGGCCATCAGCATGCCGGAGACGAAGGTCTGTTCGTCGCCGCGCGGGCCCGACTGGCGATCCCAGGTCAGGTTGAGCAGGGCGTGGGTCATGATCGACCAGTCGCCGGACGTGGAATGGACGCCGCCGTGCTGTGACGCGTCCGGCTGCCAGCTGGTGCCGGAGGCGTCACGGCTCATGGGCCAGGGGCCGAGCGGGGAGGTCATGGGCATGGCGTGGTCCATGCCGGTGCTCATGTCGTGGCCGCTGTGATCCTCGGCGGCGGCCGGGGCCGGAGTAACAGAAGCAGGGGGCATCCGGTGACCCGCGTGGGGGTCAGCGGTGGGCGTCTGCTGGGCAGGCGCGGGCGGTGGCGCGTGCATCGAATGGTCTTGCGCCAGGGCCGGTGCGGCCAGGGCGAACAGGGATGCGCCGGCGAACGCGCCGACGCGGAAAGGGACAGCCATCAGGGGCTCCTTGAAGGTCTTGAACGGCGCGGACGGGCATCCGCGCGACGGGGACGATCAGGAGGCGAGGCGAGGCGGGCCGTGTTCCGGTGCCGGCGACCGGCCGATCGGCAGGGCCAGTCGGGCGGGCTGGACCGGGCGAGGGTGGACCGTGGCGACGGTGGTGGGGGCCGAGGGCACGGCCGGTGACACGCAGGCAATGCAGCAGGCCATGACCATGGTCGCCTTGGCCGGAGCGGGCGACTTTGCGGGGGCGTCGTGGTGGGTGGTCGCCATCTCGTGGCAGGGCGCGCCCGTCGCAGGCGTCGCCCAGGCCCCGCCTGCGCCCAGGGTCAGAAGGGCGAAGACGCCGATCAGGCCAAGGATGAGGGACAGGCTGCGCACCGGCCCTGTCTATGCGTCGCGCACGGCCGACGCAACGCGCCGATGGTCGCGGTCAGGCGGGGTCGCGATGGTAGTCGAGGCCGATCAGCTGGTCGATGACGGTCAGGTCTTCCGGTGTCGTCCAGGCGAAACAGGTCTTGTTGACGTAATAGGGCTTGGCCGACAGGACGAAGAGCCAGGTCTTGGACAGGCCGAAGACGGTGGCCGTGGCGGCTTCGGCGGCGGCATCGGCGTCGGCCTCCGCAGCGGGAGCCGAGACCGTCTCGGTCCAGGTGAAGCGGTCGACGATCTGTTTGACCACCGCGCCGTTCGCCTGGCGCTCGCCGATCGGCGTCAGCAGGGGATGACCCTCCTTGAGGCGCTGCATCTCGATGTCGGCCAGGGTCACTGCCAGGTCGTTGGCGGCGGACTGGGTCAGGGTGCGCTCGACGCGGCGGACGGTGAAGACGCAGGAGCTCGGCCGGGGCTGGGCCAGGGTCCAGGCGTCGCCGTATGTGAAGCGCATCACGCCGTGCGGATCGGCGTCCACCGTCAGGGCCAGCAGGCTGTACTGATCGCTCTCGTCGACGCTGGCCACGCCGTCGTCGATGACCAGACCGTTCTGGCCCGCCCTCACGACGCCGCCGGTCTCGGGGAAGGTCACGCCGGGCGCGACGAACATCGGGCGGCTCTGGGCCGACACGGGGCCGCCGATGGCCACCGTGGCGGCGAGGACAAGGGATGCAAACAGGGTGCGACCGGACATGGCCCGGCCTTGGCAGACCCCGGTGTCATCCCGCAAGCGACTTCCCGAACCGCGCGTCACGGTAACCTTTACAGCCCCATCGTCAGGCGAGCGGCAGACCGGGCGCGCTGGGATCCGGGTCGGAGACGGCCCCGTGGCCGAGCGCGCGCTGCATGAACAGCACGTCCAGCCAGCGGTCGAACTTCCAGCCCACCCCCTCTATGGCCCCCATGGGACGGAAGCCGCAGGCGGTGTGCAGGCGGATCGATGCCTCATTGGCACTGTCGCCGATGACGCCCAGCATCTGGCGCACGCCCAGGTCTTCGCAGTCGTCGATCAGCCGGGTCAGCAGGGCCTTTCCGACGCCGCGACCGTGGGCCGAGGTCGAGACATAGATCGAATCCTCGACCGTGTAGCGATAGGCGGCGCGGACGCGGAACGGTCCGGCATAGGCATAGCCGACGATGACGCCGTCGATCTCGGCCACCAGCCAGGGCAGGCCGAGCGCCAGCACCGAAGCGCGGCGCGCCGCCATCTCGGTCTGCGACGGCGCGACGGTCTCGAAGGTGCCGGTGCCGGTCAGGACGTTCTGGGCATAGATGGCCGTGATGGCCGTGAGGTCGGCCTCGGTCGAGGGCCGGACGTGGACGGGGGAGGAAGCGGTCGGGCTCACGTCGCCTCCCAGCCCTTGTCGACGGCCCAGACCGCGAAGGCATAGTCGTGGGCGACTTCCTTCAGATAGTCGAACCGGCCGGAGGAGGAGAAATGCCCGGCCTCCATGTTGATCTTCAGCAGGATCGGCTTGCCCGATGTGGTCGCGGGACGGAGTTTCGCCACCCACTTCTCGGGCTCCCAGTAGGTGACGCGAGGATCCGACAGGCCGCCGGTGGCCAGTACCGCCGGATAGGCCATGGGCGCGACCTGATCGTAGGGGCTGTAGCTCATCATATAGTCGTAGTCTTCGGCGCTCTCGATGGGGTTGCCCCACTCGGGCCATTCGGGCGGGGTCAGGGGAAGGGAGGTGTCGGACATGGTGTTGATCACGTCGACGAAGGGCACTCCGCCGATCACCCCGGCCCACAGATCGGGACGCATGTTGGTGACCGCGCCGACCAGCATTCCGCCCGCCGACCGGCCCTCGGCGACGATGTTTCCGGCGGTCGCGTACTTGTTGGCGATCAGGTGTTCGGCCGAGGCGATGAAGTCGGTGAAGGTGTTCTTCTTGGTGTGGCGGCGCGCGGTCAGGAACCAGTTCCAGCCCTTGTCCGACCCGCCCCGGATATGGGCGATGGCATAGATCCAGCCGCGATCGACGAGCGACAGCCGGTTGGTCGAGAAGCTGGCCGGGATCGGATTGCCGTAGGAGCCGTAGCCGTACAGCAGCAGCGGCGCAGACCCGTCCACCGGCGTCGACTTGCGGCGCAGGACGGTGACGGGCACCAGCTGGCCGTCCGAGGCCGGGGCGTTCAGCCGCTCGACGACATAGTCGGCGGGGTCGTGGCCACTGGGCACCTCCTGCACCTTCCTCAGGGTCCGCTCGCGGGTCTTGAGGTCGTAGTCATAGGTCGAGGTGGGCGTCGACGGCGAGTTGTAGCCATAGCGCATGACGGTGGTGTCGAACTCGGACGCCCCGGCCAAAGACAGGGCGTAGGCGGGTTCGTCCACGGCGATCTCGTGCTCGGCACCGGCGCGGTCGCGGATGACGATCTTCGTATTGGCGTCGGCGCGCTCCTGGCGGCCGATGAAGTCCTTGACCAGGGCGACGCCCTCGATGAACCGGCCGGGCGTGTGGGGGACAAGGTCCTTCCAGTTTGCCGCGCCGGGCGCGTCGGTCGGGGCCTCGACGATCTTGAAGTCGATGGCGTCGCCGGCGTTGGTGCGGATCACCCAGCGGTCGCCCCAGTGGTCGGCGTCGAACAGGCGGGCGGTCTGGCGCGGTTCCAGCAGGATCGGGGTCGCGGTGGGGGTGGCGGCGGGGATGATGCGCGCCTCCGACGTCTCCTGATTGGCGACGGAGATCAGGATGAAGGCTTCGTCGGAGGTGACGCCGACGCTGATGAACATGCCGTCGTCGGTCTCTTCATAGACCAGGGTGGTCTCGCCGCCGCGCGCGGGGCGGCGGAAGATCTTGTCGGGGCGGCCGTTGTCGTCGCGGTTGGTCCAGAAGATCCACTGGCTGTCGGGAGAGAAGGTGAAGTTGCCGCCGGCCGAGCCGATCGGATCGGGCAGGACCGCGCCGGTCGCAAGGTCCTTGACAAAGATCTGGTGGACCTCCGACCCCTGCGCGTCCTCGGCATAGGCGAACAGGGCGTGGTCAGGGCTGTGGGCGGTCGCCGAGACTTCCGAATAGGCCTTGCCCTCGGCCAGGGCGTTGCAGTCCAGCAGCAGTTGCGGCGTCGGGGCGACGATGAAGTTCTTCGTGACCGGCTTGCCGTCCTCGATCCAGCTGCCCTGGCGTTCGACGCGCATGTAGCGGGGGTGCTGCTCGCCGGTCCTGAACTCGGTATAGTATTCCCACGGGCCGTCGGCGGAGGGGACCGACGAATCCGCCTCCTTGATGCGGCCCTTCATCTCCTCGAACATCGCGTCCTGAAGCGGCTGTGTCGGGGCCAGCATGGCGGCGCGATAGGCGTTCTCGGCGGTCAGATGCTCCTTGACGTCGGCCTTGATCAGCGAGGGGTCGCGCAGCACCGCCTGCCAGTTGTCGTCCTTCATCCACTGATAGTCGTCGGTCCGGGTCCGGCCCAGCTGGGTGATGGTGACGGGGACCTTCCGGGCGACGGGAGGAACGGGCGGCGTATTGGGCATCGAGGCTCCGGGTTGGGCGAGCGAGGGTCCGGCCTGGGCGACCACGACGCCGGCGGCGGCCGAGGCGATCAGTTCACGACGATTCATGGGGGGACCTTTGACTCAGGGACTTGCCGGACCATGGCGAGGGGGAGGAAAGGGGTCAATGCGGTGAAGCTCCCGATGGCGGGGACGTGAACTGCCGCTGCGTCAAAGGCCGGTCCCGGGACGATCGCAATCGCGGCCGGTGTCCCGGTTGACCTTTCGGGACTCGTTCTCTATACGCACCGCTCCGCCGCAGGCTCGACTTGCGGCTCTTTTATTTTGTTTAGCCTCTAGCCTGCGCTCAAGCAGCGAGCCACGTCATTCCCGCGCAGGCGGGAACGCGCGGCAAGCGTTAGCGCCACCAAGGATGTCCGACCATGAAGGTCCGCAGCTCGCTCAAGTCGCTCAAGACCCGCCACCGCGACTGCAAGGTCGTGCGTCGCAAGGGCGTCGTCTTCGTGATCAACAAGACCGACCCGCGCTTCAAGGCGAAGCAGGGCTGATTGGGTCGCGCGCCTGCGGGCGCGCTTCCAACGATCCACAGGCTGCGGACATTGTCCGTGGCCTTTTTCGTATGTGCGGTTGAGCGGCCTGCTGTGGCATGGTTAGCGTCCGGCTCGTTTTTTCAGGAGATTTCCCCATGGCCGATGACGCCTCTTTCGACGCCTCGCCGGACGTCCTGAACTCCGCCGCCCAGGGCCGTCTGCGCACCATCATCGAGCGCATCGAGCGTCTCGAAGAGGACAAGGCGGCGATCATGGCCGACATGAAGGAGGTCTTCCTCGAGGCCAAGGGCGAGGGCTATGACGTCAAGATCCTGAGGAAGGTCATCCGCATCCGCAAGCAGGACAAGGCGAAGCGCCAGGAAGAGGATGCGATCCTGGATCTGTACCTGTCGGCGCTCGGCGAGATCTGACCCTGAAGCGGACGCCGTTCGATCGGGGTCCGAGGCCTGAGGGCGACGCGCCGTCGCCCCGGAAAGGCCTGCAACGCAAGACCGGTTTCAAGACCGCCGCATCGGGGCCCGCGCAAACGGGAATGACCCGGTCCGGCGGTCTTTCCGCATCCGGGCCCAAGGCCAAGCCCGGCGCGCGCCCCAGCCCGTTCGAGGCCGAGCGCAAGGCCAATCAGCGCGCGGCCCTGAACGCCCTGAAACGCGCCCGGCGCGCGGCGGACAAGGCGGGCGTGCCCCTGTCGGAGTGGGAAGGCGAGTTCCTGGATT
>NZ_JBIIAY010000198.1:0-3230 GCF_044239655.1 Brevundimonas sp.
GATGCCGTGGCCCAGCCGGTTGACCAGCGCCGCCTGACCCAGGCTGGCCAGTGTCCAGACGAAGGCGACGGCGACGATGGCGGACGGGATCACGATCAGGGCCTGGCCCGGTACGATGTCGATCAGGCCCCAGAGCTTCATCGGCGCGTTCTGTTGCAGGAACAGTCCGTTGATCGCCGGCTCCAGCAACTTCAGCGTCAGGGCCGACAGCCCCCCGGCCGCTGCCGCGCACAGCATCGAGGTGAACAGCGCCGCCTTGTGATGCGAGAGATAGTCGCGCCAGATCCGCGCCAGCAGCGGGCGCAGGCCTTCGTCCTGTTCGGCGGGCGTGGGGGTCGTCATGGGAGGGAGGTCGGACGGACGGTCCGGCAAGTCAAGCGGCGTGACGGTCGACCGGCGTTCAGTAGTGGAACCGGCACTGAACGATTTCCAGCAACTGATCGGGAGGGCTGCCCGACACCCGGTACACCAGCCGATGCTCCTTATCGATGCGGCGTGACCACCAGCCTCTGAATTCATTCT
Organism: Brevundimonas sp.; assembly: GCF_044239655.1. GTDB lineage: Bacteria > Pseudomonadota > Alphaproteobacteria > Caulobacterales > Caulobacteraceae > Brevundimonas. The sequence continues at coordinate 523 of NZ_JBIIAY010000198.1, forward strand.
TCAAAGGCTCAGGCTTGCCCAAGCCCCGGAAGGGATCACGGCGACACTCTTCGATCAGGGAATTCAGACGGGCCAGGGAATCGCGATCGTCAGACACCCAATGCTGATACTGAGCCCAGGCTCGCGCCGTGAAGAGAACCTTCAAGGCTCGATCAGTTCGCGCTCGGTGCCACCGCCGGCTTCAAGCTCGGCGATCGACGCCCGGAGGGCCGCAGCGTTAGCCGGGCTGGAAAGCAGATACTGCGTCGCTTCCATGGCATTCCAGTCGTCGAGCGAAACGATGACCACCGCCTGGCCACGCTTGCGCGCCACCACCACAGGATTGTGGTCATCGACCACCTGATCCATCACGGACTTCAGGTTGGCGCGGGTTTCGGAAAAGGTCAGGACGTCCATGACCGGAATATGTACCACATCCTGTACGACTTCAAGGCGGGTGACGGGACGGGTGCCAGCCGCTATCTGCGAACCATGGCCCGTTTCGACCTCTCCACGCCCGGCGGCCGGTTTCATGCCGGCTGGGACTATTTCTGGAGCGACCACGCCTTTCTGAGGCTAGCGTTTTCCAATGCGCACTGGCTGGGACCGGACCTGGTGCGGACCAACCAGCCGTCGCCCCGGCAACTGGCGGGATGGGCGCGGCGGGGCGTGAGGACCGTCATCAATCTGAGGGGCGTGCGGGACGAGAGCTATTATGCGCTGGAGAAGGCGGCGTGCGAGCGGCTGGGGCTGACGTTGATCGATGCGCCGCTGGATTCGCGCGACGTGCCGACGCCGGATCGGGTGTATCGGGCGAAGCGGCTGTTCGAGACGGTCGAGTATCCGGTGCTGATCCACTGCAAGTCCGGGGCGGATCGGGCGGGGCTGATGGCGGTCTTCTATCGCCATTTCCACCTGGGCGAGCCGATCTCGGTGGCGATGGGGCAGTTGTCCAAGCGCTATCTGCACAGCCGCGAGGGGCTGACCGGGGTGCTGGACTTCTTTCTGGAGAAGTACGTCCGGGAGATCGAACCGACGGGGATCGGCTTCCTCGAATGGATCGACAGCCCGACCTATGACCCCAAGGCGATCCGGGCCGAGTTCAAGGCGGGGTGGTGGGGGACCTTGCTGACCGACCGACTCCTTCGGCGCGAGTAGTCAGCCCCAGGGACCGCGTGGTGGGCCGTCGGCGGGCGGCGGGGCCTCGCCGCGTTCCCTGGCCAGTTCGGCGTCGCGCCGGGCCTTGCGCTCGGCCTCCCACTGTTTGAACCAGCGCGCGTAGCCCATCTCGCCCTTCAACGACATGGTCCAGAGCACCAGGGCCAGGAGCATCCCGACCAGGGCTGCGATGGCCGGACCGTCGAGCGTTGTGCCGAAAAGGGTCATGGGCGGGCGTCTCCATCGAATGAGGGCGCGTGGGCGAAGGGATCGGCGGGCTGTGCCGACCGCACCGGTTTGGGAGCCAGGGTAGGGGTATACTGTGTCGGCGCAAAGACCGGTTCGGGCGAGGGTGCGACCGCGTCCGGGACCGGCGGCGCAGGCTTTCGCGCCGGGCGGCGCGGCGCGGCGGGGGCGTGTGGATAGCCGATCGTGTGCCAGGCCACGATGCCGGCACCAAGCGCCAGCAGCAGGAAAATCACCAGAAATGGGGCCATAGACCGCTCCTTTGCGCGCCCCGAACCTTCATGAAGCGTGCCAGCCCCGAAAGGGTTCGCTGACCGGTTCCTCGCGTGGCCTCAATGGGCGTGGTCGTCGCCGCGCGGGTCGATCATCTTGTGCGCATGCAGGATGAAGAAGCGCATCAGGGCGTTGTCGACGGTCGCCTGGGCGCGGGCCTTCCAGGCCTGGCGGGCCTCGGCGTAGGAGCCGTAGGCGCCGACGAACTCGACCTTGGTCAGGTCGCGGAAGACGGGGGCGTCGAGGTGGCGGAGCTCGCCGCCGATGACGAGGTGGAGCAGCTGCGGGGTTTCGACTTCGGTGTGCTGGGGCATGGGGATCCTGTGAGGGCGGGGAGGCCTTAGGGTGTCAGCGGGATAGGCCTTGTCCGCTCCAGGATCAACGGGTGCAGGGCCGGGGCCGAGCAGACGAGGCTGGCCTGGCGCGGGTCCGGGCGGTTGAAGGTCCAGCCGTTGCCCTGGTGGTCGGTGACGCGGGCGCCCGCCTCATGCGCGATCAGGTCGCCGGCAGCGATGTCCCAGTCCCATTTGGGCGAGATGGCGATGGCGGCGTCAAAGGCCCCGGCGGCGACCAGGGCCATGCGATAGGCGATGGCGTTGCGCTTCTCCAGCCGCATCGCCGGCCAGGGCTCGGCCCAGCGCGGGCTCTGCATCAGCATGGCGTCGGCCAGCATGGAGGCATCTTCCAGCGCGTCTGTATCGGAAGCCGTGATCGGCTGGCCGTTCAGGCGCGCGCCACCGCCCAGGGTGGCCTCGAAGGTCTCGTTCAGTTGCGGGGCGTGGATCACGGCGGCGACCGGACGGCCGTTCTCGATGACGGCGATGGGGACGCACCACCACGGCTTGTTCTTCATGAACGCCACGGTGCCGTCGATCGGATCGACGATGAAAATGCGTTCGCAGCTCAGGCGGGCGGGGTCGTCGGCGGTCTCTTCCGAGAGCCAGCCGTAGTCGGGACGGGCCGAGAGCAGGCGGCTTTTCAGCAGTTCGTCGACGGCGATGTCGGCCGAGGTGACGGGCGAGCCGCCGTCCTTGGACCAGGTCTTCACGCCC
>NZ_JBIIAY010000095.1:0-12508 GCF_044239655.1 Brevundimonas sp.
CGGGCGGGGCGGGCTCCGCGCCTGCGACCCCTTCACTCTCCTGGGCGGGCGGCGGAGGGGGCGGCGGCGGTGCCTCGGTCACGACCGGCCATGACGGCGGCACAGGTGCCGTCGGCGCGGGCGGCGGCGGCGGCGGGGCCGGCGTCTCGGCCTCGGGTGCAGGCAGTGCGGGCGGCGGGGGTCTGGTCCGACTGGTGGCCATCGGATGAACGCCCTTCCGTACGGCCGCGACCCGACCGAGCCGGAGGTCGAGCTTCTGGATGCGGAGGTCTTCGAGGCCCCGCGCCGGCTCGGCCTCTGGGACCTGCGCGACCAGACCGGCATCCGCCCCGGTCTCCGCCCCTTCAACGAACCCGATCTCGAGGATGACCGATGACCGATCCCCTGATTTCCCAGACCGCCGTGCCGGTCACCCCCGATCCCCACGTCCGGGCGCCCGACATCCCGCCCCTGGCCGAGGGGCGGTGGCTGTGGCGACGCGTCTATGTCTTTGCGGTCAGCGCGGCCCTCTGGGCCCTGCTGGCGGCGGCGGTGCGCACGGCGACGCCCCAGACCCTGCCCCGGATCACCGACGGGATCATGGGCCTGCTGGCCCTGGTGCTGATCATCTATCTGGTCGCGCCGACGACCCAGCAGCTGATCGAGCTGATGGCCAATCTGCGTCTTCGTCTGGGAGGCCGGTCATGAACGTCCTCTCGCGCCGGTCCCGGGATCGGCTGGTCGGGGTTCATCCCGACCTGGTCCGGGTGGTCGAGGCCGCCATCGCCCGCACTCCGATCGACTTCATGGTCACCGAGGGCCTGCGCACGCGTGAGCGCCAGGCCGCCCTGGTCCGGGCAGGAGCAAGCCGTACCTTGAACTCGCGCCACCTGACGGGCCATGCCGTGGACGTCTGCGCCCTGGTCGACGGCAAGGTCCGCTGGGACTGGCCGCTCTATCCCCGCATCGCCGGGGCCTTCAAGGCGGCGGCGCTGGCTCTGGACGTCCCCGTCATCTGGGGCGGGGACTGGCCCCGCCTGCGCGACGGCCCGCATTTCGAGCTCGATCGATCCGGCTATCCCTGAGGCGGGTGCCGGAGCAATCGGTTGAAACGGTTGAAACGGTTGAAACGGTCGACGCCTTCACCCCGACCGTTTCGATCGCCGGTCTGGCCCGGGGGCTTCAGCGGCAGAAACTGCCGGGCGATCGGCAGAACTTGCCGGGCGACCCGATCTCTCCCGGCAGGTCTTGCCCGGTGCGAAGCGTGGTTAAGGCAAAGTACCGTAACGAAATCAACAAAACGGCGATCTGGCACGCCGCCCTGGCGATCGGCGTGATGTGGCGCGGCCCTTGCTGCCTGTCTTTCCGAGCAAAATGCTCCCGACGGCTAAAATGGCGGTCGGACACCTTGAAACAAGGACTTTCGTCATGGCGCTGAACAGCGTGAACACGAACTCGGGCGCCCTCGTCGCCCTGCAGAACCTGCAAGCCACGAACAACGAGCTGGCGACCACCCAGAGCCGCATCAACACCGGCAAGAAGGTCAACTCCGCAAAAGACAACGGCGCTGTCTGGGCTATCGCCCAAGGCCAGCGTTCGGAAGTCACTGCCCTTGGCGCCGTCAAGGACAGCCTGTCGCGCGGCTCGTCGGCCGTCGACGTCTCGATCGCTGCGGGTGAATCGGTTTCCGATCTGCTCATCCAGCTGAAGGAAAAGGCCCTGTCGGCGACTGACAAGTCCCTGACCACCGCTGCTCGCAGCGCCCTGAACGAAGACTTCAAGGCGATCCGCGACCAGATCACGACCGTCGTCACCAACGCCAAGTTCAACGGCGTGAACCTGCTGGACAACTCGACCGGCACCGGTGGCTACAAGGCCCTGTCCAACACGGCTGGCTCCACCATCAAGGTGGCGGGTGAAAACCTGTCGCTGGGCGGCGCCAATGTGACCGTTGCGGCCACGACCACCATCGGCACCTCGACCCTGGCCACCACGGCCCTGGCTGCGGTGAACACCTCGATCGACCGCGTTTCGGCCTCCCTGGCTCGCCTGGGTACCGGCTCCAAGGCGCTCGAAACCCACTCGACGTTCGTCGGCAAGCTGTCGGACGCCCTGGAAAACGGTATCGGCAACCTGGTCGATGCGGATCTCGCCAAGGAAAGCGCGAAGCTGCAGTCTCTGCAAACCAAGCAACAGCTGGGTGTGCAGGCGCTGTCGATCGCCAACTCCTCGTCGTCGATCCTGCTCGGCCTGTTCCGATAAACGACTAACGGCGGGCGGGGCCATCCGGTCCCGCCCGACCGCTTTTCACCCTTCTCATCGGGAGCGCCGAATCCTCCCCGGCGCCTGGAGCCATGGAATCACATGCCAAACTGAGTCTCGTCGCCCCCGCCGCCGTTCCGCCCGTGGCTCCCGTGCCCGTGGTCAACGAGCCCGCCAAGGCGTCTCGAGACGTCGCCGACAAGTTCTCCAGCTACCGGCTGGTGATTGAGGAAGGCCCCAGCCTGGGAACCTTCGTCTACAAGACCCTCGACAACGCGACCGGCGAAGTCATTCGTCAGTTCCCCCGCGAACAGGTCCTGCGTCTCGCCGAGGCCCGCCAGTACAGCGCAGGGTCGGTGATCGACACCTCCGCCTGACCCCACCGGTTTTTCGGCACCGGAACTGATCAACACAACCGCCAGGGCCCTCCCTGAGCGGGCGTTTCGCGTCGTTTACTTCCGTTAACCATACGCTCACGACTTGCCGCCATCCTCAGGAGAATCACTTCCGGGGCTACGAACAATGTCCAACAGCGTCCTGACCAACTCTTCAGCCGCCGTCGCGCTGCAGAACCTGACCGCGACCAACAATCGATTGGGCGATGTTCAGTCGCGGATCTCGACCGGCCTGAAGGTCCAGGGTGCCAAGGACAACGCCGCGGTCTGGGCTATCGCCCAGAGCCAGCGCGCTGACGTCGGGGCCCTCTCGGCGGTCAGGTCCAGCCTGGACCGCGCCACCTCGATCGCCGACGTGGCCCTCTCGGCCGGTGAATCGATCTCGGATCTGCTGAACCAGCTCAAGGAAAAGGTCGTCGCCGCCAAGGACACCTCCCTGGGCACCCAGTCCCGTTCCCTGCTGAACGACGACTTCAAGGCCCTGCTGCGCTCCATCAAGTCGGCGGTCGAAAACGCGGCCTTCGACGGCGGCAACATCCTCAACGGCTCGATCACCAACGGCATCCGGTTCCTGGCCAATGCAGACGCCACCTCGTTCGTGACCCTGGGCTCCAAGAACCTCAGCCTGTCGGGCGCGGTCATCTCCCTGGGTCTGGCCGACAGCCTGCTGACCCTGACCGGGGCCACCACGGCCCTGAACAAGCTCGACGCCTCCATCACCCGCGTCAACGCGGCGCTGGGCTCCATCGGCGCCCAGGCCAAGCAGATCGAGGCCCACAACATATTCGTGTCCAAGCTGACGGACACGCTGGAAAGCGGAATCGGCAATCTCGTCGACGCCGACCTGGCCAAGGAAAGCGCGCGCCTTCAGGCCTTGCAGGTCCAGCAACAGCTTGGGGCGCAGTCGCTATCGATCGCCAACCAGTCGCCGCAGATGATCCTGTCCCTGTTCCAGGGCTAAGGCCGTCAACGCTTCTGCTGGTGGGCTCCGATCATCACGGGGCCGGGGCGGCGGCGCGGCGCATGGGCGCGGTCGCCAAATCCATAGAGCGCAAGGATAGACTGAACCACCGACGCAATGCACATCGTGACGCTCCAGCGTGTCGAGAGCCCCATCGCCGGCGCGCAACCGCTCACCGAACCTTGCTCTCCTGCGAGGCGAATAATGCATGATTCGAGCGCGGGTTCCCGGTTCTGTTAACAGCCCGTTACGCCTGTGCCCCTAGACTGTCACACAGGAGGTCCGTGTGACGTCGATCAACAATAGCTATCTGCTTGGGCTATACGGCGGGTCATACGACCCGACGGCTTCGGCTGCCTTCACGTCAGCGATCACCAAGAAGGCCCAGCCGACCGCTCCCTGGTCCTCCTCCGCCATCCCTTCACAACCCGACGCCCTGATCCGCTCGGCGCTCGGCGGCCGCAAGCTGATCAACGAGGACGCCGCACAGGTCGACGTCAAGGGTGCCTCCACCGACTACCGCAAGCTGTTCGCCCTCTATCAGGGGCTCGAGACGCTGAACGCGCTCACCAACCGCGCCTCGGCCACCGGCCTGACCACGACCGAGTCTGCCCAGCTGGCCAAGCGGTTCACTGCCGGCCTGGCCGAGATCTCCGCCTATGTCGGCAAGGCCGGCTTCGAGGGCGTTCGGATGGTGCAGGGGACCTCGACCTCCCTGTCCAAGACCACCGCCGCCGTGCCCCGCGACAGCGCCGTCTCGATCACCGGCCCGGTCCACGAGGGGGCGCTCGACACCCCCGTCACGGCTTTCCAGGGCGACGTCCAGTTCGATATCACCATCAAGGTACCGGTCGGTCTGGGTACCCAGACGACTGCCGTGCCCATCGATCTGGCCGGCATGGGCGCGACGCCCCGCACCCTCGACAACGTCACCACCTTCATCAACGGCAAGCTGGAGGCCGCAGGCTTCCAGACCCGCATCGGCCGCCAGCAGATCGTCGCCGAGCCCAAGACCGTCCAGGTCAACGGCAAGCCCGTGACCCTGCCCGCCGGTCCCGACAAATGGTCCCTCGCCATCCGCGGCACCTCGACCGAGACCGTAGGCTTTGCGACATCCAAGACCTCCGACGCCGTCTATGTGGTCCAGACCTCGGGATCTCCGGCCCAGACCACCAGCACCACCGTCAACGGCGTCACCACCACCAAGACCACCGCCGCCGCGACCCTGACGACCGAGCTGCTCAAGTTCCAGAGCGACGGCGGCACCGCCGACGCCCCCACATCCGGCAATGTCGGAGAGACCCAGTGGGTCGATGGCCGGGTCTCACAGGAAGACCTGCCCGACGGCATCTCCACCATCCGCGCCAGCGCCGTCGGCCCCGACGGGTCACTGTGGCTGGTCGGAGACCTGGCCTCGGGCTCGGACACCCAGCCGATCAAGGGCACGCAGGACGTCGCCCTGTTCAAGTACGACACCGCCGGCCGGCTGGTCGCGACCCGGACCCTGGGTGCGGCCTCATCCGCCTCGGGCTATGCCATCGCCGTTGACGCCGACGGCAATGTCGCGGTCGCCGGCTCCGTCACCGGCGCGCTGAACACCTCCAGGACCGACGCCGGCAAGGCGGGCGAGGTCTCCACGGTCGCTGACAGCTTCGTCACCGTCTTCAACAAGGACGGGGAGGAGACCTGGACCCAGCGTCGGGGTGCCCGCGCCGCCGACGAGGCCACCTCGGTCAGCTTCGGTGCCGACGGCACGGTCTATATCGCTGGTCGGGCCCAGTCGGCGATCACCGGCTCGGTCGGCGTCGGCGGCTGGGACGGCTATGTCCAGGCCTTCAAGGCGGGCGAGCCCTATCCGACGGCCGGGATCACGGCCAAGGCCATTGGCACCAGCCAGTTCGGCACGACGTCCGACGACAGCGTCGACGCCATGACCATCGACGGCTCCAACCTCTATACCGCCGGGGTCGAGAACGGCCGGGCGGTGGTGCGTCAGTTCACCCTGGACGGTGCCGGCGTACCGACCCTGGCCGCCACCCGTGATCTCGGCGAGATTTCGGGCGACATCTCGGGCGTGGCCGTCTCGGGTGGCAAGGTCATCCTGACCGGGACAAGCCGCGATTCAGGCCTCGCAGCCGGGACCACCACCGTCGCCCATTCCGGTGGCAAGGACGTCTTCGTCGCCGCCCTGTCCACCAACCTCGCGGCCTCACCGGCCGACAGCCTGAACTGGTTCGGGGGCGCGGGCGACGACAGCGCCGCCGACGTCAAGGTCCACGACGGCAAGGTCTGGATCACCGGCATCGCCGACCGCGACCCCGCCGCCAAGGCCACCGACCCGACCAAGGGCTATCTGGCCCGTCTCGACCCTCTGACCGGCGCGGTCGAGTACGAGAAGACCTGGTCCGGCGACGGCGATCAGGCCAAGCCCCTGACCCTGGCCGTGGCGTCGGGCGGTGCCAGCGTGCTGGACCGTCTGGGTCTGCCCAAGGGCGAGATCGACCAGTCGGATTCCAAGTCCCTGATCGCCGCGACCTCCGTGCGCGTCGGCGACCGCTTCTATGTCTCTCCGGCGGCGGGGGGGCGTGCGGTGCCCGTCACCATCGAGGCCAAGGACACGCTCCAGACCCTGGCGCGCAAGATTTCCGTCGCCTCGGGCGGCAAGCTCAAGGTCACCGTGGCCTCCGAAGGCGGTTCGGTCACCGGAAAGGACGGCGAGACCACCACGACCACCGGCGGCTTCCAGCGCCTGTCGATCGTGGCCAAGGACGGCAAGACAGGCGCGGTCCTGACCTCGGGCGAGACCGGCCGCGATGCCCTGGCCGGTCTGGGCCTGTCGGCGGGCTTTATCGGCATGAACGTCGGCGACGGGGCGCTGCGCACCTTCGGTCTCAATCTGCCGGGCAACCTGTCACTGTCTGATGCCGCCACCATCAAGACCTCCGGCGAGAAGATCCAGGCCGCGCTCAAGGCTGTGCGTGACGCCTATCGCGAACTGGCGCCCAAGACCGACAACTCGGCCAATAGCGGCACGGTCCCCGCCTATCTGACCGCACAACTGGCCAACTATCAGGCCGCGCTCAGCCGCCTGACGGGATAGCGTCGTTCACCTTCGTTCACCGTGGTTGGCGGTTGACGCCGAGGCGTCCGGCGGCGTTATTGAGCACCACCTGCCACGCGAGTGCCTTGCGCAATGCCTGTCGACAACCGAGTGATCCTGGCGATCGGCGCCGGCCTGGCCATCCTGGCCGCCGTGGTCCTGGCCCTGGTCTTCACCGGCGGCCGTGACGAGACGCCTGAGGCCCCGCCTGCGTCGCGCGGGGGCCTGACCGTCGATCTCGCCGACGCCCCGGTGCTGGACACCACGCGCGAGCTGCGCTGCTTCGTCAACGGCCAGTATGTCGGCCTGGCCACCCTGCCGGACTGCGCGCGCCGCAACGGCGTGGCCACCGACGCGCTCGACGTCGGCCTGGACGAGACCGGCGCTCTTGCCGCTGCCCCGACCGCCGCCTTCGCCCCGCCACCGGCCGAGCCCGGGATCGCGACGGGTGACCTGTCGGGCCAGCCTCAACCTGCATCCCCGGGGGATTTTCAGACCGCCACGCCGGTTCCGGCCACCTCCGCGAACGGCAGCCCCTGCCTGCGCCACACCGGGTCGGAATGGCGCACCGTGTCCAATTCGATGAGCCTGAGCCAGTGTGTCCAGGCCCTGTATTCCGGGGCCTGTGTCCAGCGTCTGGGCGACGCCCAGTATGGTCGCTCAGGCGACGTCACCCTTCGCCTGGTGCCGCGCCGGGTCGAACAGTCCAACGACAACAACCGCTTCCGCGTCCTGGCCGAACAGGACCGCAATTGTCAGTTCCCGAGCCTGTAACCATGCGCACCCTTGTCCTGACCGCCGCCCTGGCGGCCTCCGCCGCCGTCCTCGCCGCCTGCACGCCCGAGGTGAAGGCCCCGGCCGAGAACGGCGTCTGCTATGCCGTCGTGAAGCCCGCGCCCGGCGAGAAGGGCGAGGTCCGCTTCAACCGACTGGCCGACAACCAGCCCCAGATGGAGGCCTGCGCGGCCCGTCTGGAGGAGATGCGCCTTCGCTTCCTGCGCATGGGCGGCTCCCAGACCGAGGTGATCGGCTCGTATCAGGGCCTGTACCTGTTCATCGACCGGGCCGGCGTGTGGCAGTCCCAGAAACTCGACGGCCCCCGCTTCTTCGCCCTGGCCCGCACCGGCGACGGACGTCTGGCCGTCCCCGGCGCGATCGACCGGTCGCCGGTCGAGGCCGTGGTGGCCCCACCCATGCCGGGCAAGGCCGCAAATTAGCGGAACAAAGCTGGAACATCCACAGCGTTTCGTTTACAGGACGTTAATCCGTCTTGGGTCGGCCCGCGCCGACGCGCTAGGCGGGATCATTCAAGCAAGCCGCGCCGAACCGCGCGGGGCAGACAACGCGAGAGAACATCATGGCGGGCAGCGTCAACAAGGTCATTCTGGTCGGCAATCTGGGGCGCGACCCCGAGATCCGGTCCATGCCGAACGGCGACCGCATCGCCAACCTGTCGATCGCCACCTCCGAGACCTGGCGCGACAAGTCCTCGGGCGAGCGCAAGGAAAAGACCGAATGGCACCGCGTCGCCATCTTCAACGACAACATCGTCAAGGTCGTTGAGAACTATGTGAAAAAGGGCTCGACCGTCTACATCGAAGGCGCGATGCAGACCCGCAAATGGACCGACAAGGACGGCGTCGAGAAATACACCACCGAGGTCATCGTGGGTCGCTTCAACGGCCAGCTGACCATGCTGGGCGGCCGTGACGGCGGCGGGGCGTCCCAGGGCGGCGGCTATGGCGGCGGGGCCGGCGGCGGTTCGGGCGGTCGCGGCGACGACGACTATTCCTCGGGCTTCTCCACCGGCGGCGCCAACAAGCCCTCCGGCCCCCGCGAAAGCTACGACCTCAACGACGACATTCCTTTCTGATCGGGGGCCGTTCTGATCGGATTCAAGGACGCTGTCAGTCCCAGACGGCGTCCTTGAAGTGACGAAGGATGTGACCGTCTGCGGTCAGCAGACGCGCTCCGTCAGCGATGGCGTGGGCCGTCACCAATCTGTCGATTGGGTCACGGGTCCAGGACAGTTTCCGTGACGCCTCGGCGATTTCTGCAAATGGGGTCTTCGATATTGACAGGTTTTGCACCTGTCCGGCCGCTGACAACACTCTGTCGGCGGTCGCCTTGATCCGCTTTATCTCATGAAGAATCTCGAGCTCCAGAATTACGGAGGGCGAGATCACCCAGTCTTGCGAGCGCGCGAGCTTCAACGCCGCCGCGCCCAAGACATTGGGGCGTCTCTCCGAGAGCCAGAGCAGTACATTGGTGTCGAGGTGAACGCTCAGCGCGGGTTATCCTCCGGCGTCCACTCCAGATGGGCACCGTCTGTAATATCGCCGGGATCGAAATCAGCCGCGTCGTCTCGCACACCCAGCGCCATGGCAGCGTCGAATTTCGCGATCCGGGCCTCCATGGCGGTGTCAGTGACGACGCGGGCGTCAAAGGTCACGACCTTGCCCCGGCGCCGGATGCGCAAGGACTCGCCGGTTTCGAGCATCCGGTCGATGACCCGGAACAGGTCCTTGCGAAGGTCGGTGGCGGTCATTTCGATCATGCGTACATCCTGTTCCTCAAAGGCGTACATGTCAAAACGAAACACCCCGTCACCCATCTTGACGCGCCATTGCCACACCCCTGTGGCATGACGCCCCGGTGACCGTACCTGACAAGCCCCACAGCCCCCTGACCTCGCTCGAGATCGCCGCCATCGTGGCGGTGCTGGTGATCTGGGGCGTCAACAATGCCGCGGCCAAGGTCGCGACCGAAACCATGTCGCCCCTGCTGGTGGCGGCGCTCAGGTTCGCTCTGGCGGCGGCCTGTCTGGCCTGGTTCGTGCGGCCGCCATTTCCGGACTGGAAGAGCCTGGCCATCATCGTCGTGCTGGGTGGGCCGATCCATTATGGACTGATCTATCTGGCCTTCTGGCTGGCCCAGGACGTCAGCCCGGTGTCGGTGGCGGCCCAGATGTGGATCCCCTTCACCGCCCTGTTCGCCTTCATACTGCTGGGCGAGCGACTGTCGAAACTGGCGCTCGGCGGCATGGCCGTCGCCTTCCTGGGCGTCGCCTGGATGACGCTGGACCCCCACGCCTTTGAGGACTGGAAGGCCATCCTGGTGGGGATCGCGGCCAGCGGCTGCTGGGCCATGACGACGGTGATCGCGCGACGCACCACCTCCATACCGCCGCTCAAGATGCAGGGCCTGCTGGCCCTGGTCGCTCTTCCGGGACTGGCCGCAGCCTCGGCGGTGTTCGAACGTGACCAGGTCGCCCAGATCCTGTCCGCCACGCCCCTGGTCTGGGTCTGCATCCTGTGGGCGGGCATTGCGTCATCCGTCGTCGCAACCAGCCTGACCTTTTGGCTGGTCCAGAGGCGCGAGGCCGGGCGCGTGACGCCCTATCTGCTGGCCACGCCGGTCGTATCGATCGCCATCGGCTGGGGCCTGCTCGGCGACGTGCTGACGGTCCAGATCCTGGTCGGCGCGACCCTGACCATGGCCGGGGTGGCGCTGGTTGCCCTGGCCGAGCGCGGGCTCAGGGCCGGTGCTGCCCGCGCCTGATCAGAGCGTCTTACGAGGGACGGAACACACCGCAGGCGATGCGGGCCCCGGCCCCGCCGATCGGCTGGCTGACATGGTCGTCACGGTTGGCATGGACCAGGAAGGACACGCCATCGGGGTCCAGCAGATCATGATCTGCTCCGGCGACATAGACCTCGGCATGGGCCGAGCCGTCCGCCGCCGCATGGACGTTCTGCAAATCGCCCAGATCGGGCCCGCCGCCGCCGTTCAACAGCCCGTGCGGGCGGGCCTCGGCATGGTTCACATGAGCCCCCGCCGAGGTGAAGCCGGGTCCCTCACAGGTGCCGACCGCGTGCAGGTGGACGCCGTGCCAGCCCTGCGGCCAACCCTTGCCCTCGACCACGAACAGCACCCCCGAAGGGCCCTTGTAGGCGGTCACCATCCCGGCATCGCCACCGTCCGCCGTCTTCAGCGCAGCCGTCGCGACGGGCTGAGGTGCCGGTGCGGTCGTTGCGGCGGGGGCGGGGGCTGCCGTCTGGGCCACGGCGCACCCCCCGGCCATCAGGGCACCGGCGGCGAGGGAAACGGCTAGAGCGGGGATACGCATGGATGATCCTTTCACGGACGAGGCCGAAGCCGTCGCAAACTTTGCCAGCGGACGCCTCGGATGCTAGAAAACGCGACAGCGGATCACGTTCCGATTCCGGCCACTTAAAGCCTCAAATCCTTGACTGACGACAGCTACGAAAACGCCGCACCTCCTGCAGGTACGGGCGGTTCCGACATCTCTACCATCACGATCGAGGACGAGCTGAAACGCTCCTACCTCGACTACGCCATGAGCGTGATCGTCAGCCGCGCGCTGCCCGATGCGCGCGACGGCCTGAAGCCGGTTCACCGCCGCATCCTGTATTCGATGCACGACCTGAACATGACGCCGGAGCGCAGCTATTCGAAGTGCGCGCGCGTGGTCGGTGACGTGCTGGGCCGGTTCCACCCGCACGGCGACGCCTCGGTCTATATGGCCCTCGTGCGCATGGCCCAGCCCTTCTCGATGGGTCTGATGCTGGTCGACGGCCAGGGCAATTTCGGCTCGGTCGACGGCGATATGCCCGCCTCCATGCGTTACACCGAGGCCCGGATGGCCCCGGCCGCCAGCGCCCTGCTGGCCGACATCGACAAGGACACGGTCGATTTCCAGCCGAACTACGACGAAAAGGAGCTGGAGCCCGTCGTCCTGCCGGCGCGGATTCCGAACCTGCTGGTCAACGGCGCGGGCGGCATCGCCGTCGGCATGGCCACCAATATCCCGCCGCATAATCTGGGCGAGATCATCGACGCGGCCGTGGCCCTGCTGGACGATCCGGACGTCTCGGACGACGCCCTGCTGGACATCGTGCCGGGTCCCGACTTCCCGACCGGCGGCGAAATCATGGGCCGCACTGCGCCCCGCAACGCCCTGCGCGACGGTCGCGGCTCGGTCGTGGTGCGCGGCGTCGCCACCATCGAGACGATCCGCAAGGATCGCGAGGCCATCGTCGTCACCGAACTGCCCTATCAGGTCAACAAGCTGACCCTTCAGGAGCGGATCGCCGAAATGGTCCGCGAAAAGCGGATCGAGGGCATCTCCGACGTCCGCGACGAGAGCGACCGCCAGGGCATGCGTCTGGTCATCGAGCTGAAGCGCGACGCGTCGGGCGACGTCGTCCTGAACCAGCTGTGGCGCTTTTCGGCCATGCAGTCGTCGTTCGGCGTCAACATGCTGGCCCTGAACCACGGCCGCCCGGAACAGATGGGCCTGCGCCAGCTCCTGGAAGCCTTCCTCGAGTTCCGCGAGGAAGTCGTGGTCCGCCGGGTCAAGTTCGAACTGGCCAAGGCCCGCGACCGCGGCCACGTCCTGGTTGGTCTGGCCGTCGCCGTGGCCAATATCGACGAGGTCATCCACATCATCCGCTCCTCCGCCGACCCGGCCGAGGCGCGCGAGCGGTTGCAGGCCAAGCCCTGGCCCGTCGCCGACATGATCGCCCTGGTCGAGCTGATCGCCGATCCGCGCTCCATGCTGATCGACGGCGACAAGCTGAACCTGACCGACGAACAGGCCCGCGCCATCCTGGGCCTCACGCTCAGCCGCCTGACCGGCCTGGGCCGCGACGACATCTTCGCCGAGGCCCGCGCCCTGGCCGACACCATCCAGGGCCACCTGACCATCCTGTCGGACCGCGCCAACATCCTGCAGATCATCCGCGACGACCTGCTGCTGGTGAAGTCCGAGTTCGCGGTGCCGCGCCG
>NZ_JBIIAY010000096.1:0-12482 GCF_044239655.1 Brevundimonas sp.
GACCCGGATCGACGTCGAGGGCGCGCTGGAGATGCAGGCGGCGACGGAAAGCTCCCTGCCCGCCGACGTCGCGGTGCTGTCGGCGGCCGTGGCCGACTGGCGGGTGGACACCGTCGCCGGCGGCAAGATCAAGAAGGGACCGGGCGGCCCGCCGACCCTCAGCCTGATCGAAAACCCCGACATCCTGGCCGGGATCGCCGCGCCGGGACCCAGACGACCCGCCCTGGTCATCGGTTTCGCCGCCGAGACCACCGACCTGGAGGCCAATGCGCGCTCCAAGCTGTCAAGAAAGGGCTGCGACTGGATCGTCGGCAACGACGTCTCGGCCGACGTCTTCGGCTCGGACGGCAACACCGTGCTGCTGGTCACGGCCGGGGCGACCGAAAGCTGGCCGCGTCAGTCGAAGTCCGAAATCGCGCGGGCCCTGGCGCTGCGCATCGCCGACCATCTGTCGAAGGCCTGAGCTCATGACCACCTTGCGCATCCAGCGGCTTCCGCATGCCGAGGGCCTGTCTCTGCCCGCCTATGAGACGTCCGGCTCCGCCGGGATGGATCTGCGGGCTGCGGTGCCGGACGATGCACCGGTGACGCTGGAACCGGGCGCGCGGGCGCTGGTCCCGACAGGTCTCAAGATCGCGCTGGAGCCGGGCTGGGAGGCCCAGGTGCGTCCCCGGTCGGGGCTGGCGCTCAAGCACGGGATCACCTGTCTGAACTCGCCCGGCACGATCGACAGCGACTATCGCGGTGAGGTGGGGGTCATCCTGATCAACCACGGCTCGGAGCCCTTCGTGATCCGGCGCGGCGAGCGTATCGCCCAGATGGTGATCGCGGCGCATGCGCAGGCTGTTGTGGAAGAGGTCGAGACCCTGGATGAGACCGTGCGGGGCGCGGGTGGGTTCGGGTCCACGGGGCGATAGAGCGATTTCGCTTCGGGTCGATACGGTCGACAAAGCGACCTGATTTCAGCCCTCCCCGGACCGCGCAGCCTGCGCGGCCCTGGCGGTGGCGGTGTTGAAAACAGGCCGCCAAACCGCCAAACCGCCAGTTCACCTTCCCGTGCGCCGCGCGATGAACCGGCCCATACGCAACCTCATCGTCGCAACGGAAGCCTCACGGCTGGACATTTCAAAGACCGATCTCAGGACGTGGGGAGGACCCTGATCCAGCGCAAGACCTGAACAGGATTATTTTCCTTCTCCGGTGTCATTTCATTTTGGTCGGCACCCGTCAAAGCTACCGGCCGCAACTGCGAAGATGATGGGCACGATGGGCGCGGAAATGCTTCAGACCGGAGCCGAGGTGCTCTGGATCATCCGTTCCTTGTGCCGGACGCGCTCGCGCCAGACGGTGTAGAGGCCGCTGGCTGCAATGAGGGCCGCACCGGCCAGGGTGTTCATCGTCGGCGTCGTCGCCAGCAGCCACCAGCCGAACAGCACCGCACCGACGATCTGAAGATAGTCGAACGGGGCGATGACCGCGACCGGGGCCTGACGCAGCGAGGCGGTCATGCAGATCTGGGCCAGACCGCCCGCGACGCCCCCGCCGGCCAGCAGGGCCATGACGGCCGGACCGTGCCATGACCCGAAGAACGGCAGCAGCACCGCCCCCACGCCGATGGAGGCGACGAAGAACCAGAAGACGATGGCCGCGACCTGTTCGGTGTCCTTGAGCTGGCGCAGGGTGACCGTGACGCCCGCCGTGCCCAGCGCCCCGACCAGACCCACGGCAACCCCCACCATCGACGGCCCGACGTGCGGCCCCGATCCGCCGTGCAGCACCACCGCCACCCCCACGAAGCCGATCAGCACAGCCGCCCAGCGATGGCGACCCACCGCCTCCTTCAGGATCAGGCCGGACAGCAGGGTGGCGAAGATCGGGGCGGTGAAGCCGATAGTGGTCGCATCGGCCAGGGCCAGCATGCTGAGCG
This sequence comes from Brevundimonas sp., assembly GCF_044239655.1. Lineage (GTDB taxonomy): Bacteria > Pseudomonadota > Alphaproteobacteria > Caulobacterales > Caulobacteraceae > Brevundimonas. The sequence continues at coordinate 1,928 of NZ_JBIIAY010000096.1, forward strand.
CCTGGAAATTGCACATCAGGGCGCTGATGCCCAGCACGCAGCGGAAGACGTGGACCCCCGGCCGCTGGGTCTTGAGCGAGGCGCCCCCCCCTTGCGTGGTCAGGGCCCAGACCACCACGACCGGCAGGCCGAACAGGGCGCGCCAGAACACCAGCTCGGGCGCCACGACCCCATGCGTCGTCGCCAGTTTGAGCAGGGCAGCCATCACCGAGAACAGCCCCGCCGCCGCGACCCGCAGCGCAATGCCGCCGGCGATGGTGTCGGGATTGTCGCGCTTCAGGTCGGGGGTCGCGGTCGGCATCGGCCGGTGTCTAGACCGTTCGGCGTACGAACTCGAATGCCTGACCGGCTTTTCCGCAGATCGGCGGAGTCGACACCTCTCAGCGACGCTTCAACCCGCCCAGTATGCCCCGCAACAATTCACGGGTGATCGTCGATCCCGCCGTGCGCAGGACCGATTTGGTCAGGGCCTCCATCGGGGTCTGGCGGTTTGAGGCGCGGGGCCTGGCCGGCGCGCGGGTGCGGGCGGTTTCGCGGTCGTAGCGGGCGCGGTCGGCGGCCTGGTCGCGGGCGGCCTTGTCCGCTGCCTTGTCGGCCGCCTTCTGGTCGGCGTCGCGCTGTTTGGCGGCGGCGGCGTCCGCACGCGCCTTCGCCTCGGCGGCCTCGCGGTCGGCCTCGGCGGCACCGGCGGCGGCGTGACGGGCGGCGAGAACCTCCTCGGCCGACTCGCGGTCGATGGCGGCTTCATAGGCGCTCTTGAACGGACTGGCCGCAATGATCGCCGCGCGCTCGAGGTCGGTGGCAGGACCCAGGCGGCTGTCGGGCGGGCGGATCAGGGTGCGGGCCGTGATCGTCGGGGCCCCCTTCTCGTCCAGCAGGGAGACGATGGCCTCGCCGGTGCCCAGAGCCTGGATCGCGTCCTTCGTGTCAAAGGCGGGGTTGGCACGGAAGCTTTCCGACGCCGCCTTCAGGCCGCGCTGTTCGGCGGGGGTGTAAGCGCGAAGCGCATGCTGGATACGGTTGCCGAGCTGCGCCAGGACGCTGTCAGGGATGTCGGCCGGGTTCTGGGTGATGAAATAGATGCCGACGCCCTTGGACCGGATCAGGCGCACGACCTGTTCGATCTTTTCCAGCAGGGGTTTGGGCGCGTCGCGGAACAGCAGGTGCGCCTCGTCGAAGAAGAAGACCATCTTCGGCTTTTCGGGATCGCCGACCTCGGGCAGTTGCTCGAACAGTTCCGACATCAGCCACAACAGGAAGGCGCCGTACAGGCGCGGGCTGTTCATCAGCCGGGTCGAGTCCAGCACATTGACCTGACCCCGACCGTCCGGGGCGATCTGCATCAGGTCGGTCAGCTTCAGCGCCGGCTCGCCGAAGAAGACGTCACCGCCGTCCTGTTCCAACTGCAGGATGGCCCGCTGGATCGAGGCGATGGAGGCGGGGGCCACATTGCCGACCTCGCGCCCGATCACGGCGGCATTCTCACCCACATAGGCCAGCAGGGAGCGCAGGTCGTCGAGGTCGAGCAGCAGCAGGCCCTCCTTGTCGGCGACGTGGAAGGCGACGGCCAGAACCCCTTCCTGGACGTCGTTCAGGTCCATCATCCGGGCCAGCAGCAGGGGCCCGATTTCGGAGATGGTGGCGCGAACCGGGTGGCCCTTCACCCCGTACAGGTCCCAGAACACCACCGGCGCGGCCTTCGGCGCGAGCGTCAGGCCGATGCTGGTGGCGCGGGCCAGAAGCTTTTCGTTCGGCGTTCCGATCTGCGAGATCCCGGACAGGTCGCCCTTCACGTCGGCACAGAAGACAGGGACGCCCGCGTCGGAGAACCCCTGGGCCATGATCTGGAGCGTCACCGTCTTGCCGGTGCCGGTCGCCCCGGCGATGACGCCGTGGCGGTTGGCGCGGTGAAACAGCAGGGTCTGGGCGCTCGCGACATCCCCGTCGTTCGACTGTCCGACGAGAAGTCCGGGAGGGGGCAGGGCGGCGTCGGGCATCAGAAGTCTCCGTTGGAACCTCCGGCTTAGCGCAGCCTTATCCGCCTCTCCAGAGCCAAGGCCGATTGACGGGCCTTCGCGCGCCCATGACAACGGATTCCATGAAAACCCCAGTCGTCGTCCCCAGCCCGACCGTCGCCCGCAACGCCCTGGTCCTGATCGCTGTGGTGGTCACCGCCGCCGCCCTGGTCTGGCTGTCCGACATCCTGACGCCTCTGGCCATGGCCATCTTCCTGCTGATCGTGATCGACGGGGTGAAGCGGACCATCGAGCAGAAGACGCCCCTGCCCCATCGCTGGGCCGGGCTCGCGGCCCTGCTGGTGGTGGTGCTGATCTTCGCCGGTTCGATCGCCATCATCGTCTATGGCGCCGCAGGATTCTTCGGCCAGGCCTCGGGCGTGGCGACCAATATCGGGCCGCGCATCGACCAGATCATCGCCGACGTCTACGGCGTGTTCCGGATCGCCTCCCCGCCGACGGCCCAGGACGTGATCAACGGCCTGGACATCCGCTCCTATCTGGCGAGCGCCGCCGTCCAGGCCCAGGGCGTGGTGTCGGGCGCCTTCTTCGTCCTGGTCTATCTGGGCTTCCTGCTGGCCTCGCAGGGCGGGTTCCGCCGAAAGCTCGTCGCCATGTTCCCGGACGGCGGTCAGCGCGACGAGGCGTTGCAGGTGTTCCATCGCGTTCGCGGTGGCGTCGAGGGGTATATCTGGGTCCAGTCGGTGACGGGGGCGATGATCTGCGTCGCCGCCTGGATCCTGATGAAGGCGGTGGGCCTCCAGAATGCGGAGTTCTGGACCTTCGTCATCTTCATCGTGGGCTTCATTCCCGTGCTGGGCGGGGCCGTGGGCGGACTGGCACCGCCCGTCTTCGCCCTGGTCCAGTTCGAGAGTTACTGGCCGGCGCTGATCCTGCTGGTCGGGCTGCAGCTCATCCTGTTCATCGTCGGCAACATGGTCCAGCCCCGGATGCAGGGCGACAACCAGAACATCGACGCCGTCGCCGTGCTGCTGTCGCTGGCGCTGTTCGGCAAGATGTGGGGCGTGGTGGGGATGTTCCTGTCGACGCCCCTGGCCGTCATGGCCATGGCCATACTGGCCGAGTTCAGGGGCTCCCACTGGATGGCGATCCTGCTGTCAGGGGACGGCAAGCCCTATGCCGCCGAGGAACGCGAGGCTGAAACCCGAAGGACCCGCAAGCGCGGCGTCGGGTCGCAGGGGCCGGAGTCGAAAGCCTGATCCTTCGCCCTTGCGACGCCACGATCCGACCCCATCTGGGGGTCTGACGCTGGCCCATCCCCCCTCCGGGCCGGCGTTTACCGACCGGCGCGCCCTCCCCCTCCTAGCGCCGGATCGAGATGAGGCCGTCGGACCCCCCGTCCGGCGGCCTTTTTCGCGCCCACCACCCTGACGTGTTGCAGATTGGTCGCACAGCCTTCCGCGGAGTCAAACCCGCGCGCATCCGTGGGAACAGCGCTGCCGTAGCTCCGTTCATGCGTCCGTCAGGACCGCTCTCCTTATTCACCGATCCACGGGATACGCCACCGCCATGAACCGCTCGACCAAGACGCTCCTGACCGCCGCCGCTGCTGCGGCCTTCTTCGCCTCCGCCGGCGCCGCCTCGGCCCAGAGCGGGATGTGGGGCTATACGCCCGACACCTGGACCGGCCCCTACGTGGGCGCTTTCGGCGGCTTCACCCAGCAGAACGGTGAAGGCAACGAGACCATCCGCTTTGACCGCAACCTGGACGGCAACTATGGCGATCCCGTCCTGCTGGCCGGTGCCGCGCGTGCCGACGCGTTCAGCCCCGGCTTCTGCGACGGCAATGCGGCCAACGCCGTCGCCGCCAGCGGCTGCGACGAAGATGCCGGCGGTACCCAGGGCGGCATCCGCGCCGGTTACGACTACCAGCTCGGCAGCTTCGTCGTCGGTGGCGTGGTCGACTACAGCTTCGTGAACCAGGAAGATTCGGTCACGGGCTTCAGCACCACCCCGGCCTACTACACCTTCACCCGTACGCTTCAGCAACTGGCGGCCGTCCGCGCCCGTCTCGGCTACGCCTATGGCCCGGCGCTCGCTTACGTCACCGGCGGCTATGCCACCGGCGAGCTGGACAACAGCTACATCACCTCGAACGGCGCCAACTCGTTCCGCGCCAGCACCGATGACGACAAGGCTGACGGCTACCAGCTGGGTGGCGGCATCGAATACGCCCTGGCTCCGAACCTGAGCCTGACCGGCGAGTACCTCTATACCTCGCTGGACGCCGGCGACTATGTGATCCGCACCGGCGCGGGCACCGCCCCGGCGACCAACCCCTTCATCCTGGCCCCCTTCACCACGGGCACCGACCAGATCCGGTCGAACTCGCGCTTCGGGATGCACGGCTTCAACCTCGGCATGAGCTACCGCTTCTAGGACCGAACGTGCCGAGCCTGCCGTACCGGCGGGGTCGAAAAACATCGCCGGACTCGCGAAAGCGGGTCCGGTTTTGTTTGTCCGGCCATATTCTCGGCTCTGACGCGGCATAATCCGCCCGGCCTTGCACAGCCCTTGCGAGGCTCTACGGTGTCGTCATCAAAGGCGGCCACAAGAGCCGCGCTTTCCAAGAGACACTGCCCATGTCCGGCGACCTCCGCACCGTCCCTCAGGCGTTTTCGCTGGAGGCGCTGGCGACAGCCTTCCAGGGCAGCGGTGGACCGGACGGGGAGGCGGCACGGTCCTTCCTGGCCCAGGCGCACGAGGACTATGCGGCCGACGAGACGCCCGAACTGGGCGTCACGGCCGTCGCTGCCCTGCTCAGCGCCGTCTGGACCGCCGTGGAGACGCGCAAGGCCGGCCAGGACCCCTCGATCGAAGTTCGCCCCCTGGCCTCGGCGGACGGCACGACGGCCTATGACGTCGTGATCATCCTCCAGGACGACCGGCCTTTCCTGGTGGACAGCGTGATGGGCGAGATGGCCGACGCGGGCGTGTCGGTGCGGGCCCTGTATCACCCGGTCGTCGCGTCCGCCTGCGGGCGGATATCGACCATCATGGTGGTGATCGACCCCCTGCCCGCCGAACGGCGCGAGGTGCTGTCCTCCGAGCTTTCGACGGCCATGACCGACGTGCGGTGGGCCGTGGAAGACCACACCGCCATGTCGGACCTGATGGAGCGGTCGATCGCCCATCTTCAGGCCTGTCCGGGATCAGTGTCGCCCGAGGTTGCGGCCGAGAACATCGCCTTCCTGAACTGGATGCGGGACGACCATTTCGTCTTCCTCGGAGCGCGTGACTACGCCTATCCCCGCACGGCGGACGGCGGCTATGCGGCCGAAGAACCCCTGGGTCAGGTGGCAGAGGGCGTCGGCGTCCTGCGCGACCGCCAGCGGACCGTGCTGCGCCGTACCTCCGAGCCCGCCGTCCTGACCGCCCAGATCAAGCGCCAGATGGATCTTTCCGAGCCGGTGACGGTGGCCAAGGCCAATCTGCGCAGCCGGGTCCACCGCCGCGCCTATATGGATTACGTCGGGGTCAAGCGGTACGGCGAGGACGGCCGGCCGGCCGGAGAGACCCGCTTCGTCGGCCTGTTCACCGCAGAGGCCTATGACCGTGCCGCCTCCGAGGTGCCGCTGGTCCGGCGCAAGGTGGCCAACGCCCTTGAACGGGCGGGCAAGGTCCCCGGCAGCCACAACGAAAAGCGGCTGAAGAACATCCTGGAGAACTATCCCCGGGACGAACTTTTCCAGATCACCGAGGACGAGCTGCTGTCGATCTCGCTCGGCATCCTGCACCTCTATGACCGGCCCCGGATCAAGACCTTCACGCGCAAGGACCCGTTCGACCGGTTCGTCTCGGTCCTGGCCTTCATTCCGCGTGAGCGATACGACGCCTCGGTGCGCGAGCGGATCGGCGCGATCCTGGCCCAGGCATGGGGCGGGCGGATGTCGGCCTGGTATCCGCTGCTGTCGGACACGCCGCTGGTGCGGGTCCACTACATCCTCGGCGTCACGCCCGGCGATCACCCGACGCCCGATCCGGTCGCACTCGAGGCCGCGGTCACCGAGGCCGGACGCAGCTGGATCGACCGGTTCGAGACCGCCGCGCGCGAGGCCGACATCGCCGACGCCGAGATCGGCGCCCTGTCCACCAAATGGGCCGAGGCCTTCGGGGCCGGATATCGCGCCCGCTATGACGCCGCCGAGGCGGTCGCGGACCTACAGGAGATCGACCGGCTGAACGCCGGGGCCGGGGCCGGGGTCGGCGAACCGGTCGCCGTGCGCGCCTTCCGCGTGGCGGGCGACAGCGAACTGCAGTTCCGGTTCAAGCTCTACCATCGCGGCGCGGCCGTGCCCCTGTCCGACGTCCTGCCGATCCTGGCCGACATGGGGCTGAAGACGCTCGAGGAATTCGGTCACGCGATCCGGCCGTTCGGTGATCCGGAGATCCACGTCCACGAGTTCCTGCTGGAGGATCCGCGCGGCGGGTCCCTGGTGTTCGCCGACATCAAGACGCCGTTCGAGACCGCCTTCACTGCGGTCTGGAACAAGACCACCGAGAGCGACGGCTTCAACCGGCTGGTGCTGGAACTCGGCGTCGACTGGCGCGAGGCCGCCCTGGTGCGGACCCTGGCCCGCTATCGCCAGCAGACCGGGCTCGATCCGTCCCAGGCGGTGCAGGAAGAAGCCCTGCGCGACTATCCCGATGTCGCCCGCGCCCTGATCAGCCTTTTCGCCTGCAAATTCGATCCCGCCCACGGTGGGGCCGCCACGACCCGCGAGGCCGATACGGCCGAACTCGTGACAAAGATCACGGCCCTGCTTCAGGACGTGAAGTCGCTGGACCACGACCGGGTCCTGCGCCGGCTGATGCTGCTGATCGGCGCGATCAAGCGGACCAATTTCTACCAGGTCGGAGCGGACGGCGCGCCCAAGCCGCATATCTCGATCAAGATCGCCTCGCGCGAACTCGACGACCTGCCCCTGCCCAAACCCTATCGCGAAATCTTCGTCTGGGCCCCGCACATCGAGGGTGTTCACCTGAGATTCGGACCCGTGGCCCGCGGTGGCCTGCGCTGGTCGGACCGCAGAGACGACTTCCGCACCGAGGTGCTGGGCCTGGTCAAGGCGCAGCAGGTCAAGAACGCGGTCATCGTGCCCGTCGGCTCCAAGGGCGGCTTCTTCCCGAAATATCTGGCCGGACTGGTCCGCGCCGGGGCCGATCGCGATGCGCAACAGGCCGAGGCCATTCGCGCCTACAGGACCTTCCTGTCCGGCCTTCTGGACATCACCGACAATATCGCCGCCGACGGGTCGGTGATCCATCCGGCCAATGTCGTCGCCTGGGAAGGCGATGATCCCTATCTGGTCGTCGCGGCCGACAAGGGGACGGCGACCTTCAGTGACATCGCCAACGGCGTCTCGGCCGACTACGGCTTCTGGCTGGGCGACGCCTTCGCCTCGGGTGGGTCGATCGGCTACGACCACAAGGCCATGGGGATCACGGCGCGCGGTGCCTGGGAGGCGGTCAAGCGCCACTTCCGCGAACTGGGCCACGACATCCAGAGCCAGCCCTTCACCTGCGTCGGCGTGGGTGACATGTCGGGCGACGTGTTCGGCAACGGCCTGTTGCTGTCAAAGGCGACAAAGCTGGTCGCCGCCTTCGATCACCGCGACATCTTCATCGACCCGACGCCCGATCCGGCGACGTCATGGGCCGAACGCAAGCAGATGTTCGACCTGCCGCGCTCGTCCTGGCAGGACTATGACAAGGCCCTGATCTCCGAAGGCGGCGGCGTCTTCTCGCGTCAGGCCAAGTCGATCGCCCTGACGCCCCAGATCAAGACCCTGCTCGACATCGCCGAGGACAGCGTCGATCCCGTTACCCTGATGCGGGCGATCCTCAAGGCAAACGCGGACCTGCTCTATCTCGGCGGCATCGGCACCTATGTGAAGGCCCCGACCGAGACCGATGCCCAGGTCGGCGACAAGGGCACCGACGCCCTGCGGATCGACGCCACGGAACTGAGGGTCAAGGTGGTGGGCGAGGGCGCGAACCTCGGCTTCACCCAGGCGGGACGCATCGCCTTTGCCGCAAACGGCGGGCGGATGAACACCGACGCCATCGACAACTCGGCCGGCGTCGATACCTCAGACCACGAGGTCAACATCAAGATCCTGGTCGGGTCGGCCGTGACCAACGGCGTCCTGCCGGCCGATGAGCGCAACGACCTGCTGGCCTCCATGACAGACGAGGTCGGCCTGAAAGTGCTGGCTCACAACTACGACCAGACCCTGGCCCTGACCCTGCAACAGGCGGAAGGGCCCGGCGGGCTCGACGCCCAGCAACGGTTCATGCAGTCGCTGGTCGCGCGCGGCAAGCTGGATCGCAAGGTCGAGGGCCTGCCCGGCGACATCCAGATCGGCGAGATGCGGGCGACAGGAAAAGCCCTGACCCGGCCCGAACTGGCCGTGCTGATGGCCTATGCCAAGCTGGAACTGGCCGACGAGATCGTCGCCTCCGATGCGCCCGAGGATCCGTTCTTCGAGGAAACCCTGGTCCGCTACTTCCCCGAACCGCTCGCCCGGTTCGAGGACCAGATGAAGGGCCACCGGCTGCGGCGCGAGATCGTGGCGACGGTGCTGTGCAACGAGATCGTCAACATGACGGGGCCGACCTTCCCCGATCGGCTGCGGTCTGCGGCAGAATGCGACACCACCGCCTTCGTCGTCGCCTTCGAGGCGGCGCGGCGGGTATTCCGGCTGGACGAGGCCTGGGACGCGGTCAATGCGCTCGACCTCAAGGTCCCGGCCGAGACCCAGACGGCGCTCTATCGCGAGATCGCGGTCGTGCTGCGTCGCCAGACCTTCTGGCTGGCGCGGCGGGCGACCCGCGAGGGGGCGACCGTCCAGGGGCTGATCGACACCTATCGTCCGGCCGCCGATGCGCTGAGGGCCGATGGCGGGGCGGTGCTGTCGCGGTTCGAGCAGGACCGGTTGACCAAGCGCACGGACAACTTCGTCGCCGGCGGAGCACCCGAAGAGCTGTCACGCACCGTGGCCCTGATGCGGTCGCTGGTCTCGACCCTCGATATCGGCGATCTGGCGGGCGAATCCGCCTGGTCCGAGGCCGGTATGGCGCGGCTGTATCACCAGGTCGGCGCGGCGTTCGAGTTCGACCGGCTTCGGGCGGCGGCCGGGTCGATCCCGTCCAACGACCATTTCGACCGTCTGGCCGTGCGTCGCCTGATCGAGGACCTGATGAGCGAACAGGTCGCCCTGACCCGCGCGGTGGCCAAGGCGTCGGAACCCTCGGTCGGTGCCGCCGAAGCGACGGCCGAGGCCGCCGTGGATGCCTGGATCGGGTCGCGGCAGAAGATGGTCGACGCCCTCCGCGCCTCGGTCGACGAGATCGACGCCTCGGGTGCCGGCTGGACCTTCGCCAAGCTGACCATCGCCAACGGCGCGATCCGGGGTATCGTCAGTTCCGCGACTTGAGAGACGGCGCGTGATCAGGTGATTGGTGCTAGTGCTGGTGAGCCAGGATGAGCGTGGCTGTCTTGCTCACTAATCACAAGCACTAGCACTCGAAACAGGCGCGATCTCAACGCGCAGGTCAGGTTGGGGAGCCGATATGCCACGCAAATTCCTGGTCGTCGTCGACGACAGTCCCGAGTTCGAGGCGGCCCTGCGCTATGCGTCGCGTCGGGCCCGCTCGACCGGGGGGCGGGTGGTCATGCTGCGCGTCATTCCCGACACCTCCGACGAGCACTGGTCGGGGGTGCGCGAGGAGATCCAGCGCGAGCAGCGGGCCGAGGCCGAGGCTCTGCTCAACACCCTGGGGGCCGAGGCCCAGGAACGCTCTGGGGCCCAGCCGGTCTTCGTCATCGAGGAAGGCGACCCCCAGGCGGCGATCCGCAAGGTCGTCGGGGCCGATCCCGAGATCAAGATCCTGGTCCTGGCCTCGGCCGGCGGCGGCAAGGCCTCGGGGCCCCTGGTCTCGGCCATGCTGAAACAGGGTGCCGCCTTCACCGGGCGCAAGCTGCCGGTGACCATCGTACCCGGCGAGCTGACCGACAGCGAGATCGAGGATCTGGCCTAGCACCGGGCGCCCGACGCTTGGCCCCCGCCCCGGTCGCTGCTAACCCTCGCGCATATTAAGAAGGAACCTCCACCATGGCCACCGAATCCGCCTGGACCATGCCCAAGGGCGAACTGATGAAGGGCAAGAAGGGCCTGATCATGGGGGTGGCCAACGCCAACTCGATCGCCTGGGGTATCGCGAGCCAACTGGCCGCCCAGGGCGCCGAACTGGCCTTCACCTATCTGGGCGAGGGACTGGAGCGCCGCGTGCGCCCGCTGGCCGAGAGCGTGGGCGCCAAGCTGCTGATCCCCGCCGACGTCACCGACGACGCCTCGATGGACGCCGCGTTCGAGGCGCTTGAGAAGGAATTCGGCACGATCGACTTCGTCGTCCACTCGGTCGCCTTCGCCAACAAGGACGAGCTCAAGGGATCGTTCATCGACAACACGACCCGCGACAGCTTCCTGCTGGCCATGAACATCAGCTGTTTCAGC
>NZ_JBIIAY010000199.1:0-3205 GCF_044239655.1 Brevundimonas sp.
GCCCCATCGACGCCTTCCCCCTGAAATGGCGCGACGTGAAATTCACCGGCCGTTTCACCCCCTTCCGCCACCTGGCCTTCTTCCCCGAACAGGCCGCCAACTGGGAATGGCTGGACAACCGCGTGCGCAGCTTCTCTCGCGAAGCCGGCAGAGCCCCTAAGATCCTCAACCTGTTCGGCTACACCGGCGTCGCCAGCCTGGCCGCCGCCGCCGCGGGCGCCGAGGTCACCCACGTCGACGCCTCCAAGAAGTCGGTCAACTACGCCCGCGAGAACGCCGAACAGTCGGGCCTGGCTCAGCACCCGATCCGCTGGATCGTCGAGGACGCCCGCAAATATGTCGCCCGCGAGGTCCGTCGCGGCTCCAAATACGACGGCATTATCCTCGACCCGCCCAAATACGGCCGCGGCCCGACCGGCGAGGTCTGGCGCCTGTTCGAGGACATGCCGGCCCTGCTGAAGGACTGCGCCGCCCTTCTGGCCGACGACGCCGATTTCCTGCTGCTGAACGCCTATGCGGCGCGGGTCTCGGGCCTGTCCCTGGCCCATCTGATGGCCGAGGCGACCCAGGATCGCGGCGGCCGCATCGACTGGGGCGAACTGGCCCTGTCCGAAGACGGCCCGGACGCCCGCGCCATCGGCCTGTCCTTCTTCGCGCGGTGGAGCCGATGAGCGCCCGAGACGAACATCGCGTCATCACCTCCCTGACGAACGACACGATCAAGAGCGTCCGCGCCCTGCATATGCGCAAGGAACGCGACCTGACCGGCGCCTTCCTGGCCGAAGGTCTGAAGTTCATCGGCGAGGCCCTGGACCTGGGCCGCGCGCCCCGCATGCTGCTGGTCGGCGAGGAGGCTCGCCCCCACCCCCTGCTGGACCGGGCCAAGGCTGAGACGCGCAAGGCCGGCGGCGACATCATCATCGTCACCCACGCCATCCTCGAGAAGATCAGCCGCCGCGACAATCCGCAGACCGTGCTGGGCGTGTTCGACCAGGCCTATGCGCCGTTGGACGGCCTGAACCCCGCCTCCGCCCCCTGCTGGGTGGCCCTGGAGCAGGTGCGGGATCCCGGCAATCTGGGCACCATCATCCGCACCGCCGACGCGGCCGGATGCGGCGGCGTCATTCTGATCGGCGACTGCGTCGATCCCTATTCGGTCGAGGCCGTGCGCGCGACCATGGGCTCGGTCTTCGCCGTCTCGATCACCAAGACCGATCCCGAGGCCTTCCTGGCCTGGCGCAAGACCTGGCCCGGCAGTGTCGTCGGCACCCGCCTGGATGCGACGGTCAGCCACCGGTCCGCAGTAATGCAAAAGCCGTCGCTGATCCTGATGGGCAATGAACAGGCCGGCCTGACCGACGATCTCGCCGCCGCCTGCGACGTCAACGTCAAGATCCCGATGCGGGGCCGGGCCGACAGCCTGAACCTGGCCATCGCTACCGGCATTATGGTCTACGCCGCCACGGACGAGGCTTAAAGCTCGGTCTCCGGGCTGACCCGTCCCATGCCCCACAGGGCCAGTATGGTCACCACCGCCGACAGGGCCAGATAACCGCCGACCGCCGCCAGCCCATAGTTCCGCGCCAGCCAGGTCGCCAGATAGGGCGCCAGCGACGCCCCCACGATCCCGGCCAGATTGAAGGCCATCGACGCCCCGGTATAGCGGACCGTCGTCGGGAAAGGCCGCGCCATCGCCGCGCCTATGGGGCCATAGGTGCAGCCCATCAAGGCGAAGCCCAGGGCGAAGAATATCAGCAGCCCCGTCAGGCCCGCTCCGAACAGGGGCGCGAACAGGCCGCCGAACAGGGCGATGCCGACCGATGAAGCGATCAGCACCTTCACCTGCCCGTATTTGTCCGCCAGCAGGGCCGTCACCGGAATGAAGGCGGCGAAGAACAGCACCCCGATCAACTGGACCGGCAGGACGTCGCCGCGCGACAGCCCCATCCCCGTTGTCGCCCAACCCAGGGCGAAGACGGTCATCAGATAGAAGAGGGTAAAGGTCGTCACCCCGCTGAACGTCCCCAGAAACAGCGCCATCTTGTGATGGCCGAACAGGGTCACGGCCGGCGCCTTGACCCTTTCCTTGCGATCTATCGCCTTCTGGAACTCCGGCGTTTCGGTGATCTTCAACCGCACCCACAGACCGACAAACACCAGGACGGCGCTGGCCAGAAAGGGAAGCCGCCAGCCCCAAGCCTCGAATTGAGCCTCGCTCATGGTCGAGGTCAGCACGATGAAGGCGCCCGTCGACAGGATGAAGCCGATCGGCGCGCCCAGCTGCGGGAACATGCCGAACCAGGCCTTCTTGCCGGGCGGAGCATTCTCGGTGGCCAGCAGCACGGCCCCGCCCCATTCACCGCCCAACCCCAAACCCTGCCCGAACCGACACAGGGCCAGCAACAGCGGCGCGATGATCCCGACCGAGGCATGGGTCGGCAACAGGCCGATCGCCACCGTCGACACGCCCATGGTCATCAGGGCCACCACCAGCGTCGCCTTGCGCCCCACCCGGTCCCCGAAATGGCCGAAGGCCAGGGCGCCTATGGGCCGCGCGAAGAAGGCGATGGAGAAGGTGGCGAAGGACGACAGCATGGCCGTGGTCGGATCGGCGCCGGGGAAGAACAGCTTCGGAAACACCAGCACCGCCGCCGTGGCGTAGATGTAGAAGTCATAGAATTCGATCGTGGTGCCGATCAGGCTGGCGAAAAGAACCCGCCCCTTCCGGGCGGTCGGTGAAACAATCTTTGCGTCAGACACGGTGAAATCCTGCTTGGAAGCAAAGCCAATGCTTTGCCCGTCCCGCGCGGTCAAGTCCGGCGGTCAGGTCCCGCGCGGCTTGACCCGGTTGGTCGGCTGAGCCTCGGCTGGGTTCTCGGGCCAGGGATGACGCGGATAGCGACCCCGCATATCCGACCGCACCGCCGCCCAGGAGCCGGCCCAGAAACCCGGCAGGTCCTTCGTCACCTGAACGGGTCGCCGCGCCGGCGACAGCAGCGACAGGGTCAGGGGAACCCGCCCGCCCCCGACGGTCGGATGGGTGACGACGCCGAACAGTTCCTGCACCCGGATCTCGACTCGCGGCCCGCCTTCGGCGCCATAGTCGATCCCCGCCGACCCCAGGGGCGTGTCCAGCCGACTGGGCGCCAGCTCATCCAGCTTGCGCTGCAAATCCCAGGGGATCAGCCCCCGCAGGGCCTCGGCC
>NZ_JBIIAY010000200.1:0-3195 GCF_044239655.1 Brevundimonas sp.
GTCTCGGGCTTCACGATCAGTGAGATCGAACCCCGGCTGTTCTCGTTCAACAATCCGTTCGGCGCCTGTCCGGTCTGCGACGGCCTGGGGGTCAAGCTGGCGTTCGACGCCGATCTGGTCATCCCCTACCGCGACAAGACCCTGCACAAGGGCGCGGTCGCCCCGTGGTCGCGCGGCCCCTCGCCCCTCTACACCCAGACGCTCCAGGCCCTGGCCCTGCATTTCGGCTTCTCGATGGACAAGGCCTGGCGCGACCTGCCGGACAAGGCGCGTTCCGTCATCCTGAACGGCACGGGGTCGGAGAAGATCAAGTTCGTCTATGACGACAACGCTCGCAAATACGAGGTGTCCAAGCCGTTCGAGGGGGTGATCCCCAATCTGGACCGCCGCTGGCGCGAGACCGACAGCGCCTGGGTGCGCGAGGAGCTGGGCCGGTTCCAGTCCGAGACGCCCTGCGACGCCTGCCACGGCAAGCGACTGAAGCCCGAGGCTCTGGCGGTGAAGATCGACGGCTCGGACATCGCCGACATCTCCACTCTGTCGATCAAGAAGGCCTATGACTGGGTCTCGGCCCTGCCCGACAGCCTGACCGAGAAACAGATGGAGATCGGCCGTCGCATCCTGAAGGAGATCGGCGATCGTCTGCGGTTCCTGAACAACGTCGGCCTCGATTATCTGAGCCTGTCGCGGTCGTCCGGCACCCTGTCCGGCGGCGAGAGCCAGCGGATCCGGCTGGCGTCACAGATCGGCTCGGGCCTGACCGGCGTCCTCTATGTGCTGGACGAGCCGTCCATCGGCCTGCACCAGCGCGACAACACCCGGCTGCTGGAAAGCCTGATGGGGCTGCGCGATCTCGGCAACTCGGTCCTGGTGGTCGAGCATGACGAGGAGGCGATCATGACCGCCGACTATGTCATCGACATGGGCCCGGCCGCCGGCGTCCACGGCGGCGAAATCTGCGCCGAGGGTACGCCCGCCGAGGTCATGGCCAACCCGAAATCCCTGACCGGCAAATACCTGACCGGCGAGCGCGAGATCGAACTGCCGCCCGAGGGTCGTCGTCCCGTCAGCAAGTCCAAGATGCTGAAGATCTCGGGCGCGACCGGCAACAATCTGAAGAACGTCACGGGCGCCATCCCCGTCGGTTTGTTCACCTGCATCACCGGGGTGTCGGGCGGCGGCAAGTCCACCTTCACGATCGAGACCCTTTACAAGGCCGCCGCGCGGCGTCTGCATAACGCTTCCGACGCGCCCGCAAACTTCGACCGGATCGAGGGGCTGGAGCATTTCGACAAGGTCATCGACATCGACCAGTCGCCCATCGGCCGGACGCCCCGGTCGAACCCGGCGACCTATACCGGCGCCTTTGGCCCGATCCGCGACTGGTATGCGGGCCTGCCGGAATCCAAGGCGCGCGGCTATGGCCCCGGCCGGTTCAGCTTCAACGTCAAGGGCGGGCGCTGCGAGGCCTGTCAGGGCGACGGCCTGATCAAGATCGAGATGCATTTCCTGCCCGACGTCTATGTCACCTGCGATATCTGCAAGGGCAAACGCTACAACCGCGAGACGCTGGAGATCGTCTTCAAAGGCAAGTCGATCTCGGACGTGCTGGACATGACGGTCGAGGAGGCGGGCGGGTTCTTCAAGGCCGTGCCGCCAATCCGGGACAAGATGCTGACCCTGAGCCGCGTGGGCCTGGGCTATGTCCAGGTCGGCCAGTCGGCGACGACCCTGTCGGGCGGCGAGGCCCAGCGGGTCAAGCTGTCGAAGGAGCTGTCCAAGCGCGCGACGGGCAAGACCCTCTATATCCTCGACGAGCCGACGACCGGCCTGCATTTCGAGGATACGCGCAAGCTGCTGGAAGTGCTTCAGGAACTGGTCGACGCGGGCAACACCATCGTGGTGATCGAACACAATCTGGATGTCATCAAGGTCGCCGACTACCTGCTGGACTTCGGTCCGGAGGGCGGCGACGGCGGCGGCGAGATCGTCGCGGTGGGCACCCCCGAACAGGTCGCGGCCAACACCGACAGCTGGACCGGGAAATACCTCAAGGAGGTGCTGGATCGCCACGAGACCCGGCGCAAGGCGCGCGTCGCGGCCTTGGTCGCCTCGGTGGAAAAGCCGGGGGTGGAAAAGCCGGCCCGGGCCAAGAAGAAGGCGGCGGCGGGCTGAGTTCGCCTATGCCGGCTCGACGCCCTTGATGTCACGATAGGCGGCGGCGAAGGGGGCGTAGAGGACCACCATCTGGAGCGCCGAGATGATCGCGTTGACGACGCCCCAGGCCACCACCAGTCCGATGTGCTGCTGAAGCACCGGAAGAAGGTCCGCCGGCTGCGCGATCTGCGACAGCGGCCCCGCCAGCGAAAAGCGGATCGGCAGGTTGATGATCGTGCCCAGCAGGGACACGACGATCGTCATGACGAAGCTGAGCAGGGTCATCCCCAGCAGGGGCCAGAATCGTCCCTTGGTCAGGGCGAAGGATGAGAACAGGGCGAAGCGGTTCTCCGCGACGATGATGGGCGCCATCAGGCTGAGCCGCACCGCCAGCCAGACCAGACCCAGAAAGGCGCCGATCCCGGCCAGTACGCACAACAGCCAGACCCATCCCTGGCCGCTGGTATGGGCGTAGACGCCCAGGC
Organism: Brevundimonas sp.; assembly: GCF_044239655.1. Lineage (GTDB taxonomy): Bacteria > Pseudomonadota > Alphaproteobacteria > Caulobacterales > Caulobacteraceae > Brevundimonas. Next base: position 2,643 of record NZ_JBIIAY010000200.1, read on the forward strand.
CCACGCAGATTCCGATGGCCACGACGTAGTAGAGCAGGAGCAGGAGGAACAGGATGATCATCGCGCCCAGTAGCCTGAGCTCGTCCATGCCGAGACGCAGATAGCCGAATGCACTGGCCTTGGGCTGGAGTACGGCCCGCGCGACGGCGGCGCTGAGCATGACCCCGAGCAGCATCATCAGCGGCCAGATCACCCCGATAACCAGACCATAGCCTTGGGACAGGGCCACCAGTTCGGCCGCGGTCGGCTCGGCGCCGCCCTGCAGGGCCTCCGCCTGTCGGATGATCGCCAGAGCCGGCTGGCCGACGACGGCGAAGCCGACGGCGAAGAAGACGATATAGGCCAAGGCCCAGGCCAGGACGGCCAGGGGCCGCCGCCGCACGATCCGAAATCCTTCGAACGCCGCATCGCTTGCCGAAAACGCCATGATCGCCTCCCCTGACCGGCGACGACCTTAAGAGGAAAAGCCGGGCCTTGTCAGCGTCAGGCGTCGGTCTTTTCGCCCGTCATCTCGCGATAGGCGGCCATGAAGGGCGCCGAGACGATCGTGGTG
>NZ_JBIIAY010000258.1:0-3172 GCF_044239655.1 Brevundimonas sp.
CGACAAATATCAATCAGAACCCTTCCTTAAACACCACCTTCGTAGGTAGTAATGGTAATCCTACCCCCTATTGGACTATTGTCCCCCCGGAGTTGGGTCAATCACAAGACTTAACATCCCGATACTATTGGGTCTATACTTATAGCCACTGGGTAGATTTAGTGAATACAACTCTTAATAGTGCTAATCAAGCAGTGTTTAATGCTTGGACTACGGCTGGTGGCACTGGTATCGCTAACTTTCCCGCTTGGAAAGCCATCTACCCTACCCCTATTATGAAATATAACGAGAACTCTGGTCTCTTTACAATCTACTACCCTACGCAGTATGTCAATCCTAATGCTACTACAAATGCCTTCCAGTCTCTATATTTTAATGTAAATATGGAGGGTCTATTTGCTAACTTTGATAACATCTATCTCAACTCCGCTACCCACCCTCCTAATACATCTCAGTTCCGCTATACTTGGATTACCCCGACAACGCCTATAGCCACTTTATTCCCAGAAGGCTACGCTAACCTTCAGATAGTGGAGGCTGTTGGTCTGAACGATAATGTATCTACTCCGGCATCCCAGCCTACTCCCGGTTATAGTGGTGTATGGTATGCTATGACCCAGAACTATGTAAGCACAAGCACACTCTGGTCTCCGATTGATAGTATTGTTTTTACAAGCACCCTACTACCTCTCCAGAACGAGCAGACCGCCCCGCCTAACGCCCTTGGAAGTCGTAATACCGGCAATAGCACGGCTACCTCTCAGTCCGCCTTCTCCCCTATTATTACGGATGTTTCTCTGGACTTATCATCAGACCCTACGGCTTATCGTAAGATGATTTACTACGCCCCGAGTGCCGAGTATCGTATGGCGGATTTCCAGAACTCTAAACAAGATATTCGTAATATTGATATTCAAGTATTCTGGAAGAACCGGCTGGATAACCAGTTATATCCCGTCAGTATGTTTAATCTATCCTCCGTATCTTTCAAGTTAATGTTCCGTAAGAAGACCTATTTAGCAAAGGGCGAGAACAAGGGCTATTAACTCCCCTCCGGCTATTATTTCATAAAAACAATCCATTTCTAACGGATTATTTTTATGTTTGCTTAATATATAAGATGAGTGCTGACATCCAGAAGGAAGCCGTATTTGACGACCGCATCGTTCAGAGCCGTCCCCGGTATGCCGTTGAGAAGGGTGCTTTATCTCTTACGAACGCTCCTTTTAACGCTATTGCCTCTACGGCATCCCAGATGACTTTTAATGTGTATGTCCCTTCCGAGAATGTTTTCGTTGATAGGGCTTTACGCTGGGGTGCGGAGGGTCGTTTCCAGATGAGCGTCTGTAATATCCAGTCTGCCACCGGCACTACGGTATGGGACACGGGTCTGGGTTATTCTGGTGTGGCTGAGGGTTCGTATCCTATTGATGCCTCCGTAGTGATTGCCCCGGGTCGTGATTTCTCTCTATCACCCTTTCCCCTTAACTACCTCTGCCAGACGATGACGGCTACTATTAACGACACGACCTCTGTTATCAACTCCCAAGATGTGCTACTTGAGGTTATGCGTCTAACTGACTACAAGTGTAATAAGAAACAGAGAACTTGCCCTACGATGATGGATAGATACCAAGCGAACTACCTTGCTATGGATAACCTTGGCTCTGTGAATGCCCCTACGAACGGCTACGATACGGCTACCAACATTGACGAAGTGCCTAACGGAGCATTCCCCGGCTTCTTCTGGTGTAAGCCTAACGGCACTCGTGTAGCCCTTGTGGGTGCTGATAGTTATACGGTAAGCGGTGGTGGCTCTAACGGTCTCCCTCTGGTTCAGTGGTTCTGGAACGGTCAGCCCGTATGCTCCGCCCAAGTGGCGTATGACAGTGGCTCACCGGCGGTTATTGTTCCCCAGACTACGGCTTCTCTCTTCTGGTCTTTTGCGTCCGTGGAACTCCTAACGCTATCTCCCTTTGTGTTCGCTAACGACCAAGAACACGATACGGGTCTCTTCGGTATTAACAACATCCAGTTGATTATGAACTTTAAGAGTGGCACGGCTCTTAACCGTATCCTTAAGACGCAGTATTCTTCTGGTCTTGCTACATCTGGCGACCCCTTCGGTGTCCCTATTACAACGGGTGATTGTGCTAACCGCCCTCAGATTGTGGCGAGTTCTCTACAGTTTAACCAGACTGCCTCAGCACAGTGGGTAAATCCCGTAATGAACTGCCAGTTCCTAACGCCCTCTCTTGATGTGCCTCTCCCTCCTAAGAGTGTAGTCCCCTATATGGAGTTCCCCCGTTATATCACACAAGCCCAGAACGGGCAACTCCAGCCTCTTGGCACTAATGGATACATCGGGCAACTCCAGTCCCAGACTATCACGCTACCGCAGATACCCGACCTTCTCCTTGTGTATGTGAAGGCTCAGCAAGTAAGCGGTCAGCCCGACCCCCAAGACCCTTCTTATGGCGATGCTTATCTCCCTCTTGCGTCAGTGCTTAATACGAATGGCTCAGTGAAGTCTCCTCTCAGTATCAACTTTGATAACTTCTCTGGTCTCCTATCATCTCACACTACGGAGGAACTCTACCAGATGTCCGTAGAGAACGGTCTTGATATGGACTACCCTACTTGGTCTGGTCTCCCTTGCTCTGGTCTTGGTGGTTCGGCTCTCGCCCAGACTGGTGCGGGTTCTCACCCTATTGGTGCGGTCTCCCCTCTTGTCCCCGGAACGCCCGTATTGCCTCAGTATCCTCCGGTTAAGGCGGGACAAGCCCGTCCCTCTGTTGGTGGCTTCCTTGTGCTAAAGCCGTCAAAGGATATTACACTCCAGTCCGGACAAGCCCCATCACTTGTAGGCAACTTTACTCTCCAGTTTAACTTGTCCGTAGTGAATACCTACCCCTTTGCGGTTCAGCCCGTTCTGTATGTCATCACGGCTAACAGTGGCTTCTTTGAGAGTATCCGTGGGTCGTCCCGTATCATCAAGGGTGTTCTCTCCGAGCAAGACATCATCTCCGCCCCCGTATCATCCGCCCAGACACACGAGGGTCTCAAGCGTCTTGTTGGTGGCAAACTATCATTTGGCTCTCTTGCGAATGTATTCAATAAGGCGAAGGAAATCTATGAAAAGACGAAACCCGCAGTATCGGCGGTTAAGGGT
>NZ_JBIIAY010000229.1:0-3161 GCF_044239655.1 Brevundimonas sp.
TTGTTGTACTACAGGTTGCTCTTCAATTTGTGGAGCATCTGTGGTTTGTTGTTCTACCGGATCGCCATTGGCATCTACGGTATTTTCAGATACAGTTTCCTGTTCTGTTTGTTCATCTTGCGGTTCCTGTGCTGGCTGATTATAATTATCAAGCAACACATCCTCCCAAGATGATGCCTTGTTTACATTTTCTTCCATTTTCTTCCTTCTTTGTGTTTTACAAAATTAACTATTAATTCAATGTGTTTTTACATTGGTTGTTCTTCAGCCTCAATAGCTCCTTCTTCTCCAGCCTCTTGGACCATTTCTTGACCTTCTTGCTGCATCTGTTGGTCTTCTTGTTGCATTTCTTGACCTTCTTGCGGTTGCTCACCACCTCCTTGTTGCTGTTGAGCCATTTCCATAGCTTGTTGTTGAGCCATTTCCATTTGTTGCTGTTGTTCAGCCATAGCTTTTTGTTGCATCTCAGTTAACTCATCCATGATGATTTGTTTTTGAGTTTGAACAACACCATCTATACCATCAAATATGAATGGAGGCATCTCTTCGATAGGAACACCTTGTTCAAGAAGTTTCTCAAGAGTCTTAACGCGGAGTATATTAAAGTATTTAAGAGTTTCTCTTTCTTTATCGTTCTCCAACTCTTCTTCGTATTGTTGTAACTTAAACTGGGCTTTAGCTTGCTCTAGCTGTAACTCGCCTTGAGATTTAGCCTGCGCTGCCTGAACAGCTTGTTGCATTTGCATTTGGCTATTCTGTTGAGCTTCTTCCATTCTCATTTTACGACGTTTCTTCTGAGCTGATACTAAATAGTAGTTAGCTGCCTTAGGGTTGTCTAATAAACGAATTTGGATAGCGTCTTCTAGTTCAATTGTTTGTTGAGCTAATGCTTGCTGGATATTTTGCTCCAACATCATTTTCTCGTTGTTATCAATTACCGCTTCAATCTTAACGTCAAAGTTTATTTTCTCAAACTCATCTGTAGCTTCCATCTTAATGTACTCTACTCTATCGGTACCTAAAGCGTATTTGTAACCTTCGTATCCTTCTTTACCGAATACTAAGATATCCCATAATCTCATTTGAGTTAACTTAGCAGTTCTTTCAAGGATGCTTAAGTATGAGTTGTATATGTAGTTAATAGAGCTCTCTCCAATCTGGCGAGCAGACTCTAATACCTTGGCACCTACAGCTTGATTAGAAATCATACCTTGATCTAATGAGTTAGATCCAATCATTCTCTCTAAGTTGTTTAGGTAGAAGTTATATAGATTGATAAACGATTCTAATTTAGATGTAAATGGTACGTTCAATGGGTTGATAGGTAAGCCACTGCTTCCTTCCATATCATCTACACGACCTTTGTGGAATATAATACCGGTCTGCTTGTAGATACGAATTAGCTCTAACGGCTGTAGAGCTCCTTTACCGTTACCTAAATCAACGTCAGCCATACCTGCAATATCAACGCTATATCCATCTGGTGCAGCATTTGCAACGATGCCTTGTATTTTAAGGTATGCTAACTGCATTTGTTTAATAGAAGGAATCATAGTCTCTATAAGAGGCTTGTTGGTCATTCTATTATTGTTGTACATATAAACAGTATATGGAGACAAACAATCCTGTAGATTGTCATTTGGTCTAACCATGTTTTCAGATACTGCCCAATGTAATAAGTGATTAGTATCACAAATCCATGCACCATCGTAAATAACATAGAACGGTTTAGATTTTACATATTCTTTACCATCCTTCATTTTTTCAGTTCTATCTAGAATGGTTTTGCCAAATCTATCCTGATTCTTTTCGTAGGTGATGTTATACAAAGTTCTATATGACATTTGCAATACAGGAACCCTGAATGAATCATAAGGTCTTGATAGAGCATTTGCATATTGAAAATTCCAAGTAAATGTAAATGAAGCTGGATTATTAAATTTACCTACGTTATTTTTTGCTAGGTTGAATAATTCCTCTTCAGATACTTTTCCAGGATATTGTTGTCTTACTTCAGTAATTGGCATATAAACAACCTCACCGGTCCATTCAAGGTCCTTCATGTCGGGGCGTTCACTATATGACAATATTAAGTTGTATGGGTTTATTTTACGAATACGTATCTTACCGTTCTTATCAATAAATGATTTAGTTCCAGAAAAACCGAATGTAATTAAGTCATCTAAGATAGCATCTTTAGTTTCAGTCCAATCGTTTTGGTATAAAACTAAATCGATACCCTGCTCCATCATTACCTCTTCACGCTCCTTATATGTAAATCCAAAGAATACATCTAATTCCTCATTGTCTTCTGGAGTAAATGATTTTGGATCTTCAAGTTGCAATCCAGTTTCTTGCTGGATCTGCTCTATATCACCCTTGTATTTCATTCTAAATTCGGCATTAGCTTTTTCTTTTGCCTTTCTAGTAACACTTACAGGGTCCACAGCACTACATCTAATCTTTTCAATACGTTGATTGAATCGATCTTTGATACGCTGGATAATAGGAATCGCTACAGGTAACGGAGTAAAGTCTAAATTTGAATACGGCTGCTGACCATTGATATCCAAATAATCAAGGAACTCCTGCATTGGCTGCACTCCTGTAGCGTACGCTTTATTATAATCAAATCTCGTTTGTCTTTGTTTCTGACTAAAGCCACCATACCCATTTACCCATTGGTAGTAGGCAGTTCTCATAACTTTTAATCCGTACTCTGCCGAGTTTTTATCTTTATCGGGTTTTAATGGACTAGGAAATCCATAGATAGTATCTTGCGCCATTTAATCTTAGTGTAAATTCAGTTACAAAGTTAGTTAATTTTACAGTTTGTTTTTTATTGACTTAACTTAATAGGTTGAGCAAATTTCATAAAGACTAATTTATTCTCTTTACTTTCAACTTTGACATTTTCGGTCCCTGCTAATAAACTCATACCAAATGCTACGGTATCATCATACTTTGTTCTTTTGACGTGTTTATAGGCTATCAGATCCTCTATAAGTTCTGTAAAGTATATTTTGTCGCAGTGGAGCTCAACGTAGTTGTAAACCGTGTCAAAATGCTTCTGGAGAGCAAATGGGTCTTTAGATGGTGTGCCGTACTTTACTTTCTTATTCTTTCTGTTAGGATCGATTGTAGATTTAGGTCTCCACATC
>NZ_JBIIAY010000097.1:0-12216 GCF_044239655.1 Brevundimonas sp.
CCAACGCCCCGGCCGCTGAGCCGCGACGTCAAACCAACCTCAGGTCATTCCCCCGCCGGGGTACCGGCATAGGCGTCGATCTCGTTGGCGGATCCCAGGGCGACGGCGCAGCGCTCGTGCAGCTTCTGCGGGATGACGTCGAGGATCGGGGTCACCCCGTCGGTGGTGGCCTTGCCCCCCGCGCGTTCGATCAGCAGGGCCATGGGCGCGCCTTCGTACAGCAGGCGCAGCTTGCCGGGCCGGTCGGGCTCGCGCTGGTCCCACGGATAGAGGAAGACCCCGCCGCGCATCAGGATGCGGTGAACGTCGGCGACCATGGCCGCGACCCAGCGCATGTTGAAATCCTTGCCCCGGGGCCCGGTCTTGCCGGCCAGGCAGTCGTCGATATAGGCGCGCACGTCCGGGGCCCAGTGGCGGCGGTTCGACATGTTGATGGCGAACTCCTTGGTATCGGCGGGCACGACGATGTCGGGATGGGTCAGGTGCCAGCGCCCCTGCGCGTCCAGCGTAAAGCCCGTCACGCCGCCCGACAGGGTCAGCACCAGCATGGTCTGTGCCCCATAGACCGCATACCCGGCCCCGACCTGTTTCCGCCCCCCGATCAGGAAGTCGGCCTCGACGGGCGCGCGGCCCTCGGGCGCGGGCAGGATGGAGAAGATCGTCCCCACCGGCGCATTGATGTCGATGTTGGACGACCCGTCCAGCGGATCGAAGGTGACCAGGTATCCGCCGCTGCGGCCGGTCGGTTCGATCAGGTCCATCTCCTCGGACCCCACGGCGGCGACGGGCTGACAGGCCTTCAGCCGGTCGGTCAGCATGTCGTTGGTCATGACGTCGAGCTTCTTCTGCTCCTCGTCCTGGACGTTGGCCGTGCCCGCCAGCCCCAGCGCCCCGGCCAGACCGCCCAGCCGCACAACGCCCGCGATGGCCACGCACTCGGCGGCGATGGCGGCGACCACGACCTTCAGGGCCTCGGGCACATCCTGTCCGGCCAGATGATCGTCGAGAGTAGGGTAGGCGGCGGTCATGGGCGGCAATCCGTGCTGTCGAACGGGGGTGTCCTATCGCGACAGACCGCCCGCGTCACCTGAGAAGCCGTCACCCTCTCTGAGGCTAGGGGGCGATCAGCACCCACAGCCCGGTCAGGGCGAACCCCGCTGCCGCCGCCATACGGATGTGTTTCAGCGGCAACCGCTTGGCCGCCGCCTCGCCCATGAAGACGGCGGGGCCGTTGACCAGCATCATCCCCAGGGTCGATCCGGCGACCACCAGCGGCAGGGTCTCGAACCGGGCAGCCAGGGCGGCGGTGGCGATCTGGGTCTTGTCGCCCATCTCGACCAGGAAGAAGGCGACCGTGGTGGCCCAGAACACGGCCAGCGCCGTCTTCTGGGGTTTCATCCCGCCCTCGTCGTCGTCGAGTTTGTCGGGAATCAGGGCCCAGGCGGCGAACCCGAGGAAGGCGATCCCGACGACCCACCTCATCCACGGCCCGCTCAGAAAATGCGCGAACAGGGTCCCGGCCAGGGCGGCCAGGGCGTGGTTGGCCAGGGTGGCGATCAGGATTCCGGCGATGATCGGCACGGGCCGTCGCCAGGTGGCGGCGAGCGCAATAGCCAGCAGCATGGTCTTGTCACCGATCTCGGCGATGGCGACCAGACCGGTCGAAACAAGGAAGGCTTCCATTCGGGCACGTCATTGCGCGGGGCGTCGGCGGACAGACCAAGGCGTTCGCAACCGAGGCCCCGCGTGAAGCACCCTTGCGAAAACCAGCGGTCTTGCCGTGACGACCTCGATCGAGCGATCGACGTCTCCTTCCCGCGCCATCCTCTCCGGGGAGAGGAAGTATGTTGACGCGGGCCCCGCTGAGAACTGCGGGCGGCTACTCCCCGATGACAGGTCGGGGCTTTAGCGGCGTCGGTGCCGTCGGGGCAAGCGAGAGCGACTCGCAAAGTCCCGTCAGCGCGGCTGCGATATCAGCCAGTCCAGCGCCCCATTCGCCGCCACGACCCCCGACGCCAGCGAGGCCTGCAACAGATAGCCCCCGGTCGGGGCCTCCCAGTCCAGCATCTCTCCGGCGACGAAGACCCCCGGCCGCGTAGCCAGCATCAGCCGTTCATCCAGACTTTCGAACCAAACCCCACCGGCGGTGGAGATGGCCCGGTCTAGCCCCTGCATTCCGGTCAGGGTCAGGCGCACGGCCTTGATCCGGCGGGCCAGCTTGTCGGACCCGGTCGGGATCGCCCCGGGGATTTCCCGCAGCACGGCGATGGCGGCGGGCGACAGGCCGCCGGCCTTGCGCAACAGGTTGGTCATGCTGTCCTTGGACCGCGCGTCGTCCAGCCGCGCGGCCAGGGCCTCGACCGTCAGGTCGGGCCTCAGGTCGATCGTCAGCACCGCCGACCCGTCGCGCGCGATCGCCTCGCGCAGCGGCCCCGACAAGGCATAGATCGCGCCCCCCTCCAGCCCATACCGCGTCAGCATCACCTCGCCCCGCACCGTCTGGTCCGCGATGCTGAGAGAGACCGCCTTCAACGGCTGACCCGCCGCCCGCTCGATCAGGATCGGCGACCAGGCCACGTCGAACCCGGCGTTGGCGGGCCGCAGCGGCGACACCTCGGCCCCGGCCGCTTCCAGATCACCGACCCAGGCCCCGTCCGACCCCAGCCGGGGCCAGCTCGCGCCGCCCAGCGCCAGAACCACCGCGTCCGGCCGCTCGACCACCGGGCCTTCGGCCGTGTCGAACGTCACGCCGTCCCCGGACCATCCCGTCCAGCGCGACCGGGTCTTGAGGGTGACCCCCAGTCCGCCGAGCCGCGCCAGCCAGGCCCGGACCAGGGGTGAGGCCTTCATCGCGCGCGGAAACACCCGGCCGCTCGACCCCACGAAGGTCGGCTGGCCCAGCCCCTCGGCCCAGGTCGTCAGGTCGTCCGGTGAAAAGGCGTCGAGCCAGTCCGACACCACGCCCGCCCGCTCGCCGTATCGGCCCAGAAATGCCGCCTGTTCCTCCGTATGGGTCAGGTTCAGCCCCCCGCGCCCGGCCAGCAACAGCTTCCTCGCCGGCGACGGCATCCGCTCATGCACGGTCACCACGACCCCGGCCCGGGCCAGAACCTCGGCGGCCATCAGCCCGGCAGGGCCCGCCCCGATGACGGTGACGGATGGGGTGGAGGCGGTGGGAATGTCGGACATGGGCCCTCCTAGCCGATCCGCTGGGAACTTGCAGGGCTCAAGCGCTATAGAGAACCCATGAGCGTCGCCTTCACCCGCGAGGAAGACCTGGAGGCCACGGCCGCCGATCTTCCCGACCGTCCGATTTCCCCTCACGCCAACCTCGTCACGCCCGCGGGTCTGGCGGCGATCGAGCGCGAACTGGCCTCCGCGCGCGCGGCCTACAGCGGTGCTCAGGCCCACGGCTCGATCGAGGCCGACCGCACCGCCATGGCCCGCGCGACGCGGGATCTGCGCTACTGGTCCGCCCGCCGCGCCAATGCCCAGCTGGTCGAGACCACGGCCGACGGCACGGTCCGCTTCGGCGGCTCGGTGACCATCGAACGCGAGGACGGCCGCACCCAGACCTGGGCCATCGTCGGCGAGGACGAGGCCGACCCGGCCACCGGCTCCGTCAGCCACGTCTCCCCCCTCGCCCGCGCCCTCACCGGCAAACGCGTCGGCGACGAAGCCGTCGTAGCGGGTCAGTCGGTCGAGGTCGTCGCGGTGGACTGACTCTCCTCCCCGTCGCACAGCGATGGGGAGGTGTCGCGGTGGCGCTTGGCGCCGTGACGGAGGGGGCGACACGCTATCGAAGGTGGGGGCTTTCTAAGTCTGCAGGTCAGACCGAGTCGCCCCTCCGTCACGGCCCAAAGGTGGGCCGCGCCACCTTCCTATGCTTCGCACGGGGAGGAGAGTTAGGCCGCCCGGCTGGCGGGTACGCGCACCGACCGGCTCAGCGAACAGGCGGCCGGCTCGGTCAGGGCCAGGGCTTCCCAGTCCAGGTCGGGCCGGGGGGCGTGGGCGGCGGCCAGGATGGCGCGCAGTTCGGCGGCGGAGGCCACCGAGGCGATGGCGGCGCTGACCGGCGGCAGGCCCAGCGCAAAGGCCAGGGCCGCCTGCATCGGATCGACCCGCGCCTCGGCCAGGCGACGCCGCGTCCGCGACAGGGCCGCGCCGTGTTCCGCCAGATGATCGGGCAGGTGCTCGCGCGCGGCGAACAGCAGCCCCCGCGCGAAGATCGACGAGATATGGACGTCGACGCCCATGCCGGCCAGGTCGGAAATGACCCCTTCGGACACCGGCCGCTGGTCCAGCAGGTTGCAGGGCATCTGGACGATGTCGGGCTGGAAACGCCGCGCCAGCAGGGTCGGGCCGTCCTCCATGGTGGCGCAGAAGCCGATCCGTTTGAACAGGCCGCGATCCTTCAGCGCCCTCAGCCGGTCCCACAGGGCGCGACCGTCGGCACCGGCCAGGTCATGGGCGCTGGACACCAGGACGGCGTCGCCGCGCGGCAGGCCCAAACGTTCCAGCGAGCGCCGGGCGCGGGCCTCGACCCGGTCGATCCCCTCGGACAGGGGCACGGTGCGCACGGTGACGCGGAAAGGGGAGGGGAAGGGCCAGGCCTGGCCCAGCAGGCGTTCGGTGTCGGCCTCGGGCCGGGTGGCGACTATGCCGACGCCGGCGTCCGCCCCCGTCGACAGCAGCAGTCGCATCGCCTCCTCGCGCGCGCCCACGGGCGCCGGCGTCGCGCGCTCGGGCTCGGTCACCACGGCGAGAGCCAGCCGGGCGACGGACGAAGAGGAAGGGTTCAGCAGCACAAGCCTACCCTGCCCCATAAAGTTTAAGGGAGGCTGACCCGGAAGTTCCCAAGACCTTACTGACGTAACCTTGTGCGCTGGCGCGCAAGGGCGCTACCGCTCGGCGCGCGGCGCCTCGCTGCTTGAGCGCGAACGTGTGCGTTGCGAAGAATTCCGTCCGGCGCTCAAGCAGGGAGCGACCGCGTCGCGACCGTTAGCGCCTTCCGCGAAGCGGAACCCCCTACGGGGAGTGGCGTTACGGGGCGAGGACCTCTATTTACGGTCAAGCTGAAACCCTCCGGAGCGCGCACCATGGCCACCACCAAGGCTCGAGAAGACATCAAGAACGACCTCAAGACCCTGAAGGACGATCTGAAGACCGGCGCCCGCGAGGAAACTGCGCGCCTCAAGGAAAAGGCCGCCGAGGCCAAGGCCCGCCTGACCGAAAAGGCCACCGAGAGCGAAGCCGTCCTGCGCGCCCGCGCCGAGGAGGTCCGCGAACAGGCTCGTGGCTATTACGACCAGGCCCGCGTGCGCGGCCGTGAATATTATGACGACGCCTCCGAGCGGTTCGACGAAGCCCAGCGCTACATCACCGAACGGGTCCAGGAACGCCCCGTGCAGTCGACCGCCATCGCGCTGGGCGTCGGCGTCGTGCTGGGCCTGCTGCTCGCCGGTCGTCGCCGCTGATGCTCAAGGGCGTAGTCTCCAAGGTCGTCGCCGGTCTCGCGGCCGGCGCCAGCCTGTTCGTGGCTATCGTGGCGCTGGGGGCCACGCTGTTCTTCGCGCTGGATCTGGTGCTTCCGGCCCTGGGCGCGGCGGCCATCACCTTCGGGGTATTCGCCGTGGTCGCCCTCGTGATCGCCCTGGTCTTCCTCAAGGGCGACGGCTTCGGCCATGCCGAGGAGGAGGAAGAGCCCGAAACCTTCGTCCAGAAGGCCGTTCACATGATCCGCGAACGCCCGATCCTGGGTGCCGTCGGTGGTCTGGGGGCCCTGTTCCTGCTCCTGCGCAACCCGGCCCTGGCCGCCATCGCCGCCAGCATGATCACCGAAAAGCGGATGGAGAGCCGGGGCTACGGCCGCAAGCGCCGCCGTTAATAACGGCGGCCATGGAACGGTGAGTGAGGCGCTGCGTTGAATCGTCGCGGTGCCAAAAGACGGCGGCGCCAAATGTTCGTCACCTCTTTCATTCACCGATTACTTGGAGGCTACCATGCTTCGCTGGGCCATCATCTTCTTCGTCGTCGCACTGATTGCGGCAGTTCTGGGCTTCGGCGGCATCGCCGGCATGTCCTTCGAGATCGCCAAGTTCGTGGCCATCATCGCCGTGATCCTGTTCGTGGTCTCGCTCGTCATGAACGGCATGCGCGGTCGCGGCACCCGAATCTAGCGACTCCTGCGGGTCGAAACGTTCAAGGCCGCCGCCCGACAGGGCGGCGGCCTTTTCCTTGGATGTTGCTCCAGAACTCACGCAGCAGAAAGGGCGAGCCCGTCGCCGGACCCGCCCTCCCTTTTTTCTGGCGTCTGAGTGACGTGGACTAGAAGTCCATGCCGCCCATGCCGCCGCCCTTCTTGGGGGCGTCGGCCACGGCCGCTTCGGTGGTGATCAGGATCGAGGCCACCGAGGCGGCGACGCCCAGGCCTTCGCTCCCCTCGTCGGCCTCTGGCGAAGGGAGCGACGGAGAATAGCCTAGCGAGACTGACGGAGGAGTTCGGCGGCCGCGCGATAACGCTCGTAATGATCGCCCTCGTCGGACGCGATCTGGCGGAACATCGCGGCGGCGCGGGTGTCGCCCACGGCTTCGGCCTGGTCCGCAAAGCCGATATACATGGTCAAGTTCTCGTACTGCTCGCCCGCCATTGCATCCACCAGATTGGCGTCGTTGGTGCCGTCCAGCTTCAGGGCGTCGGCCTCGCGCGCGAAATGCTCGTTGGCCTCCACGTTAGCCGAGCTCTCGAACAGCTGGGCCAGTTCGACGTTGCCGCCCTCTCGTGCGACCTCGGCGTAGCGAAGATATTTCAGGTTGGCGAAGGCCTCGCCGTGCATGGCGGCCTCCAGATTGGCCCGCGTCTGCGGATTCAGGTCCTGGGCGGATGCCGCCCCGGCCGACAGGGCGATGGCGGCGACGGCTGTGGTCAGAAGGCTCTTGAGGGTCATGGGAAGGCTCCGGTGTCTGGGGTGCGCCCGATGCGCCGGTGCCGTCTGGGCGCGAAGCCTGACCGGAGCCTGACGACAGCACAGTATCGGGCATTCGCGCTCGTCGCGGTTTCGGCCGAACCGTCAGGTCGCCGTCAGCTTTGGACATCAGGTTGGCATCACCGGGCGATGGTGCCCGGCGACACAATCATCGTCTTGAGGCACCCCATGAAGAAATTCCTGATCCCTTCGGCCATCGCCCTGTCGCTGGCCGCAACCGTCGGCATGGCCATGACCGGCTTTGCGACCTCGGCCTCTGCCGGCCCGGTCTGCACCACCGCGCCCCGCGCCCAATGGCTGACCGAAGCCCAGATGCGTGAGCGTATCGCACGACTGGGCTACACCAACATCCGCGTCTTTCAGGTCAGCGGCAGCTGCTACGAAATCTATGCCCGCGCCGCCAACGGCCGTCGCGCCGAGGTGTATTTCAACCCGGTGACCGGTGCGGTCGTCCAGAACAACGAGGACTGAGTCCTGTGACCAAGGCAACCGTGGTTCTGGGGGATGGGACAGTCGTCCCATCCCCTGCATTGATGCCAAAGCGAACCAAGGTCTGGGATCCGGTCGTGCGCCTGTTTCACTGGACCCTCGTTCTGGGCATCGTCGCCAATCTGACCGTGTTTCGCGAACTGAAGTCGGTTCACCGCTATGTCGGCTATGTCATCGTCGCAGCCATCACCATCCGGCTGGTGTGGGGATTCATCGGCCCGCGCCACGCCCGGTTCGCCGATTTCGTGGCTGGGCCGCGTCGCCTCATCGGATATCTCAAGGCCATGATCCAGCGGCGTGAGCCGCGCTACATCGGCCACAACCCGGCGGGCGGCCTCATGATGATCGCGCTGATCCTGCTGTCGCTTTTCTGCGGCGTGACCGGATGGATGATGGGTCTGGACGCCTTCTGGGGCGCGCCATGGCTGGAAGCCACGCACGAGACGGCCGCCAACACCATCATGGCCCTCGCGATCCTGCATGTGCTTGCGGCCCTCGTGGAAAGCTGGCGTCACCGCGAAAATCTGGTCATGTCGATGGTGACCGGCTGGAAACGTTCCGCCAGCGGAACGGATGTCGATCATGCGTCTCCTCCTCGTTGAAGACACGATCCGGCTGGGCGAGCTCCTGAGCGAAGGGCTCGTCCAGGACGGCTTCGTCGTCGACTGGCGCCAGGACATCGAGGGGGCGGCCGAGGCCGTCGCTAGTGCGACCTACGATCTGATTCTTCTGGACCTCGGACTGCCGGATGGCGACGGACTCGACTGGGTCCGGACGCTCAGAAGCGCGACGGACCTGACGCCCATCCTGGTGCTGACCGCACGGGGAGGGCTCGACGATCGTGTCACCGGGCTGGATGCCGGCGCAGACGACTATCTGGTCAAGCCGTTCGAGGCTTCGGAGCTGTCGGCGCGGTGCCGGGCAATCCTGCGTCGGCCCGGTCAGCGGATGACTCCGGTGCTTCGTGTGGGACCACTCGCGTTCGACGTCGCGTCGCGCCAGGCGGTGCACGGTGATCTGCCGATCGAACTGTCACGCCGGGAAGGCGATCTCCTTGAGGCGCTGATGCGCCGTGCGGGTTCCGTCGTGACCCGGGGGGCACTGGAAGAGTCTCTCTATGCGTTCAACGAGCCGGTCACGCCAAACGCTGTCGAGGTGGCGGTCTCCAGACTGCGCCGCAAGCTCGACGATGCAGGCTGCACGGGAATGCTGCACACGGTTCGAGGCCTTGGCTATCTGATGCGGGATGCCGTCGCGTGACCCATACGCCCTCCATCTTCCAGCGCCTGATGCTGGGGTTCGCCCTGATGAGCGTCATCGGTGGCTTCATCCTGCTTCTGTTCGTCGGCGTCGAATACGGCCTGTCCTCCCGGGCGAGGCGGGACGAGATCCAGTTCGCGGGGATCGCGAACGAGGTCGCCGACCATGTCGTGGTGCCGTTGCTGGTGCTGATCATACCCATGACCCTGGCCGCGCTCTGGGTCATCCGCTCATCCCTTCGGCCGCTGAGCCTCGCCGGTGCGCGGATCGAGGCCGCCCAGGCCGCAGACAAGGGTTTCCGGGTCGATCTGCAAGACTTTCCCATCGAGGCGACCGGCTTCGCTGACGCCGTGAATGGATTGCTGGCGCGTCTCGATGAGGCCGCGACCCGTCAGGAAGCATTCGCCGCCGACGTTGCGCATGAGTTGAGAACGCCTCTTGCAGTTCTGGGGCTTGAGCTGGAACGGCTGGATTCGCCCGAGGCACATAGGCTGAAACGGGATGTCTCGGCGATGTCGCGGCTGGTCGATCAGCTTCTGGTGCTGGCTCAACTGGATGCCCAGGCAGCGGCACCGGCGACGGCGACTTCGGTCGATCTGGCGGACGTCGCCACGGAAATCGTCTCGCAGTATGCCCCCCTCGCGGTCGCGCAGAACAAGTCTTTGGCGCTCGAGCTGGACGGCGGAGTCCTGATTGAAGGCAGACGTGAAGCCATCGCCGCCGCGCTTCGGAACCTCGTCGAGAACGGGCTTCGGGTGACGCCACCGGGAGGGACGGTGACAGTGACGGCTGGATCCGGTGCAAGGCTTTCGGTGATCGATGGCGGGGGTGGACTGACGCCGGAGCGCCTCGCTGAACTCTGCCAGCGCTATCGCCGAGGGGATCACGCCAGCGGAAGCGGTGCCGGTCTGGGATTGGCCATCGTCTCGCGGATCATGGTGGCGCATGGTGGACGGATCGAGACCCGGCCGGACCAGTCCGAACTGATTCTTTTGTTCACCCCGTCGACCGAAAACCGATCATGAGCCGACTTGAGCGCCATCCCGAACGCCATCTGGTCTCCCGGATCGGATGGCTGCGCGCTGCGGTGCTGGGAGCCAATGATGGACTGGTGTCTACCGCCAGTCTGATTGTCGGTGTGGCGGCTGCGCAGACGGACAAGACAGGCATCCTGATCGCCGGCGTCGCAGGCCTGGTCGCCGGCGCCATGTCCATGGCGGCGGGCGAATATGTCTCGGTCAGTTCACAGGCTGACACCGAGGCCGCCGATATGGCGCGTGAGCGCGCCGAGCTTGACGCCGATCCGGAAGCGGAGACCCGCGAGCTGGCCGCGATCTATCGCAGCCGGGGCGTCGATCCGCAGGTCTCGCTGGAAGTCGCGCGCCAGCTTATGGTCCATGATGCGCTGGGGGCGCACGCGCGTGACGAACTCGGTCTCTCGGAGCATACAGCCGCGCGCCCGATCCAGGCGGCACTCACCTCGGCTGCGACCTTCTCGGTGGGCGCTGTCCTGCCGCTGGCGGTGGTGGTCGTGGCCCCTGGATCGCTGCTTGTCGCCCTGGTGTCGGGCTCGGCCCTCATCGGACTGGCCCTGCTGGGCGGCATCGGTGCCAGGGTCGGCGGGGCCGGCATCGTCAAGGCAGTGCTGCGCGTCACCTTCTGGGGGGCTTTCGCGATGGGGCTGACGGCCGGCATCGGCCACCTGTTCGGAACGGTCATCTAGGCTGGCAATGCCCAAGCCGATTCAGTCCTCGTCCCGTTCCCCGGCCTCGTCACCTTCGCCGCCCTCACCCCCTTCGCCGGCTTCCCCGTGTGTGCCCGGTGTGAAGGCCAGCGGATCGACACGGGTCGCTGCATAGGCGGAGCCCGCGACGACCAGGACGGCAAGGGGAATGGCCACGCGCGCCGGCGGAGCGGCGTCCTGGGCATTGGGGAAATGCGTCGTCTTCTTGCGGCCGGTGATCATGGCACCGATCAGATTGTCCCGGGTCAGGAACGACATCGCCACGACGGCGACGACGTGCAGGGCGATCGTCGCCAGAAGCATGTAGGCGATGGCCTCATGCCCATCTTCTCCGCCCGTGATGCCGGTGAAGGTCGTCGCGGCGACGAGGGCCAGAAGCACAATCACCGCGATCCCGCCCAGCGGATTGTGGCCCAGCGAGGCATGAACCCTTCCAGCGAACAGTCCTCTCACATGACCCGCCATTCGTGAGGGGCGGATCAGGTTGACGAAGCGGGCATGCTCGCCGCCCACGAAACCCCAGACCAGCCGGAAGGCGATCAGGATCGCCGCCACCCAGCCCGCCGGCACATGCCAGGGCGACAGGGCGCTGCCCTCCTCCGAAGACAGGAAGGCGACCGCGATGGCGGCTACGAGGAGCCAATGGAACAGGCGGGTGCCCCAGTCCCAGGTCTTGATGGTTCTGATCGCCTGGGGAGCCGTGCTGGTCATTGAAACCTCCGTTTGAAGGGAGACTGGTCGCAGAACCTGACGACAGCCTGACATCGAGCGGGTCGTACGTTGGCTCAGTTCAAGAGTGCTTGCAGGCGGCCGGGGCCTTGGAAGGTAGATGTTCTGGAAGAGCGCGAA
Source organism: Brevundimonas sp. (assembly GCF_044239655.1). GTDB lineage: Bacteria > Pseudomonadota > Alphaproteobacteria > Caulobacterales > Caulobacteraceae > Brevundimonas. Next base: position 11,329 of record NZ_JBIIAY010000097.1, read on the forward strand.
CGCGCCGTCACACAGGCGGTCACAGCCGGAAAGCCGGCGTTCCAAAAACTGCCTTGTGCAGCAACTGATCAAAGAAAAGGGCGGGCCCGTCGCCGGACCCGCCCTCCCTGTTTCTGGCGTCTGAGTGACGTGGACTAGAAGTCCATGCCGCCCATGCCACCCATGCCGCCGCCCATGTCGGGGGCGCCGCCGCCGCCCTTCTTGGGGGCGTCGGCCACGGCCGCTTCGGTCGTGATCAGGATCGAGGCCACCGAGGCCGCGTCGGTCAGGGCGGTGCGGACCACCTTGGCCGGGTCGATCACGCCCATGGCGACCAGGTCGCCGTACTCTTCGGTCTGGGCGTTGAAGCCGAAGGTGGGCGAGGCGTTTTCAAGCACCTTGCCGACCACGATCGAGCCTTCGACGCCGGCGTTTTCCACGATCTGGCGGATCGGGGCCTGGATGGCGCGACGGATGATGGCGATGCCGGCGGTCTGGTCGGCGTTGTCGCCGGTCAGGCCTTCAAGCGCCTTGGTCGCCTTCAGCAGGGCGATGCCGCCGCCGGGGACGATGCCTTCTTCAACCGCGGCACGCGTGGCGTTCAGGGCGTCGTCGACGCGGTCCTTCTTTTCCTTGACTTCGACTTCGGTCGAGCCGCCGACGCGGATGACGGCGACGCCGCCGGCCAGCTTGGCCAGACGTTCCTGCAGCTTTTCCTTGTCGTAGTCCGAGGTGGTGTCCTCGATCTGCTTCTTGATCTGGCCGATGCGGGCCTCGATCTCGTCCTTGCCGCCGACGCCGTCCACGATGGTGGTGTCGTCCTTGGTGATGGTGACCTTCTTGGCCTTGCCGAGCATGTCGAGGGTGACGTTCTCGAGCTTGATGCCCAGGTCTTCACTGATGACCTGG
>NZ_JBIIAY010000201.1:0-3138 GCF_044239655.1 Brevundimonas sp.
CCTTGTCCGCATCGACGAAGATTGGGGCCAGGCCGTCCTGGCGCGTCAGACCCTCGATGGTCTCGGCATAGGTGGCGGGATCATCGGCTGCATGGGCGAAACCGGCCTGCACCGTCAGAGCCAGCACCAGGGCGATCGCCGTCGCTGCTTTACCGACCCTGAACGCCATGCCTGATCCCTCTACGCTGCGGTGCGATAGGAGGGTGATTGGAGGGGGTGAGTCAACGCCCTCTTCCCGTTCGCCGCTTGGCGGCTGGGAAGCGAGTTACCCCAGCGCCTTGTCGATCTCGGCGGCGACGGCGTCGATCGCACCCATACCGTCGATCTCGGTCAGCAGGCCCTTGTCGGCGTAATAGGGCAGCAGGGGCGCAGTGTTGCGGTTGTAGGCGTCCAGACGGACCTTGAAGCTGTCCGGATTGTCGTCCGGGCGGCCCTGTTCGGCAAACCGCTTGGCGACGCGCTCCAGAAGTTGCGTATCGTCGACCTTGAGGCGGACGACGGCATCGATCTTCTTGCCCAGCTTGGCCAGCATGGCGTCAAGCGCCTGGGCCTGGGCCAGGGTGCGGGGGAAGCCGTCGAAGATGGCACCGCCGGCGTCTTCGGCTTCTTTCAGCCGGGCCTCGATCAGGGCGATGACGATGTCATCGGCGATCAGACCGCCTTCGGACATGATGGCCTGGCATTGCTTGCCAAGGTCCGAGCCCGACGCAATCGCCTCGCGCAGCATGTCGCCGGTCGACAGCTGGACCATGCCCCGCCCATCGACCAGCCGCTTGGCCTGGGTGCCTTTGCCCGCGGCAGGCGGTCCGAACAGGATCAGGTTCAAGGCCGCCCTCCCAAAGCGATCGTAACCGGGCTCAAGTAGCGCGACGCGCCGTGACCCAACAAGCTGGACTTAAGTCGCGCAAGGCGCTGTGGCCCCACTCATCACCGCCGTACGGGAGCGGGCGCGCCGCGTCCACCCCGCCCACGCAGCTTGGCCTTCTTGATCAGGCCTTCGTACTGGTGGGCCAGCAGCTGCGACTGGATCTGTGCGACCGTATCCATGGTCACCGACACGACGATCAGGATCGAGGTACCGCCGAACAGCAGGCTCGGCCCCATCTGCGCCGCGATGAACTCGGGGATCAGACAGACCGCAGTGATATAGGCCGCGCCGATGACCGTCAGACGGGTCAGGACGTAGTCCAGATACTCGGCCGTACGCTTGCCCGGACGGATGCCTGGCAGGAAACCGCCGTATTTCCGCAGGTTCTCGGCCGTGTCCTCGGGGTTGAAGGTGATCGAGGTGTAGAAAAAGCAGAAGAAGACGATCAGCAGCCCATACAGCAGCATGAACAGCGGCTGGCCGTGCGTCAGCTGGCCGGTCACCATCGGCAGCCAGCTCAGCCACGTCGGCAGATCGGCGTTGGCCGTCATGGTCGCAACGGTCGACGGCAGCATCAGCAGCGAGGAGGCGAAGATCGGAGGTATCACACCTGCGGTATTGACCTTCAGCGGCAGGAACGAGCGTTCGCCGCCCGCCATCCGGTTGCCTTCCTGGCGCTTGGGATACTGGATCAGCAGCCGGCGCTGGGCCCGCTCCATGAACACGATGAACACGACCGTGAAGATACCCAGGGCGGCGATGAACAGCAGGGCGAAGGCCGACAGCTGACCCTGCTGGGCCAGACCGAACAGGCGCGCGATCGTGCCCGGCAGGACCGCGACGATACCGGCGAAGATGATCAACGAGATACCGTTGCCGATGCCGCGCGCCGTCACCTGCTCGCCCAGCCACATCAGGAACATGGTGCCGCCGGTCAGGGCGACGACGGTGGTGGCGATGAAGAACAGGCCCGGCTGATCGACCAGGTTCGGCTGGGCATTCAGGCCCGCGGCGATACCCAGCGACTGGGCCAGCGCCAGAAACACCGTCAGATAGCGGGTGTACTGGTTCAGCTGCTTACGGCCGCTTTCGCCGCCTTCCTTCTTCAGCTTCTCCCACGGCGGATAGACCGTGCCCATCAGCTGGACGATGATCGAGGCCGAGATATAGGGCGTCACGTTCAGGGCGAAGACCGCCATGCGCTCCACGGCACCGCCGGAGAACATGTTGAACATGTCCAGGATGCCGCGCTGCCCGTCCGGGTTCTGGAAGAACTGCAGGAAGGCTTCGGAGTTGATCCCCGGGATCGGCACATAGGTGCCCAACCGATAGACCAGCAGGGCCATCAGGGTGAAGAGCAGCCGCTTGTGCAGGTCGGTCGCTTTCGCGAACGAGCCCATGTTCATGTTGGCGGCAAGTTGTTCGGCGGCCGAAGCCATATGTCGTTACCCCGACTGATCAGAACGCGGCCAGGCGGCGTCGAATCCGCAGGCCGGAGTTCAGATAGGCGAAGGGCGGCCTCTTAGCGAGACCGCCCCTCAAGCTTTCTTGGATTAGGCCTTGGCAGCCGTACGGGTAGTACGGGCCGAGATCTTGTTGGCGTCGCCACGCGGGGCCTTGGCGGGCGGAGCCTTGCCCTTGGCGGCGTTGCGCTTCTCGACGGCGGCAGCGGCCTTGGCCTCTGCGGCGATGCGCTGCTGGACGACGGTGCCGCCGGCCGCTTCGATCGCCTTGATCGCGCCGGCCGAAGCCGACCAGACGACCAGGTTGACGGCCGACTTCAGTTCGCCGGTGCCCAGGATGCGGACGCCGTCCTTGACGCGGCGGATCACGCCGGCCGCGACCAGGGCGTCGCCCTTGATCTCACACGATGCGTCCAGCTTGCCGGCGTCGATGGCGTCTTGCAGGCGCCACAGGTTCAACTCGGCCAGCTTCAGGGCGTTGGGATTGTTGAAGCCGCGCTTGGGCATGCGCATGTACAGGGGCATCTGGCCGCCTTCGAAGCCGCCGATGGCGACACCCGAACGCGACTTCTGGCCCTTGACACCACGACCGGCGGTCTTCCCCTTGCCCGAACCGGGGCCGCGGCCGACCCGCATGCGCTTCTTGTGCGCGCCTTCGTTGTCGCGGATTTCGTTCAGTTTCATGTGCCTGATCCTTTCGGGTGCTAGCGCCATCGCCCGGAGACGATGACTCGGCTGTTTAAACGCAGATGGGATCGGCCAAATGAGCCGAACCCGGAACTTCAAGGTCGCGCGCTATAGCGGCTC
>NZ_JBIIAY010000202.1:0-3131 GCF_044239655.1 Brevundimonas sp.
TGAACGGATTCCAGAGCCCTATGCCTGAAGTCATCCTGCCCGGCGCCTCCGGTCGCATCGAAGGCCGCTACTCCCCCGGCAAGCGCGCCAACGCCCCGATCGCCCTGATCCTGCACCCCCACCCCAAGGCGGGCGGGCATATGAACAACCCGGTCGCGGTCACCCTGTACCAGCTGTTCCAGAAGCGCGGCTTTGCGACCCTTCGCTACAATTCGCGCGGTGTGGGCAAGTCCCAGGGCGAGTTCGACTCGGGCATCGGCGAGCTGGCCGACGCGGCCACCGCCCTCGACTGGCTCCAGTCGAACAACCCGGCGGCGACCCAGACCTGGGTCGGCGGCTATCAGTTCGGCGCCTATATCGGCATGCAGCTCTTGATGCGCCGCCCCGAAACGGACGGCTTCGTCTCGGTCTCGCCGCCGTCGAACATGTACGATTTCAGCTTCCTGGCCCCCTGCCCGGCGTCCGGCCTGTTCCTGCACGGCACGGCCGACACCATCGTGCCGCCGGTCGAGGTCGAACGCGTGGTCAACAAGCTGCGCACCCAGAAGGGCATCGTCATCGACTACGAACTGGAAGAAGGCGCGAGCCACTTCTGGCAGAACCACATCGACGCCGTGGATCGCCGTGTCGGCCTGTACCTCGACAAGCGTCTGGAAGCCGAACCCGCCTGATCGGGCGTTCGCCGCAAGGCTTGTATCAAATAGGTTTAAATTCCTCCCGACCTCTTGCGTCCGGACGGCATCGACACCAACTGCGCTTTCGGATCTTTGAAAAGTGCAGGCTGCAACATCTTGGTGTCGGCCACCGGAATTCGCCAGGGTTGGTGGCGGGTTCTCAGCCCATTCCCCAAGTCATTGAATTTGCTTGGGCGGGCCTGGCGGTTTGGCGGTTTGGCGGCCTGTTTTCAGAGCGCCACCGCCACAGACGGCGGGCAACGGTCATGAACCTTGAGGAATCGAAACTCGCGGTGACCCTTATTGTGGGGCTCGATTGGGTTCATCACAACGGACATCACGATTTCACAACGGCCACGACGAAACCGAACATGAGGTCACGCCGCTGACTGATTCCATTGGGAGCACCGTCTGCGAGGAACATTAGGCGGCGAAGCCGCTCTTCGTCCTTGAGGACATCCGCGACCTGCGGTCACAACATCGAAAGCCGCTCGGTCTCGTCGTGTTCTTTGTGCCTTCGTGGTGTCCGTTGTGATGAACTGTTCCGTGTCGAACACACAGCTCAACTCACCCGACGAGCGGCCTAATACAGCAGGAACGGCTTCCGGGCCTCGATCCATGCCGCCTCATCCGGGCTCGCAATCGCGTCCAGATCAGCCGCCGTCGCCGACCGGTCATCGACCCATTCGCGCAGGATCGGCGAACCGTTGATCACATCGATCGCCAGCTTTCCAAACGCATACTCGTATGGAAAATCCCGCCACAGACCGTAATCGGGATACAGGTTCCGGATCGCCTTGAAGCCCGCCGCCTGGACCCGCCAGGGCCGGAAGGCGTCGTGATCATAGAAAGGTCCGTCGACGTGGATCTGGACCCCGCTGCACAGCTGCCCGACATGCTTGTGGAAGGTCGGCTGGAACCAGCAGTCCCTCAGGATGCAGCCATTCAGCCAATCCGGCGCGATCCTGCGCATCTCGGCGATCACGGCGCGGGCGTCGATGTCGGGTGCGCCGAACAGTTCCAGCGGCCGGGTCGTCCCCCGCCCCTCCGAAAGGGTCGCCCCCTCCAGCATCACCGTCCCGGCATAGGCCCGGGTCATAGACACATTCGGCGCGTTCGGGCTGGGGTTGACCCAGGACCGTTCGTTCAGGGGCCAGCCGAACCCCGGCCCCGCCTCGGGCGCCCAGCCCTCCATCTCGACCACGCTGTACCCGGGCACATCCAGCTTGAAGTGATCGATGAACCAGTGACCCAGCTCGCCCAGGGTCATCCCATGCCGCATCGGCATCGGCCCCGCGCCGACGAAACTCTCCCAGCCGGACCTCAGGGTCGTGCCCTCGACCGGTCGCCCCGCCGGATTGGGCCGGTCCAGCACCCAGACCGCCTTGCCATGCTCGGCCGCCGCCTCCAGCACGTACAGCAGGGTCGTGATGAAGGTGTAGATGCGACACCCGACGTCCTGGAGGTCGATCAGGATCACGTCGAACGTGCCCATCGACTGGCCCGTCGGCCGACGCACCTCTCCGTACAGGCTGAAGACCGGGATGCCGTGGACCGGATCGGTCTCGTCCGGGCTCTCCATCATATTGTCCTGCAGGTCTCCCTTCATCCCGTGCTGAGGCCCGAAGGCCGCCGTCAGCGTGATCCCGGGACAGGCGGCGAGCGCATCGACCGCATGGGTCAGGTCCGCCGTCACCGACGCCGGATGGGCCAGCAAGGCGACGCGCCGCCCCTTGAGCTCGGCGCGCAGGGCCGGGTCGGACAGCAGGCGATCGAGGCCGGTCTTCATGGCAGGTCCAGAACGAAGGAGTCGGGGTGATGAAAGTCCGGCTTATCCGAAGGATGCGCCAGCGCCCAATAGGTCTTCTCGCCGTCGACGTCCTCGATAACCGCCGACAGGCCGATCCGGTCGGCGGAGGGCGGCAGGTCGACCACGAAGCCCAGATCCAGATAGCTGCCCCGACCTTCAAGACAGACAAGCCAAGCCTCCTCTTTCGCCGGCATCATCTCCTGTCGATAGCCGCTGAAGCTGTAGGATGCCCACTGACCCGAGGTTGCGAAGTTGAATTCGCGATAGCCATCGTCGGTGCTGATGAACAACTCAAAGCAGGTGTGCTTCCACAGTTCATCCTTTCGGCCAGCGCTGGACAAGCTCTCCAGCGTGACAGGGCCGACTTGGCGGGACCAACGGATCCGGGCCGTCTCGCCTCCAAGGCAGTAGGTCAGCCGTAGCCGGGTGCCTTCGCGACGGAGATCTACGTCGATGCGCTCGGCCGGAGACCCCGGTGTGCTGGGATGGTGGATCAAGGTAACGGCCATCCCCCTCGATACCGCGACCTTGACGCGGGTCAACGTCTGAAGCTACGCACTGACTATGATCGCCAACCGCGACATCACCGGCCTGTATTACCGCTCGCTGAGCTAGCGAGCGGCCGCGATCACGCGCCGCCCACGCTG
>NZ_JBIIAY010000224.1:0-3124 GCF_044239655.1 Brevundimonas sp.
GGATGCGGAGGCTAATGCGCCAGCTAACATTTTACCAGCGTTACCACCCTCAAAAACTTGGTCATCAAGACCGATAAAGTCAAAGTTAAAATCTAATTTCATTTGGTTGTTTGTTTAGTTTACAATAATAAATAGCTATTATTCAAAATTTTACCAATACAAGTAATTGTTATTAGCGTCTACAAGAATAGAAAATGTCGTATTCCTATATTTTGGTTCATTTTTAGCTTTATCTATTTTCGTTTCAAAAAAAGTATTTTGTGTATTTAAATCTGATTTTATTAAAAGCCCATTTTTATAAATTCTATAATAAATTCTAATTCCAAATTGATATTCATCAGGGCTAAACAAATTATCGATAACATATTGATAAGGATAATCAGCATTTACAACTCCATTTTTTGTATCTCTTGGCGGATTTACTACATAAATTACTTGAGTTGCAAAGAATTGTTGGTTAATAAATCCCATTGAATACTGGGGGCTATAATTAGCCTTGTTATTAACTGAGAATGAATAGGTCAATCCATTAACATCATTAGGAATACGATTATTAGTCGTTTGAAATATTGGTAAAAATGTATAATTATTAGACCATATTGTCGTAATACCACCTGAATTTATAAAATTATTATTAACATAATTTTTAACTAAAGTAGTCGCTTTTCTTGGAACGGTAATATTAAGAGCATCAATAACTAAATTATCATCATCTCTTAAATCTTCATCTTGACTTACGGTTGACATTCGGAAATATGTAATTGGTAAACTAAAGAATATATAAAATCCGTATTGCCCAACGGGAACGGTTACATTATCTTTTTGAGTAAAGACCGCAATATTAAATGCCGACCCTTGAGAAAATGTAAAGTAATCAGTATTATAATTTACTTGTACATCATCAACAACTCTAAAAGGAATCGGTAATTCAAACTCAATTCTTACTTTAGAATCATTAGTACTTGGGAAACTATTTATAGTTAAAATAGTCCCATTATAAATTAAATCCGTTGGCGCTGCATTTGCATTTATGCTTGTCCCATTATAATAACTTTGGTTATCTATTACCCTTGTAAATGAAAATATAGGAGTACTAAATACATAAGTTGAGATCGTATTACTTGTCGCATTATTGTTTAAAATACTGCCACCATAAGCCGCAGCAAAATTTGTGTAATTGCCTACGGTTATTGCTCTTACTAAAAATTTGAATTGCCCAAAATAACCAGCTTGCAAAGAAGCATTTGTTGTAAAAGTTACTGATCTACCATAAATATTTAAATCAAAAATATCAGGCTTACTTATTAAACTTACATATTCAAAGCCACTTGCTAAGTCATCGTACATCACAATTTGACCTGAAGTTGCAGCGCCTAATGTTCGCATTATTATTTCAACTTCTCCTGATTGATTAAGATTAAAAGCGCCAGGCATTGTCTTTGATAATGTCATTTGTGGATAGTCATACTGACAAGTTCCCGAACTATTTGCCACCGCTTGTCCATTCTCATCAAGCCATTGATTGCATAAAGCCGTTGCGTTATTATTTGCATTTGTATCCGCATCAGGTTGACTTATTGTACTTGTGTAAGTAGCCGTAAAGAAAGGAGAATAAACCTCTTGAAATGAGCCTATTCCGTAAGCATCGCAATTATTCTTTTGGATTGTACGAACTAATCTTTTAGTTACTGAACTTGTCCACGTTGGCACTCCACCAACTCCCGTATAAACCGTGTTTGAAGTCTTGGTTATTGTTTCGCCTCCACCTTCAACGCTTGCAAAATTGGAGTACGTTCCTTGAGTATTGGTAGTAACGTAAATCGTTATTACTGCTCCAAATCCTACGGGCAAAGAAGAAGTAAAGGTTGCCGTTACTTGTTGTCCTGATATGCTAAATCCCCAAGCTGGAGTGTCCCTTTCATACCTTACAAAAGATAATCCATTTGGAATGTAATCCCGAACTATTATGTCTCCTGAGGAATTGACTTGACCATTGTTTGCAATCGTTAGCCGATAGGCAAATTCTACTCCTGAGTTTACACTTGTAGGCGCAGTCTTTGAAATAGTTATGTATGGCGCTGGTACATTACACCTTTGGCAGTAAAGATACCACTCAGTAGGGAATACCGTTGGAAGATTGCCGTCAGGTCTTGGAGTATAATATTGATTTAATGGGATTGTTTGACCACTTGAATTTTGAAGTTGACCAAGTTCAGCCAATGTAATGGAGATAGTAGGATTCGCTTGCGATTCCCCCGTAATCTCATTATAGACCTGAGCAAAGGTCATATCTCCACTCCCTTGTAATGGCATTATTTAGAAGCTATAATAGTTCTTAATTCATCTATTTCTTTCTTTTGCTCTTTAATCGCTTCAATTAATAAAGCCGATATATTTCCGTATTCAACTCCCATTAATCCATCATTACCCGTGTTGACAATCTCAGGGAATACCTTCTCCATTTCTTGAGCAATTACTCCTCCGTGTCGCTTATCATCGTATGTCGTATTATAAGTATATCCCGAAATTTGACCTACTTTTTCAAGTGCATTTTCTATTTTGGTAATATTGCTTTTTAAACGAATATCAGAGTTTGCAGTAATTGTACCCGTTGCTCTAATCGTACCACCAACATAAAGATTTTCTCCGTTATCAGTAGACGTATTTATTAAAACTTTTGTTTGAAATTCAGTTATTCCATTATAACGAAGTTTCATATTAATACCAGCACTTGGAGTATCTGAATTAACACCATAATAAAATCCTAAATTATTATCCTCAGTTTTCCAAATAGACCAACTACCATAATTAGTCGCTAAATTTCTAAATGTTAAATAAGTTTGTGCTGAAGAATTACCATTATTTTGTGCTAAAACTAATTGAGCGCCAGGGTCAGTTTTATTGATGCCTATATTTCCAGTAGATGAAATTTTAAAACGTTCAGTATTATTAGTACCCAATGATATTGCGCCATTTTCAGAGTTCCAAATATCAAAATTAGAATTTGAATCTCCCCCAAAACCTAAATAAGCTCTTCTTGAATTTGCTGAGTTTTTATAGTCAATATACATGGCTTGACTTACATTTGTTGCTTTTAATATAACATTATCATTTGTCAATATTG
>NZ_JBIIAY010000231.1:0-3100 GCF_044239655.1 Brevundimonas sp.
TTTTATCGCCAGACTTCTGCGAGCATTACAAAACAAAAATCTTAATTCAATTGGCAGGACATGAAGGGGTGTTTTGTCTTTTAAAACTTTGGTCACAATGCCAGTTTCGGAAAAATGAGGTGTTTGAAAAATCGCCAGACATAATCTCTGCGATTGCGGGTTGGAGCGGAGACCCAAATCAATTAGAGAAGGCACTTATTGATTCGGGATTCGCAAAGCGAAGTGGTGAGAAGTTCATCCTTCACCAATGGCAAGATCAGAATAAAAAGTTGCTAACAAGTCCCGCTAATGGAAAGAAAGGCGGAAGACCAAAAATTAACAAAACGGAAGAAGTCAAGGGCAGATATTTGAAGCTCTGAATAACCTAAATGAAACCTAACCTGAACCTAAACATAACCTAACTATAACCAAACATTCCCTAGATAGATAGATAGACTATCTATCTGCTATCGCTAGATAGATATTTCTCTGCCTCTCTCCAAAGGAGAGGCGAGAAATTACCTCCAAAAAATATGAAACCAGAAATAATAAAAAGTGCAGTTCCACGAAGCGATTTTGCCGAGACCGCTGCCATCTCAATTATCCTTCAAAACTATGACGCCTTAGATTCCGCGAAATGGGAAGAGGATTTGTTTTTCAACTACTCAAATCAAGTTCTCTTCCGAGCCGCTAAGAAACTCCACGAAGATGGAGCGAGAAGCGACCTCTTCAGGCTCCAATCACATCTTGAGGCAAGCGGGGGCTTCGATGATGTCGGAGGTCACCACGGGGTTTTAACGGCGTTTGAGGCCTATCCCGCACCAAAGGACATTGAATCAGCCTTAGAGTTTCGGCGCGATCTTGTGAAAACTAGAAAATATCGCCGTGCGCTTAAGCTTCTTGAATCTTCGCGACAGGACGTCCTCTCCATGTCGGCTGATCTCACCAAGCTTGCTGAATGCTTTTCTACCGAAGACGACGAAGAACCAAACCGCATCACTCTAAAACAGCAATGCTCCGAACTCTTAACCCTTCTCGAAAGCAATTCTCCGCCTATTCGCCTCAAAACCGGAATCCGAAACCTCGACAACTTGCTAGGCGGTGGATTTGAAAAAGGCACGGTCGCCGTATTTGCTTCCGAAACAAGCGGAGGAAAAAGTATAGCACTTATTCAAACCGCTTTATCTTGTTGCTCCGACAATTACGCAGGAATCATTTTCAGCTTAGAAATGTCGGCGAGTCAAGTCCTGACCAGATTGGTTTCTTGCAAGTGCGGTGTTCAATGCGTTCCGCAATACAGCAAACCATCTCAAGAACAAAGCAAAGCCATTCTCAAAGGATTATCCAATATCTCCCTTCTGCCACTCACCATCTTCGATAGCATTTCGGACATCTCTGAAGTCGAGGCGATCTGCAGAAAAACTCCTTGCGATTTTATTGTGCTTGACTATATCCAGCTTTGCTCGTCTTCTGGTAACGCAGAAAATCGTGAACAACAAATCAGCGAAATCGTCCGAAAACTAAAATTGATTGCCTTGAAAAATAACATTTGCGTTCTTACCGCCTCTCAGCTAAATGATGGCGGCGAGCTCCGAGAGTCTCGGGCAATAGGTCACCACGCCGATTACGTTTTGAACATAAATCACCGAGATCATCCAAATGCAGAAATCAGCATCACCAAGAATCGAAATGGCGAGAGGTTTGTTTTCGCTCCTGTCACAATGAATGGCGCAATTTCAAGATTTTCAGACAGATGAGCGACACACCAGAGACAGATCATCTTGAAGTTCAATTAGGGCAAGCGGCAACGCACTCGCATCCAATTTTGTGGGAACATAGTAGAAAGCTAGAGCGCGAGCGCGATGAGGCTTTGTCACAGATTGCTCAAGCGGAGAAAAGAGCGGAGAGATTTTGCCAAGAACGGGACGAGGCAAGGGATGAAGCACAAAAATCAAAGGCATATAAGAGGGTATTGAAAATAACAAATGAAAACCTAAAACGTGAACGCGACGAGGCGAGGGAGCAGGCGCATAGGTTTCGGGCATTGCATTACAGCCACCTCGGAATTAACGGGAGCGCAAGCTGGTTCCCTTGGGAGAAAAAATTAGATAATGTCTGAAATGCGAGATTCTTCAGATTATTCAGAATCATCCTACGAGCATGATTTTGCTGCCTTTGATGATCCAAAGGATTTGGCTTTTATACTCGCAAACTCTAACCAATACAGAGAAGCTTCGGAGTATATGCTAGGGCTTTTAAATAACATCGTCACGTTCCTTTTTAACCACGGATATCATAAGTCGCCTCAGCTATACGGTATCGCGTTTGCCATAGGGCATCCTATCATTATTGCGTCAAATATGCTTGACGTTGCTAGAAAGGTGAACGTAACTAAGGCGGCAATTTCAAAGATTGCTATGGAGTTTTTGAAGGAAACCGGATTACCCCCATCTGCCGCTTTAAAAACAGAACTGGCAAAAACAACTTACAAAAAAACTAATGGAAACAAAAAATACACAAGAGATGATTCCTAAGACCGAGGTCTTGGAATCAATTGAGAAAGAGATCAAGCAAGCCTATGCTGAAGCTAATGTTCTGGCATCAAAAGCTAAATCAGATGGTCGAGCAGCTATTCTAAGAATGGCAGATGTGGGGCAATACATCATCTTGGGGCGGGAGCATATTAGAGATAAAGCCCAATGGATAACCTCGCTAGGTATCGACAACGCAATCGCAGATAAAGCCGTCCACCTCGCTCGTAACCGAGATCAACTTGAGCTTGAGCTTTGGCCTTCCGATGTAGCAAAACTGGGCGCACAAATCGTTGGCATCCTACCTCCTCACGTTGCTCAACTCAGAGGCGAAAATGATCCAGAGAAGAGCACCGAAGCAAACAATCATTGGCTCAACTACGCTGGCAAACTGCAACGATCGTTGTCTGATATTTTCAAAACCAAACCAATGGAAAAGTGGCGGACTGATGAAAAGGAATCCATTAGGGTTGCGCTGAAGCCGCTATATGACCTCTACACCAGCTTGAGCTGACGCTTTAATGGACTTACACGGATTGAAAAATCAAAGGAATCTTTTTTTTAGGGCTATTAGCGAGGGTAAGCGAACT
>NZ_JBIIAY010000014.1:0-39527 GCF_044239655.1 Brevundimonas sp.
GATCGCATAGCCCCTGCCCATGGCGTCGCGATGCAGGCTCCAGCCGACCTCCGTGCCCGGCCAGCCGTGGGGTTGCCAGGGCCCGATCCGTCCCATCCACTGGCCGGTCGCCTTCTCGATCAGCGAAAAGAAGCCGACGCCCGTCAGGGTCCAGGCCCCGGCGACGCTCATCATGGCACGCCAGACCTGGGCCGGGGTCTGGGGGCCGCCGATATAACGGGTGGTCTCCGGGTCCGACTGGAAATCGCACCAGCGCTCGAAATCCGACGCCGAAGTCGGCCGCAGGATCAGCCGCTCGGTCTCAATCACGGGGCCTGGCGCTTGCGAGAGGGCAGGGGTCACAGCGGGTACTCCCGTTCGAGCTGATAGAAGCTGCCGTCGTCGCTGAGCGTGCTGGAATACAGGCCGAAGCGGTCGATCGGGATGGCCGGGGAATGCAGCAGGTTGTGCCCGGCGATCCAGGCCGCGATCCGGTCCGGATTGGTCTGGGTCTTGAGATAGGCGAGGGTCAGATGGGGTCTGTAGGTGCGCTTCTCCATCCGGATGCCCGCCCGCTCCGCCGCCGCCTTGCAGCGCCCGGCCAGGACGTTCAGCCGCTCGTTCGCCTCCACCCCGGCCCAGAGGGTGGTCGAGCGGTGGTCGTCGCCGAACGCGCCGACACCCTTCAGCTCGATATCGAACCGGCTGGACGGGATGCGGGCCAGTTCGGCCGCGAGGTCATCGGCCTGGGTCTCGGTGACCTCGCCATAGAAGGCCAGGGTGACGTGCAGGGCCTCTTCGGGCCGCCAGCGCGCGCCGGGCAGGCCGGTCTGGCGACGCTTCAGGGTCTCCACGACATCCCAGGGCATGGACAGGGCGGTGAACAGCCGGATCATGCGACCCTTGGTAGCGGTCGGGATCAGGATCGGAAAGTCCGCATTCCCTTGCGTGAGGGGCGATCTGCCCCGATATTCATGCCTAAGCCGGGGGTTTTCCCCGGCATCATGGGAGATTGATCTCGCGATGAGCGACTTCAGAAACGGTTTCACCAATGTGGCGCCCGCCTCGGCCGACATGTCGGTCGACGCCGGCCTGCGCAGTTTCATGCTGGGCGTCTACAACAAGGTCGCGCTCGGCCTGCTGGTCTCGGCGGCCCTGGCTTTCGTCACCGGGTCCTACCCGCCTGTTCGTGATCTGATGTACCAGGTCACCGCCGACGGTCGGTTCGCCGGCTTCACCATCCTGGGCATGATCGTGGCTTTCGCGCCGCTGGTCGTGCTGCTGGGCTCCGGCTTCGTGATGAAGAACCCCACGGCCGCCTCGGCCGGCGGGCTCTACTGGCTGGTCGTGGCCCTGATCGGTGCCTCGCTGGGCACCATCGTCCTTCGCTACACGGGAGCGTCTATCGTCTCGACCTTCCTGATCACTTCGGCCGCGTTCGGTGCGGTCAGCCTGTTCGGCTATACCACCAAGAAGGACCTGTCGGGTTTCGGCACCTTCCTGATCATGGGCGTGATCGGCCTGATCATCGCCTCGCTGGTCAATATGTTCCTGCAGAACGGCCTGATGCAGCTGATCATCTCGGCGGTCGGCGTCCTGCTGTTCGCCGGCCTCACGGCCTATGACACCCAGCGCCTGAAGATGACCTACTACCAGCTGGGCGGAGACCGGAATGCGATGGGCATGGCCACCAGCTACGGCGCGCTGAGCCTGTACATCAACTTCATCAACATGTTCCAGTTCCTGCTGGCCCTGTTCGGCGGTCGCCGCTGACGGCGGACCCCGCCGAGGGATGAGACCAGAGGCCCCGGTGGAAACACCGGGGCCTTTTTTCTTTCGTTATTCCACCACCTGGAATTTCCGGCTGTCGAAGACGCGCAGCACCTGCGGCAGCTCTCGACCGCGCTTCAGCACGACACCGCCCTCGCCGATCACCGCCCATTGGCCCTGGCGTGTCTGGAGCGCGGGCCGCTTCTCGATCCGGTACAGGGGGGCGTCGCCCGAGCGGCGATAGACGGCGAACTCGGCGACGTCCTTGTGGCCGACCATGGCATAGTCGCGCCACTCGCCGGCCGCGACCATCCGGCCATAGACCCGCAGGATCAGGTCCAGCTCGCGCCGCTCGAAGAAGACGGGACCGGCCTGGGGCCGGTTGTCGGGGGAGGGGGGATCAAGGCTCATCCCCCTGAAGTTAGGACGGCCGAACGCGGGACGCCACGGGCTGCCCGGCTGAATCCTGTGATCCCGAAAAATGCAGGCGACACGAAATGGCCCCGTTTCGGTCCATCGCCCGCCCGCTTGGACGGCGAAACAGCTCTTGTCGGCCCCTCGGAGTTCGGAAGCGTCCCGGATCCTGAACAGCCCCCCCCAGCCCCCCTGGATGTTTCCAGCTATGGGCTCCGACGGGCCGGCGCTTCCTCCAAAGCGAGACGCCCGTCCTGCCTCCCTCCCCCCAATGGCACGGCGGGCGTTTTGCTGTCTGGATCAGGCCGGGTCGTCCGCCGGGGCTTCCGTCTCCGGCGAAGCCGCATCGGGTGCCGGCACCTCAGGCGTCGGAGCCGTGTCGGCCGTATCACCCAGGCTGACATCGACGGTCTCATCCCCGCGCTTGACGTGAAGCACGACCGGCCCGCCGGGGACGATCCACTGGAACAAGGCTGAGTTCAGCCCGGTCATGTCCGCGATCGGCGTCTCGCCCACCGAGATGACGACGTCACCCGCCGCCAGCCCCTGTTGAGCGGCCTGCGACCCCCCGCCCACCGACGAGACGATGACGCCGGTCACGCCGTCCAGATCATCGCTCGCTTCCACGGTGCGGAACTGGGCCCCGAAGGCTTCGGTGGCGCTGACGCCGTTCGCCACGGTGATCGGCGTGATCTCCTCCACCGTCATCGAGGTGGTGTGTTCGCGCCCGTCGCGCAGATAGACCAGGGCCAGGGCCGCCCCCGGAGGTGCGATCCCGACCGTGGCGTTGACCGAGCCGGCATTGGCGACCGGGCGGTTCTGGATCCGGGTGATGATGTCGCGACGACGCAGGCCCGCGCGCTCGGCCGCCGAGCCCGGAGCCACGTCCTCGACGACGGCACCGCGCACGATGCCCAGGCCGAAGTCGCGCGCCCGTTCGGCGGTCAGGGAGCCCATGATCGCCCCGGTCCGGCCGCGCCTGACCTCTCCGTTCTCGCGGATCTGGCCGACGACATAGTTGAGGATCCGGGTCGGGACGGCGAAGGCGATGCCGTCGTTGCCGCCGCCCCCGCCGAACATGTCCGATCCGCCCGACAGGATGGAGGTGTTGATGCCGATCAGCCGCCCCCGGCTGTCCAGCAGCGGTCCGCCCGAATTGCCCGAGTTCACCGCCGCGTCGGTCTGGATATAGTCCTCGACCGCATCGCCCAGCCCGGTGCGCCCGAGGCCCGAAATCACCCCCATGGTCAGGGTCTGGTCCAGGCCCAGCGGATAGCCGACCGCGAAGGCCAGGTCGCCGGTGCGCAGGGTGTCGGAATCGACCATCTCGACCTCGGCCAGGCCGGTCGCCTTGATCTTGAGAACGGCGACGTCGGTGGCCTTGTCGGTCCCGATCAGTTCGGCGTCGAACAGCCGGCCGTCGCTCATATCGACGGTGTATTTGGTGCCGCCGTCGATCACGTGGTTGTTGGTGACGATGATGCCTTCGCCTGCGTCGATGATGACGCCCGAGCCGGTCTGCAGGGGCTTGGCCTCATTGTCGCCCGAGGTCGGGCCGCGCGAGCTTCCCAGGGTCGTCACCTGGACCACGGCGGGAAGCGCGTCCTCCAGACCGGTGGCGAAGCTGAACACCCCGCGCCGCTCGTCATAGGGAATGGCGAACCGGGGCAGTCCGCCCGTCTGGGCCTGGGCGAGACTGGCCGACACCGGCACGAGGGTGAGTGCCAGCGCCATCGCCGAACCCGCCAGAAACACAGTGCGCCGCATCGTCATCCCCCGGGCCGCGCTGGCAATTCCGCGCGCCGATGCGGCAACCTAGCGTGTGAAATGCGCCGTGACGATGGCTCCCGGCGCGGCGTCATCAATCATCATCTCGGCCCCGTGCCGCCGCAGGATGGCCCGCACAAAGGTCAGGCCCAGGCCGTGGCTCTCGCGGCCCTCGGCATCCGCCGCAGCGGTCCGCAAGCCGGCGTCGGCCAGCCGTTCCGGATCGATCCCCGGCCCCTGATCCGCCACCGACAGGGCCGGCCGCTCGCCGTCGTGAAAGGCGCGCAGCGTCACCGTCCCGCCCGGCGGCGAGAATTTGATCGCATTGTCCACCAGATTGGCGACCGCCCTCTGCAGCAGCGACGACACACCCAGCACGCTGACACTGTCGGCCTGCACGACCAGACGGACGCCCTGTTCCTCGGCCAGCGGTTCGTACAGATCGGCGACCGAGGCCAGCAACCGGTCCAGCGCCACCGTCTCGAACCGCCAGGCCTCGCCTTCGCGCAGGGCCATGGCCTCGTTCATGGCCCGGGTCAGGGCGCGCAGGTCCTGGGCCGCCTCCAGCCCCAGACGGCTGCGTTCAGCGGTGTCCCCGGCCTCCGACAGCCGTTCCAGCCGGGCCGTGGCGCGGGCCAGGGGGGTGCGGAAATCATGGGCCAGCTGGTCGGCCGAGTCGCGCAGCCAGCTCAGCAGCTCTTCCAGACGGTCCAGGGTGCGGTTGGCCTGGACGGTCAGTTCGGTCAGTTCGGGCGCCACCCCGACCTCGGGCGCGCGCCGGGAAAAGTCCCCCACGGCGGCGCGGTCCAGGGCCTGGGACACCTCGGTGATGGCGTGGGTCAGGCGCCGCCGCGCATAGGTGGCGGCGGTGAGGCCCGAGATCAGGATCACCGCCCCGGTGATCAGAACCGACAGTACCGCCCATCCCCAGGCCTGGCCCGACCGGTCCACGACGCGCCCTACGGCGATGTCGAGCGACCCCACGCTGCGCCGGACCATCACCACCTCGACGGCGCGACCGGGGCACAGCACGCCTCGGTTCAGGGTGACGCGATAGGTGTCGGGCCCCAGCCCCGGCATCCGGGCGGTGGGCGCCGTCTCCAGCGCCGCCAGACCGGCGGGCTTGCCGACCGGGGCCCGGATGAAGCGGACGCCCGCTCCGCCCCGGCCCGTGCGGCAGGTCTGTTCCAGGGTCGCCCCGTCGCGTTCGGGCCCGCTCTGGAAGACGCTGAGCCAGGCCGACAGATAGGCCGCGTCCCCGGCCGTCAGGGTCGCCGCCGTCAGACTGGATTCTGCGCCCAGCTTGGACACCATGGCGGCATAGTCGGCGGAAGCGGCGAGAGCCGCCTGCTGCCTCTGGTCGGTGCGGACGGCATGGCCCGTGGCGAACAGGGAACCGGTCAGGGCCACGGCGGCCATGACGGCCAGGGCCGAGGCCAGCTGGGTCGAGGTCCGCTGCCCCAGCCAGTCGCGAAACCCCTGCCAGACCCTCATCGGGGATCAGCGTCCGATATCGAGATCGCGGAATACCAGGCTCTGGCTGCGCGCCGAGACGATCAGGGGATGCAGGTCCTCGCCCAGTTCGGGGGCCTGTTCCTTCAGCCGCCGCCGCAGGGCGCTGATCCGGGCGTCGATGATGTTGACGAAATTATCCGGCAGGAAATTCCATTCGACCCAGCAGCGGTCCCACAGCATCTGTTTGGTCACCGGCTGGCCCCGCGCGCTCATCAGCTCGCACACGATGGCGAACTCCAGCGGCGACAGGTCGATCAGGTGCGGCGCCTGTCCCGGCATCTCCAGTTTCAGGGTTCGGGCACCCGGCGACAGGCGGAAGGGTCCATTCAGAATGTCGGCACCCGTCGGTTTCGCGTGGCGGACCGTGCGCCGCAGCTGGGCCGCGATCCGGGCCAGCAGCTCTTCGTCGCCGACGGGCTTCGACAGATAGTCGTCGGCTCCACCCAGCAGCCCCTCGACCTTCTGGCGTTCACCGCCCAGGGCCGTCAGCATCAGGGCCGGGGCGTCGGACGAGGGCCCGGACGCGCCCCGCAGCCGCTTCAGCGTCTCCAGCCCGTCCAGCCCTGCCGTCAGGCGATCGAGGATCAGCACGTCATAGGCCGTGGCGGCGGCGGCCTCCAGCGCCGCCTCGCCGCGATCGACCCGGTCCACACCCGCGAACCCGGCCTTCAACAGCCGTTCGGCGACGTGTTCCGACAGGGCCGGATCGTCCTCGAGCAACAGGACGCGGCGACCGGCGA
This sequence comes from Brevundimonas sp., assembly GCF_044239655.1. Taxonomy (GTDB): domain Bacteria; phylum Pseudomonadota; class Alphaproteobacteria; order Caulobacterales; family Caulobacteraceae; genus Brevundimonas. The sequence continues at coordinate 6,186 of NZ_JBIIAY010000014.1, forward strand.
ACATGGCCGACAGCGCGCTGAACGGATCGCCCTCGGCGTCCGGTCTGAAATCCTGTCCGCTGTCCATCGCCCCGATCGTCTCCGCCCGGCACCACGATAAATCCCTGAACGGGAATGACAATGCTAAGCTAGCTGATCCTTTCTGACGGTCGCGCGTTCGACGCGGTCTGCCTTCTTGCCGGAATACGCCATGAAATCCTTGCCGCTCATCCTCGTCGCAGGCCTCGCCGTCACCGCCTGCCAGACGGCACCAGTCGCCAATGCGGGATTCCTGAGCCGCTACGACGGGCTGGTGACCCGCGAGGACACCATCCGGGCCTCGATCCGCCAGAGCCGCGACGATGCCGAGGTTACCAAGGTCGAGACCGTCTTCCTGGAACCCTCCGTCCTGGTCGGCGAGGCGAGTGCCGGCCTGAGCGAGGCCGAGAAGGCCCAGGTGTTGCGCGAGGTCGATCGCCAGATCTGCTACGAGGTGAGCGAGCGCTTCACCCTCGCCGACGCCCCGACTGGTGCGGCCCGGCTGCGCACCGCCGTCGTCGGCATCCGGCCGACGGGCGGCGCGGCGGGCGGCGTCTCGGCCGTCGCCAATGCCTTCATCCCCGGCCCCGGGACCTTCCGCGTGCCGGGCACGACGGGCGGTCTCGCGGTCGAGAGCGAACTGCTGAGCCAGAGCGGATCCCAGATCGCGGCCCTGGCCTGGGCGCGCAACGCCAATGTCGTGGGCACCGACACCCCGTCCCTGTCGCGCATCGGTGATGCCCTCCAGCTGGCCGAGCCCCTGGGCGACACCGTCGGCGACACCATCTCCCAACCCGATCGGCCGGTACGCGACATCGCCGATCCCGACCCCTGCTCCGCCTACGGCCCCCGCACCCAGCCGGCCGGCTTCGTCGCCCGCATGGTCACGGGCCTCTATGTGCCCCAGATCAACACGGGCACGGCGGCGGACAAGCCGAAGGAGTAGGCGCGCTTCCCACTGCAACGGGGTCGCGCTCAAGCAGCGAGCGACCGCGTCGCGAGCGTTAGCGCGGCGCGAAGCGCTCCCCTAAAATGCACTTTCGCCCGTGATCGCCCGGCCCAGGATCAGGGCGTGGACGTCGTGTGCGCCTTCATAGGTGTTGACGGTTTCCAGGTTCATGGCGTGGCGCATGACGTGCAGTTCGCCGGTGATCCCGGCCCCGCCGTGCATGTCGCGGGCCTCGCGCGCGATGGCCAGGGCCTTGCCGCAGTTGTTGCGCTTCATCAGGCTGATGGCCTCGGGCACCCAGGCCCCGGTGTCGATCAGCCGGCCCAGCGCATAGGCCCCCTCGAACCCGAGGAAGATCTCGGTCTGCATATCGGCCAGCTTCTTCTGCACCAGCTGGCGCGAAGACAGCGGCCGGCCGAACAGCATCCGCTCGGCGACATAGTCCCGCGTCGCGTGGAAACAGAACTCGGCGGCCCCCATGGCCCCCCAGGCGATCCCGTACCGCGCCTTGTTCAGGCAACTGAACGGCCCGCGCAGGCCCTTGACCCCCGGTAGCAGATTGGCCTCGGGCACGAAGACGTCGTTCAGCCCGATATCGCCGGTGATCGAGGCGCGCAGGGACAGCTTGTCGCCGATCTTGGTGGTGGTGAAGCCGTCGAAATCGCGCTCGACGATGAAGCCCCGGATCACGCCGTCCAGCTTGGCCCAGACAACGGCCAGGTCGGCGACCGGCGAGTTGGTGATCCAGTATTTGCCGCCGTTCAGCCGATAGCCGCCGTCCACGGCGACGGCATGGGTCTTCATCGAGGCCGGGTCCGAACCGCCGTCGGCCTCGGTCAGGCCGAAACAGCCGATCAGCTCGCCCGCCGCCATCCGGGGCAGGAACCGCATCCGTTGTTCCTCGGATCCGAAGGCGTAGATCGGATACATGGCCAGCGACGACTGCACCGACATGGCCGAGCGATAGCCGCTGTCGACCGCCTCGATCTCGCGCGCGATCAGCCCATAGGCCACATGGCTGACGCCCGAGCCGCCGTACTGTTCCGGCAGGGTCGCGCCCAGGAACCCCATCTCGCCCATCTCGGTCATGATGGCGCGGTCGAAGGTCTCGTCGCGGAACGCCGCGACGACGCGGGGCAGCAGTTTCTCGCGCGCATAGCTGCGGGCCGCATCCTGAATCGCCCGCTCGTCCTCGGTCAGCCGGCCGGTCAGGTCGAAGGGATCGTCCCATTTGAAGGTCTGGCCAGAAGTCAGATTGGGGGCGGTGGCGCCGTCGGCCATGAGGTCTTCCCGGGACTGCGGGGGTCTTTCGCCGTCGTCACGCGATGGTGACGGCCGCCCCCTGTTTCAGCCGCCCGTTTAGGCCAGAATGGGGGCCTGCGGTAGGGGTCGGCCCATTCTGGCCTGAACCCGGCGCGAACGGAGACGCCCTTGACCCGGACCCTGATCCGCCTCTTCACCGACCACCCGCGTGAGGTCGGTGAAAGCTACGTCGACCATTTCGCCACGGCCGCCCGCTTCGGCCTGCGGCTGGCGCGCCTGTCGGGAACCGCCTTCCTGCACGCGGTGGTGCCGGGCGTCTGCAAGACCACGGTGTCGGACGAGATCAAGCGGATGGCCGACGACCTCGGCTACCGCGCCCAGATCGCCCGCGAATGCCGGATGCAGGACACGGGTGCCTTCGATCCCGGCCTCTAGCGCAGGACCGCGACGTATCCGAACACCAGGACCGCGCCCGTGGCGACGCTGTAGACGGCAAAGGCGTTGATCGTCTGGCGCCGTCCCCGGGCGATCTCCTCGTTCTCCGGCGGGAACCAGCGCTGGGCCCAGAGCAGATAGCCGGCCTGCAACCCCCAGCACGCCAGAAAGGCCGGAACCGCCCAGCGGGTCAGCAGCATCAGTGCAATCCCGGAAACCAGCACCAGCACCGACCCGACGGTCAGGATGATGTCGGCGGCCCGCTCGTTGGCAGGGGTCGGGAAAATCTTGCCGAACACGGTCTCCAGCCGCCAGTTGAACACCATCTGCCGCAGGGCGACGAGGCCCGCGAACACATAGAAGACCCCGATCGCACGCGCCGCCCATTCCATGCGGCCACGGTGCAATGCGGCCCGTGCGGCGGCTACCTACGGATTCTGATAGGTCGTGACCGCGCTCCGTTGATTCGAGAACACACCCGGAACATACTGGCTGCATGCCCGCCGCCGCCGTCCACCTCGAACTCGTCTTCAGCCGTCCCGAGACCACCCAGTCGGTGACCCGTGGCGCAGCGCGGTTGCTGGCCGACATGGGCTATGCGCCGCTGCTTGAGGTCTGCCTGCCCAACGGTCGTCGCGCCGACGTCATGGCCCTGGGGCGCAAGGGCGACATCGTCATCTGCGAGGTGAAGTCGGGGATCGAGGACTACCGGGTCGATCGCAAATGGCCCGAATACGCCCCCTTCTGCGATGCCTTCTTCTTCGCCGTGGCACCGGAGTTTCCGCAAGACGTCCTGCCGCCGGAGCCGGGCCTGATCGTCGCCGACGGCTTCGGCGGGGCGGTGGTCAGGGACGCACCGGTGCTGGCCCTGGCTCCCGCGCGAAGGAAGGCGCTGACGGTCGCGTTCGGACGGCTGGCGGCGATGCGGCTGTTGAGAGAGTGATTTGTGGTTTGTGATTAGTGGTTGCCAACCCCCAGGCAAACGATGCCAGGGCCCGATCGCGCGGCATCATCCACTAATCACGAACCACCAATCACCCTAGCGCGGCGCGCGTTTCGCCAGGATCCGCTGCAGGGTCCGACGGTGCATCCCCAGCCGCCGGGCGGTCTCGGAGACGTTGTTGTCGCACAGTTCATAGACCCGCTGGATATGCTCCCAGCGGACCCGGTCGGCGCTCATCGGGTTCTCGGGCGGTTCGGGCGTGGCGTCGCCGATGGCGAGCAGGGCCTTGACCACGTCGTCGGCGTCGGCCGGCTTGGACAGATAGTCGACGGCGCCGGCCTTGACCGCCGCCACCGCCGTGGCGATCGCGCCATAGCCGGTCAGCATGACGATCCGTGCGTCCTCGCGGCGCTCGCGCAGGGTCTCGACGATCTTCAGCCCGTTGCCGTCGTCCAGCCGCATGTCCAGCACGGCAAAGGCGGGCAAGAGGGTCCTGAGCACCTCGGTCGCCTCGGCCACCGACCCGGCGGTGGTCACCTGGAACCCTCGCGAGTCCAGCGCCCGGCCCAGGCGGGTGCGCAACGCCTGGTCATCGTCCAGCAGAAGCAGGGTGCGATCCGACAGACCGGCGATGCGGTCTTCGATGCTCGACATTTCAATGGTCTCCATCACGCTCAGGTCGGTCGTCGCACGGCCAAGGTCAAGCGGCGCGGCGATCTGTCGCTTGTCCACCTGCCGGCTCCCGGGATCAAGCGGGCGTCAACGCCGCGCGGGGCCAGCGCACGGTGACCCGCGCCCCCCGGTTCGGGCCGTGGCTCGCTTCGCCCGTTCCCACGGTGACCACCCCGCCGGTCCGTTCCAGCAGGGTGCGGGCGATGAAGAAGCCCAGGCCCATCCCGCCCTGGCTGGGGATCACGGGTTCGGGCGGCGGGGGAGGTGGGGCCTTTTTGCCCTTGCCGACGGTGATCTTGGGGGGGCGGGTCGCGTCGCGGATCTGGGCGGCGAGAGCCCGGCGGGCCTTGCCGTGGGGCCGGCTGGTTACATAGGGCTCGCCCAGGCGGGGCAGGATGTCGGCGGCAAAGCCGGGACCGTCGTCGATGACCTCTACCTCGATCCAGTCGGCGGCCACGGTGGCGTCGATCCGGACCTCGGACGAGGCGAAGTCGGCGGCGTTCTCGACGATCGCCGACAGGCCGTGAATGATCTCGGGCAGTCGCAGCACACGCAGCTCCGCCGCCCCGGGCTGACCCCCGACATAGACCGACATCTCCAGATCGAAGCCGGCATGCGGCTCGACCACCTCGTTCAGCAGGGCCTTCAGTCCCACGTCGGCATAGAGGGCGTCGCCGTCCTCCGGCCGCTGGGACAGGCGTTTCAGGATTTCGCGGCAGCGGTCGGCCTGTTGCAGCAGCAAGGTGGCGTCCTCGGCCACCGCCCCTCCGGCCTTGGCGTCCCTCAGCAACTCCTTGGCCACGACCTGGATGGTGGCGAGCGGCGTGCCCAGTTCATGCGCCGCCGCCGCCGCCAGCCCACCGAGCGCCGCCAGCCTCTGTTCGCGTTGCAGCACGTCCTGGGTGGTGGCCAGGGCCAGCTCGAGCTTCTCCGCATCGGCCGCAACCCGCCAGGCATAGGCCGAGGTGAACACCACCCCGGTGATCAGGGCGAGGCCTGTGCCAAACCGGTAAAGGACCGGCAGCTCCAGCTCGGTCCCCGACTGCCACGGCAAAGGCAGCGACCATTTGAACAGCACCCCGGTCGCGATCAGCACCAGCAGCCCCAGGCCGATCGCCTGTCGTCCGGGCAGGGAGGCCGCCGCCACTGTCACCGGGGCGACCAGCAACAGACAGAACGGGTTCTCCAGCCCCCCGGTCAGGGCCAGCAGCACCGACAGCTGCAAAATGTCGAATCCCAGGTGGATTGCGGTCTGGCGTCCGTCCGGCAGGCGGCTGTCGGTCTGACGCAGCCGCGCCACCGAGGTCATGTTGACGATCACGCTGGCCGCGATGACCAGCAGGCACTGCCAGATCGGCAGCGGGAAATGCAGCATCCCGGCGGCCACCACGACGGTCGCGCTCTGGCCCAGGATCGCCAGCCAGCGCAGGATGATCAGGGTCCGCAACGTCAGACCCCGCCCACGCCGGGGCAGATCGCGCCAGTTGGCGATCGAATAGTCGATCAGGCCCGGTGCCTGACCCGGTTGCGACGATGAAGCGTTTTCCAGGATGCTCACCTGCGTTCTATAGACCGCTCGCGCCGTCGTGTCGGCGATCCTGTCGAAGAGAAGCCAAGATGCCGCGTCGTTCCATCCTGCTGTTCGCCGCAGCCTGTATCGTCATCGCCGCGACCCTGGCCGTCATCACGGTCGTGGTCGTCACCAGCCGCGAGCAGGCGGCGGTCGAGGCCTCGGGCGGTGCGACGGGCACGGCCCAGGTCGGCGGACCGTTCCAGCTGGTCGATCAGGACGGCCGGGCGGTGGATCAGACCCTGCTGGACGGCAAATGGAGCCTGGTCTTCTTCGGCTTCACCTATTGTCCTGACTACTGCCCGACCACGCTGAACGGCCTGGCGGCGACCAAGGCCCAGATGGGAGAGGCGGCGAAGGACCTGCAGATCGTCTTCATCTCCGTAGATCCGGCCCGCGACACGCCCCAGGCGCTCAAGGACTATCTGGCCTCGGACGGATTCCCCGAGGGCGTCATCGGCCTGACCGGCACGCCCGAACAGGTCGCCGCCGCCGCCAAGGCCTACCGCGCCTTCTACGAGAAGGTCGGAGAGGGTGACGCCTACACCATGAACCATTCGCTGACGGTCTATCTGATGGGCCCCGACGGCCGTTTCCGCTCTGCCCTGGCCCATGATCTGGGTCCGGAGCGCTCGGCACAGCTGATCGAGCGGGTGATGAAGCGGGGCTGAGGAATAAATCCTTTTGCAGTGCGGCGCGTTCTATGGTGCCCTGCCGCATTCGGTGGGGACCGGCGACAGGATCCTATGCTCTACGCACTTCATGAGATGGCCTACACCTCGGCCCAGCCCTTTCGCCTCGCAGCGCAACTGGCGCGGGGCTTCTGGAAATCGCCGCTGAACCCGGCCAGCGAGACGGCGATCGGCCGCACGGCCTATGCTTCGGCCGAACTGTTCGAAAGCGTGACGCGCCGTTACGGCAAGCCCGACTGGGGCCTGGAAACCATCACCATCGACGGCAAGCCGGTGCGCACGGTCGAACAGGTCGTCTGGTCCACGCCGTGGGTCCGTCTGGTCCGCTTCGCCCGCAATGTCGGTGATCTGAAGCGGGCGAAGAAGCCGGTGGCTGCCCCCAGCGTCCTGATCGTGGCCCCCCTGTCGGGACACTATGCGACCCTGCTGCGCGGCACGGTCGAGACCTTCCTCCAGGACCACGACGTCTATGTCGCCGACTGGGTCAACGCCCGCACGGTGCCGGTGCTGGAGGGCCGCTTCGACTTCCACGACTATATCGACCACGTCCGGATGATGCTGGCCCAGATCGGTCCGCGCGCCCACGTCGTCGCCGTCTGTCAGCCCGGCCCGCCGGTTCTCGCCGCCGCCGCCGTCATGGCCGCAGAGAACGACCCGAACCGCCCGGCCTCCATGACCTTCATGGGCTCGCCGATCGATGCCCGCCTGTCGCCGACCGTGACCAACCAGCTGGCCGAGGAAAAGCCCTTCGCCTGGTTCAAGTCGAACATGATCCACACCGTGCCCTGGCCCTATCCGGGCTTTGGCCGCCGGGTTTATCCGGGCTTCGTTCAGCTCTACGCCTTCATGTCCATGAACGAGCAGCGCCACAAGGACGCCCACTGGGACTATTTCAAGAACCTGGTGAAGGGCGACGGCGACGGGGTCGAGAAGCACGACCAGTTCTACGACGAATATCTGTCGGTCCTCGACCTGACCGAGGAATTCTATCTCCAGACCATCGACATCGTCTTCCAGTCGCACCTGCTGCCGCGTGGCCTGCTGGAACATGAAGGCAAGCTGGTGGACCTCGGTGCCGTGACCGACATCGGCCTGATGACCGTCGAGGGCGAGAACGACGACATCTCCGGCGTCGGCCAGACCCAGGCCGCCCACATCCTGACGCCGAACATTCCCGTCGAGCGTCGGGTGCTCTATGTCCAGCCGGACGTGGGCCACTACGGCGTCTTCAACGGCCGCCGGTTCCGCGAAGAAATCTATCCGCGCGCCCGGGACTTCATCGCCGCCAATGAAAAGCTCTGCGCCGTACCAAGCCAATCAGCGTCTGCCGCTTAACGCGGCGACGGCCGCGGGCGAGGACGACCCGAGGTTGGTTCTGCGGCTGTCCGTCAATCCGCGAGCGCGGCGGATTTCGATACGGATCGATGCGAAGTCGGGCGAGGTCGTGGCGGTGGCACCCTCGGAGCGGCATCTGCCCGAGGCCGTGGCCTTCGCGCGATCAAAGGCAAACTGGATTGCCGAGCGGCTGGAGGCACGGGTCGAGGGTGTCCCGCTGGAACCCGGCACCGTCGTCAGCCTTCATGGGCGCGATGTCCGACTCGAAGCGACCGGAACGAACGGCGCGGCCCGTCTGACGGAAGATGCCTCGGGCCCGGTGATACGCTCGGGCGGCGAGGGTGAGGCCTTTGGACGGCGCGTCGAGGCCCTGCTGAAGCGCGAGGCGCGCGCCGCCCTGACCGCCCGCACCGACCACCATCTGAAGACCCTGGGCCAGAAGCCGGTCAGGGTCTCCATCGCAGACACCCGTTCGCGCTGGGGCTCGTGCAGCCCGCACAACCGCACCATCCGCTATTCCTGGCGCATCGTCCTGGCCCCGCCCGCCGTGCTCGACTATCTGGCCGCCCACGAGGTCGCCCATCTGGTCCACGCCGACCACAGCCCGGCCTACTGGTCGGTCGTCCATCGCCTGGTCGGGGACCACCGCCCCTTCCGCGCCTGGCTCAGGGCGAACGGGCAGGCCCTGCATGCGGTCGGGCGTTGAGCGCGGGGTTTGACTCCAGCCTAGAGAAGACCGACCCTCGCGCCACCATGGGTTTCAATGAGACCATCGCCGTCTGGATCGACCGCGAGCCCACGCTCGATGAGGAATTGCGCGCGCTCGGCGAGGAGGATATCGTCGAAATGGCCAATCTACCGCCAGACTGGACCGGGGTCCTCGCCACCATCTTCATCTCGACGGCCCTGGGTCAGCATGGCCCGCGTGTGAAGCTCTATCCGAAGACCGGCCGCAACCAGCCCAGCGCATCCATATCCATCGGCCCGAACCCGCGAGTCCTGGCCTCCAGCCTCGACGAACGCGACCTGAACCGGATCGCCCCCAAGGCTCTGGAATGGGTTGCTCTGAATCATGAGGCCCTGACGCAATTCTGGTTCGAGGGTGAGGACATGAACATCGCCGACGTCGCCGACTTCGGTCGGAGCCTGACGAAGGTCTGATCAGTCCCCGACCGTATCCAGGTCCCGCCCCTTGGTCTCCGGCAGGAAGAAGATGGCGACCAGGACGGCCACGGCCGTGAAGAAGACCGAGTACCACAGGCCGAAATAGATGTTCCCCGACCAGGCCACGAGCGCGAAGCTGGCGGCCGGCAGCAGCCCCCCGATCCAGCCGGTGCCGACATTGTAGGGCAGGCTCATACCGGTATAGCGCACCCGCGTCGGGAACAGCTCGACCAGGGCCGCAGCCTGGGGGCCGTACAGGGCGCAGGCGGCGACGATGAAGATCATCAGGATGGCGAACACCAGCGGCCGGTTGATCTGGGCCGGATCGGCCTTGGTCGGATAGCCGGCCTGGACCAGGGCGGCCTTGACCTGGGTCTCGACGCCTGCGCGTGCGGTCTTCAGATCGGCCTTCGACATCGCCAGACCGTCGACCGAGGCGATCTCGGTCGAGCCTACGCGGACGCTGGCGACCGTGCCGGCCGGGGCCGCGACATTGGCGTAGGAGACCCCGGCGTTGGACAGCACGCTCTTGGCGATGTCGCAGCTGGAGGCAAAGCTGGTCTTGCCGACCGGATCGAACTGCAACGCACAGGTCGCCGGATCGGCGGTGACGGTGACGGGCGAGGACGCCTGGGCCTGGGCCAGGGCCGGGTTGGCCGCCCTGGTCAGGGCCTGGAAGCCGGGGAAGAAGGCCACGAGCGCCAGGATCATGCCGCCGATCATGACAGGCTTGCGCCCCACCTTGTCCGACAGCCAGCCGAAGAAGACGTACAGCAGGGCTGAGGCCACGGTGATCATCAGCACCAGCTGATCGACGATGGCGACGTCGATCTTGAGCACCCGCTCCATGAAGAACCGGGTGTAGAAATAGCCGCAGTACCAGACCGCCCCCTGGGCGATCATGATGCCGAACAGGGCGATCAGCACGAACTTGCCGTTCTTCCAGGTGCCGAAGGCCTCGCGGAACGGCGCACGTCGGGCCCCGCCCTCGGCCTCCATCCGCTGATAGGCGGGGCTTTCGTGCAGCTTCAGCCGGATCCACAACGACACCGCCAGCAGGAAGGCCGACAGCAGGAAGGGAATGCGCCAGCCCCATTCGTCGAACGCCTCGACCCCGACGATGGCACGGGTGATCAATATGGCCGACAGGGCGCCGATCAGGCCGAAGGCGGCCGTGGTCTGGATCCAGCCGGTCAGCAGGCCGCGCTTTTCACGCGGCGAATGTTCGGCGACATAGATGGCCGCCCCGCCGTACTCGCCGCCCAGGGCGAACCCCTGGAGCATACGCATGACCAGCAACAGGATGGGTGCCAGGATGCCGATCTGGCCATAGTCGGGCAGCAGGCCGATCGCCACGGTTGCCACCCCCATCAGGGTGATGGTCACAAGAAAGGTGGTCTTGCGCCCCGTCCGATCCCCGAACCAGCCGAACACCAGGGCTCCTGCGGGTCGCACGACAAAGCCCAGGCCGAAGGTCAGCAGGGCCAGGATATAGGCGACCGTCTCGCCCGCATCGGCGAAGAAATGCCGCGCCACGATGGTGGCCAGGGATCCGAAGACGAAGAAATCGTACCATTCGAACGCCGTCCCTGCCGCCGAGGCGATCACCACGGTCTTCAGGCTTGGACCGTCCTTGGCGGGTTCGGTCGTGGCGGTGTCGGCGGTCGTCATGCGCATCGTCTCCCCCGCGCCGTCTGCGGGCGCGCTGGGTCAGGCTTAGCAGGCGAAGCGGCGCGGCGAAAAGCCCACAGATGGTCGGCTCAGAAGGGAAGCGTGCCCGTGCGCTCGATCTCGACCGGCCCGGTCATGAAGACGTGGTCGCTGGCCTCGTCCCAGCGGATGTGCAGTTCGCCGCCGTCGACGTCGATCCTGGCCTCCCGCCCGGTCAGCCCGCGTCGCGCGCAGGCCACCAAAGCAGCACACGCGCCGGTGCCGCAGGCCCGCGTCAGACCTGCGCCCCGTTCCCAGACCCGCAGGCGGATGTGATCGGGCGCCAGGACATGGGCGAAGCCCACATTGACCCCTTCCGGGAACAGGGGGTGATGTTCGATCAGCGATCCCGACCCGCGCACAAATGCGTCGTCGGGCGTCTGGTCCACGAAAAAGACCACGTGCGGATTGCCCATCGAGACCGCGCCCGGCGTGTGCAGCAGCGGCGCGTCGATCGGCCCGACCTGAAGCTCGATATTGCGAGTGTCCATCTCTTCGGCCAGTGGGATTTCGGTCCAGTCGAGCCGGGGCCGGCCCATATCGACGGTGACGCGGTGGTCGCCCGCCCGGCTGGCCGTGGTCAGGCCGCCCAGGGTGTCGATCGCCACCCGGTCGCCCGATCCTGCCTCCAGCAGCATCCAGCCGACGCAGCGCAGGGCGTTGCCACAGTTTTCCACCATGGCCCCGTCGCTGTTCCACACCCGCATGAAGGCATCGCCGGTTTCCGACGGCTCGATCGAGATCAGCTGGTCGAACCCCTCGCCGGTCGTGCGGTCGCCCAGCGCGCGCACCTGTTCCGTCGTCGGCGTGAACGGCCGATCTAGCGCATTGACCACGACGAAGTCGTTGCCGGCGCCGTTCATCTTGACGAAAGGGCGGGACATCATGGCACCCATATACGCATGGCGCGCCCGGTTCCCAACGGCTAACCATGGCTGCGATGAAGGCCCCAGCAAAAGCCCCGCCACCCCGGACCATGAAGCGTCACGGTCTCGAACTGCGCGCGCGGCTGCGTTACCTCTACCACGGCTCGTCGCCCCTGGCCGTGCGGTTCCGGCTGACGGTCGTCGTGATCGACTTCGCCATCATCGCCTTCTTCATCGCCGCCCCGCTCCTGAAGGAACAGGGGCGCAGCTTCTACATCATCGACTACGCCATCGCCGCCCTGCTGGCCGCCGATCTGGTGGCGCGGATCGCGGCCTATTCGGACTGGAAGGACTGGTTCAAACGGCCGATCAACTGGATCGACATCGTGGTGCTGGCCACCCTGCTGTTCCCGGCCTGGGCGCTCAATTTCGGCTTCCTGAGGATTCTAAGGCTCTGGACCCTGCTGAACTCGGACCTGTTCTGGCGTACGGTCGGCCACCGGTTCGACAACACCAAGGTGGAGGCGGTCACCCGCGCCCTGGCCGCCCTGGTGACCTTCATCTTCGTGGCGACGGGGTTCGTCTACACCAGCTTCCGCGGCGGGCATCCCGGCCTGGTTGGCTATATCGACGCCCTGTATTTCACCGTGGCCACCCTGACCACGACCGGGTTCGGCGACGTCACCCTGCCCGGGCCGTGGGGGCGACTGCTGTCGATCGCCATCATGCTGGTGGGGATCACCCTGTTCCTGCGCCTCGGCCAGACCCTGTTCCGACCGCACAAGGTCAACTACCCTTGCGAGACGTGCGGCCTGACCAAACATGACCCCGACGCCGTTCACTGCAAGGCGTGCGGCAACATCCTTTGCATACCGGATCACGGGGCCGACCACTGAGCCGAACCGACCTGGGGGGCGACTTCAGCGTTTCCGGGCCGATCGGGAGGTCAGTTCTCGTGCCGTCAGAAAGCCCAGCAGTACCTGCGTCCGGTATATGCTGGACTGGCCGGCCAGGGTCTCTCGGGCATCGTCGCGGCGTTCGGGTGCAAGCGCATAGGCCTGCAGATTGAGCCCCGCGGCGCGCAGCGTCAGATAGCTGTCGCCCAGCCTCAGCTCCCTCATCATGATCGAGGCACGCGACACGTCGAGGATGCCGCGACGCTCGCGAGACATCAGGCCGGGGGCCGCGTCGGCCCTTGCGGCCATGGCGTCCATGATCTTCAGGGCCTGATCCCCCTGGTTCGCCACCGACAGCCAGACCGCATAGTCGACCCGCGATCCGACCGCCGCCGGGTTATCGACCCCCAGCAACTGCTCGCGCCGTTCGGCCACCGTCTTCAGCAGGTCGAGGCCCTCCAGGGTCCGGGCCGATGTCGGGCTGTCGCCTGCACCCGCCAACAGGGTCATCCCCAGCGCCTCCTGGAGGCTGACGTTCATCAAGGGCGTGTCGGCGGCCAGCCCGGCAGCGAGGGCCGAGCGCAAGGATCGTTCGGCCTCGACGAGATCGGGCGACGCCCCCGGACCGGACCCTTGCCGGGCCCGCCGCGTCAGCATCCTGGCCCGCTCGGCCAGGGCATAGGCGCGCAGACTGTCGGGAAGATCCTGACGACGCGGCAAGGCGATCAGGGCATCGGCGGCGGCGATGGCCGCGCCCGTGTCGCCGCTGTCGGCCGCCTGGCGCAGCCGTGCGAGATCGGTCATCGGCCCCGTGGGCAGGGTGGCCACGGCCATGGCGTCGATGGCGTCCTGGTTTCGGCCCAGGGTCCGGTAGGCCGCCGCCAGCATGACCGATACCTGACCCGCCGTTTCGCGATCGTCACCCGCCAGGGCCATGTCGACCAGTCCCTTCAGCCGCCCGGCCGCCTCCAGGTGCCGTCCCTGGGTGGCTGCGGCGATGGCTAGGACGAAGCTGGCGCGCTGGCGTGCGGCATGGGCGGGTGGCAGGCCGCCGAGGTCGATCGGTCGCGCCAAGGCCTCCGCCTCCGCCGTCCGTCCGGTCGAGGCCAGCAGGAAGGCCAGCATGCTCGTCACCGCCTCGACCTGATCCGCCGGGGTGGAGGCCTTGGTTTTCAGGATGTCCAGTGACCGGCGAAACCCGGCCTCGGCCTCTGCGTTGCGCCCCGCCGCCATATCGTTTTGGGCCCGGGCCAGGATCGCGTTGGCACCGCCGTCATCGGCGGGCGGACGAGGTGCGACCGCCGACTGGTTGAGGTAGGTCCGGATGCGTGCGGGCCCCGCAGAAGTCCCCGCCGGCGTCTCCTGCGCCGACACCGGCCTCGCCAGCACCATTGGGACAACCGCCACGCTCGCGGCCAATAGCGTGGCGATCGTCGCCCGCCCCGCTCGTCTCATGCCGCTCGTACCCATGATGTCGGATACAACGGCGAGGCCGTATGGGCACTGTCGAAATCTGATCCGGATCAGCCGTGCTTGTCGATATAGGTCTCGGGATCCTTGTTGACCGGCTTGATCCCGAGCAGGTGATCGGCCTCGAAGGCGGCGAACTTGACGGCCAGCTCATGGCGCACGGCGATCGGCGCGCGGCGGCGGAAGTCGGTCAGGCCCTGACGTTCTTCCTCGCCCGTATGTTTGGAGTTGACGACGTTGGCCTTGCCCACCGCCTCGATCCAGGCCCCTGACCCGACCGGCAGGCGGTTGGCGGCGGCGACGGCGTCGCGCAGCTTGTTGTGGTCCTCGATGGCGTCCTCGGTCTCGCCCTCGACCGTGCCGTCCTCGGCGTCGTTGGCGCCTTCGCCGCGTTTCAGCAGTTCGGGATAGAAGAACCGCTCCTCGGCCTCGGCATGGACGTCCAGAAACGCCGACAGGCGGCTCCAGACCTTGGTCAGGGCGTCCACGTCGGTGGCATCGATCTGTTCGATGATCGCGAACAGGCGGCGCTGTTCGGCATGGTCGTCGAGGATCAGCTGGGTGATATCCATGGGGCGGGTGTCCAGGCTTGGCGGTATCGGGCCTGCCTTAATCCGCAGGCCGCGTCGGGGTTCCGGCAGGCGCGCCGGAGCCTCCGCTGAGAACGTCAGCGTACCTCCACGCCCACCTGACCTGCACCTGGAACAGCCGACCCCAATGATCGAGGTAGGCCCTGCGACTCTGGTCGATCTGCTCCAGGGCGATGCCCTGCATCGTATCGGTCGTGCGGGCCGTGGCGCGATAGGCGCCCGCGACATCGCCTCGCCCGCCCAGGATGAAGGCGCGGGTCATGGCCACGAAGGCGACGGTCTGGGCCTCGAAGGCTCCCGGATAGGCGGCGATCCAGATGTCGAGCCGGTCCAGTTCGGGCAGGGCGATATCGCCCCGGCCCTGGTTCGCGGCCACCATGGCATAGTAGACGCGGCGGTCGGCCGTCTCCTGATCATCTTCCCCCAGTTCGCGCCGTGCGGTCTCCAGCCGGTCAAGCGCCATGGCCAGGGCCTGGTGCCCCGCATCGGCATCCTCGTCCCCCAGGACCGCCAGCCCCATGGACAGCAGTTGGTTGGCCTCGGCCTTCAGGTCCGCCAGACCGTTCGCCTCGGCGTGGGCCAGCAGGGCTCGTGCGCGTTGGACCGCTTCCCGCGCCGGTTCGGGGTTCTCTCGGCTCGCCGACATACCCAGGGCGAAGGTCAGCTTGGTGTCCACGTCGATCCGTCGCGTATCACCCTCAGGCAGGGCGTCCAGCACGCGTCGCCAGGCCCGCACCCGGTCCTCGCGGCCCTCCGCCCGTTCCGCGTCGTTGATCAGTCGCCGGATCGGATCGTCGGTTTCGACCAATCTGAGCACCGCTCGCGCATCGTCCGGGCGGTTCAGTTTCTCGTATATCAGAGCCAGGACGGTGGCGAGGTCCGCCGCTTCCTGGTCGCCGCCGTTGCGTCTCAGATAGTCGAAACCGGCCCGGGCATAGGGTTCGCTTTCGACAAGGCGTTCCAGCCGCGTCAAACTGGCCGCCATGGCCATGCGCAGATCCTGGGTCGTCGCATGGTCTGGTCCATAGAGAGCCAGAGCGCGCTGGTAGGCCGGCAGAGCTGTCGCCGCGGCTTCGGCCCAATGCTCCTGACCCACTTGGGCGTTGGCGATCCGGGCCTGGATGGCGATCAGGTTCCGGTCATCGGTATCGGGACGGGTCAGAAGCAGGGCCTCCAGCCCCTTCAGCTCGACCTCGGCTTCGTCGTGCCGGTCGGCGTTGGTCAGTGCGGTCGCCAGGGCCCAGCGCGCATTGATCGCCGCCGCGCCCTGTTCGCCCTGGGGCTCTTTCAGCGCCTTGGCGTAGGCCCGACGTGCCGCCAGCAGGGCGGGGCTGTCGAGTGCGGCCGCCGCCTGCACGGCCGCCCGCGCGCCGGTGGGAATCAATGCCTGTGCAGCGAGCAGGACAAACAGGGCCAACAGGGCTCGGGTTCCCAACTGTTGCCAGCGTCCGGTCAACCGACTGGACCCGACCGGCTCTGACGGGCCTCGACACCCTCTGGCGATGCCGATGGGGCGGCTGCGGGCTCCAGCGTCTCGGAATAGTCCCACGCACGCCGGACCTGGGAGCGGGTCAGGTCCGACCATTCGGACATATAGTTGCGGTTGCCGCTGCTGCGGGCCCTGGCCTCGGCGACGCTGTGGAACCAGCCGGAGGCCACGACGATGCTGCGGTAAGCCCCGCCCTCGTCGCCGAGATGGGCCTTCAGTCCCGCCTGAACGATCGCCATCGACCCCGCGTCCTCGTCGCTGACCACGCCGCGATGGGCGGTGGCATAGGTCTGGGACCATTCCAGTTCGGCCAGGGCAGACGGGACGACCTCCGCATGACCCGGAAGCGTGGCGAGTTGAGCCGTGTAGAGCGCGGCCGACATCCGCAGGCTCACGGTTTGGGGGTCATCTTCGCCCAAGGCCGCGCGAATCCGGGTCACAGCCGAACGTCCCAGCGCGGCGGCCTCGACATAGGCCGTCGCCTTAATCTCCTCCGGCGTGTTCATCGACAACAGCTGCGCCACACTGTTCTCAAGGGGGGCGATGGTGGCAGGATTGCCGGCACGCCGCGCCTCGGCCAGCAGCCGTCGCGCCAAGGTCAGGGCCTCGTCGTGGGCCGCGCGATCGCCGGCCCGGGCTTTGGCCCTCAGCGCCATGATCAGTCGGTGCTCCGAGCCCTTGCGCGCCTCGGTTCCTGGCTCGCTCGCCGCGACGAGGGCCCGGGCCGCCTCCAGTCGCACGACCGGGTCGGTGCTCGCGTCGAACAGGTTGCGCAGCTCTTCCGGACCGCTTCGGGGGGCCAACAGCAGCACCTGCATCGCCACACCCTCTTGGCCCAGCTTTCTGTAGATCACGGCCAGAGGGCCCGCGATCGAGGCGGCGTTGTCCGGCTGTCCGTGCCGTCGGTAGTAGTTGAAGCTGGCCTGGGCGAGCGGGGCCGCCTCGGCGTTTCGCTCCTGAAGTCCATAGATTCCGGCCAGGGTGATGCGCGGCTTGTCGGTTACATCGGCGTCAGGGCCGTAGTTCAGCAGCGCCAGGCGATAGACCGGCAGGGCATAGGCCTCGGCTTCGGTCCAGCGACCCTGGCTCAACAGGATTTCGCCGATCCAGCCCTGGATCTGCAGCGTGGCCAGGGCCTTGGGGCCCGCCATGGGTCGCACGACGGCTTCGATCGCGCGGGCCTCGGTTTCGGCCTCGACATAACGGCTGTCCTGGATCAGGGCGTGGACGATCAGGAACCGTGCGTTCAGCGCCTGGCCCGAGTTCGCGCCGGCCGCCTGGACCTGTCGTCGCCAGTCCTGACGCGCCGCTGCGACCGCCGCACTGTCGGTGGCGGCCTGCGCAGGTATCGGTCGGGGCCCCGCCGCCCCCTGGACGGGCAGGGCCGCCAGCAGGATCGACAGACCCATGGCCCAGGCTGCAAGGTTCCCCATGCCCAACCCTAGCGCGCCCATTCCTGCGCGTCAGCGTCGAAACCTGACGGAGCCCGACGCGCGATCAGCCCAGCTTGGCCAGGTCCTCGTCGGAGATGATCTCGTTGGAATAGACGTTCTGCACGTCGTCCTCGGCATCCAGGGCGTCCAGCAGCTTCATCAGGGTGGTGACGTGCTCACCGGTGACGGGCACTTCGGACTGGGGCTTCCAGACGATGGCGGTGGACTTGGCGTCACCCAGGATCTTGGACATGGCCTCGGCCACTTCGTTCAGGTCCTCGAAGGCGGTCCAGATGGTGTGGCCGGGCGCGTCCTCATAGATGTCGGGCTTGACCAGATCGCTCTCGACGTCCTGGGCCCCGGCCTCGATGGCGGCCTCCATGACCGCGTCCTCGGTCCCGGCCTCGGCGCGGTAGATGATCTGGCCGACCTTGTCCCACATGAAGGCGACCGAGTTCATCTCGCCCAGCGCGCCGCCGTTCTTCTTGAAGGCCGTGCCGATGTTGGAGTTGGCGCGGTTACGATTGTCGGTCAGGGCCTCGACGATGATGCCGACGCCGCCGGGGCCGCGGCCCTCATAGCGGACCTCTTCCATCGTATCGACGTCGCCGCCGGCGGCCTTGTTCACGGCGCGGGTGATCACGTCCTTGGGCAGGCTTTCGGCCTTGGCGTTGTTGATGGCCAGGCGCAGGCGCGGGTTCAGCGCCGGATCGGGCATCCCCGACTTGGCCGCCACGGTGATGTCGCGCGACAGTTTGGAGAACAACTTGGAGCGCACCGCGTCGGCGCGTCCCTTGCGGTGCATGATGTTCTTGAACTTGGAATGGCCGGCCATGTTTGTCTCTTTGGGCGCTAACGCTCGGCTCGCGGAGCCTCGCTGCTTGAGCGCGTTCCGTCTGGGTTAGGAGCGCGTTCCGTGTTTGGATCAGTCAGCGCGTCTAGCCGATGGTCGTGCGCCTGTCACCTTCGCGGAACCGCCAAGCCTGAGACGGATTAGGCAGGGACCACCACGCCACCCAATGGCGCTCAAACAGCGACCCCGGACCTGATCCGGGGCGAGCGTTAGCGCCTCCCGAAGGGAAACCAGAATGTCCGCACCCGATTACGCCGCCGAAGTCGACAACTACGCCGACGACGACCTCGACGAGGCCGATATCGTCGAGTGGTACGAGGCCAGACCCATCAACGTCTCCACCGCCGTCGCCACCGGCTCGATCGTCGCGGCGTTTGCCTTGGGCGTGCTGACGGCCGTGGGGGCGCTGACGCTGATCGGCTATCTGGACGACTAGGTCAGGCGAGTCAGGAAGGCGCGCATCGCCCCCTCCAGCGCCTTGGGGCGACGCGTCTCGCGATCCACATAGACGTGGACGAAGAAGCCCACCGCCGCCGCTTCGTCCTCGTCGCCCCGGAACAGGCCGATCTCATAACGCACGCTGGACGTCCCCAGCTTGGCCACCCGGATCCCCGCCGTGATCGCATCGGGAAAGGCGGTCGAGGCGAAGTAGCGGCAGCCGGTCTCGACGACGAGGCCGATGCTGTCGTTGCCGCCGTGGATGTCGAGCAACCCTTCGGCGATCAGCATCCGGTTCACCGCCGTGTCGAACCAGGCGTAGTAGACGACGTTGTTGACGTGGCCATAGACGTCGTTGTCCGACCACCGCGTCTCGATCGGCTCGAACCGGCGATAGTCGGCGCGGCGTGTGCGTTCCAGCGTCATGGCGGGCTCCGTAGGTTTTCAGCCACGCTAGCGGCGAAAGGGGTTCGACGTCACCTGCGCCTTGAAGTGCCAGGATTTGCGCGCGTGTCAGCCGCCGTACAGACCGGCGACCCTGCATTTTTCCTCTTGGAAACAGCTGTTTGCGAGGTCTAGTCTCGCCGCCAGTAATTTTGATTTCTGTTCAGTCCGAGTGAGTCCATGCCCCACCGCCTCGAACGCCTCGTCTACGAAAGTCGCGCCACGGGTTCGACGGGATCGCTGCTCAACCTGGCGACCATCCTCGCGGAATCGCAGCGCAACAACGACCGCGACGGCCTGACCGGTGCCCTGGCGGCCCACGAAGAAAGATATGTCCAGGTCGTGGAGGGTCAGGGCGAGAGGCTCGACGCCCTGCTGCGTCGGCTTGAAAGCGATCCCCGCCATCGCGACCTGAAACTGCTGGACCGCTATCCGATCGAGGCCCGCACCTTCGCCGGATGGAGCATGGCCAGCCCCCGGATTGAGCCGGCGACCGGCCGGGCCCTGACCGACCTCATGGCCGAGAACGCGCCGTCTGCGGCCCGGGTCGTGGAACTGCTGCGTGACGCGCTTACGGCCAAGGGCAGCGCCTGAAAGGCCTTCGCGCCGCCCTCCTGACGGGCTAAGCACGGGGCCCCGACCCGGAGCGTCCCCCATGCATCTCGCCCGCTTTCCCCGCGTCCGCCTGGCCCATCTGCCGACCCCGCTGGAGCCCCTGCCGCGCCTGTCCGAGGCGCTGGGCGTTGAGCTCTGGATCAAGCGTGACGACTGCACCGGCCTGGCCGGCGGCGGCAACAAGACCCGGAAGCTGGAGTTCCTGCTCGGCCAGGCCATGGTCGAGGGTGCCGACACCCTGGTGACCCAGGGCGCGGTCCAGTCCAACCACGTGCGCCAGACGGCCGCGGCCGCAGCGGCTCATGGCCTGAACTGCGAAATCATTCTGGAGGAACGGACGGGATCGAAGGCCGAGGACTATGTCTGGAACGGCAACGTCCTGATGGACCGGCTGTTCGGGGCCACGATCCGGCGCGTACCGGGCGGATCCGACATGGTCGCCGAGCTCGAAGCCACGGCCGCCGACGTCAGGACGCGCGGCGGCAAGCCCTATGTGATCCCCGGCGGCGGATCGAACGCCATCGGTGCCCTGGGCTATGTCGATTGCGCCCGCGAGATCATGGTCCAGGCCGACGAACTGGACATGCCGATCGACCGGATCGTGACCGCGACGGGCAGCGCAGGCACCCATGCCGGACTGGTCGCGGGTCTGGCGGTCATGGGGGCCGACATCCCGGTCCTGGGCATCGGCGTCCGGGCTCCGAAGGAAAAGCAGGAGGCGAACGTCCTCAAACTGGCGCGCGAGACCGCCGCCCTGCTGGGTCGGCCCGATGCGGTCACCGATGACATGGTCGTCGCCGACTGCGACTATGTCGGCGAGGGCTACGGTCTGGTCGATCAGGCGGTGATCGACGCCCTGGTGCTTGCCGCCCGGACCGACGCCATCGTGCTGGACCCCGTCTATACCGGCAAGGCGATGAAGGGGCTGATCGCGCTTGCCCGCGCCGGCCGGTTCGAGAACGAAACGGTGGTCTTTCTGCACACCGGCGGGGCGCAGGGGCTGTTCGGTTACGGCTCAGAGATCGGGCCGCAACTGTGAAGGTCCTCGGCGTCCTCGGTGGCATGGGTCCGGCGGCGACCGTGGCCTTCCTGGCTCAGGTCCAGGCCCTGACACCGGCTCAGGGCGATGCCGACCACATCCGCGTCCTCATGGACATGAACCCCCAGGTGCCCGATCGGAACACCCGACCGGGCGAGGCAGAGGTGGAACTGGCGGCCATGGCTCTGCGTCTCAAGGCCGCCGGGGCCGAAATCCTTGCCATGCCCTGCAACACCGCCCACGCGCAGAAGCCGGGCATCCTCGCCGCCGGCCTGCCCTTCATCGACATGATCGCGGAGACGACGGCGGTCGCCGCATCCACCGGCGCGAGACGCGTCGGCATCCTCGCCACGCCCGGCGGCGAAGCCCTTTACGTCGCGGTCTTCGCGGCGGCAGGGATCGAGCCCGTCGTGCTGGAAGGCCCCGACCGAGAGGCTTTCATGACGCGCATCTATGGCGTCAAGGCCGGTGAGGTGGGCGGGGCCGCCCGCGACCGGATGAAGGCCCTGGCCGCCGGTCTCGTCGCACGCGGGGCGCAGGGGATCGTTGCGGGCTGTACCGAGGTTCCGCTGTTGCTGGCCCAGGCCGACGTGACCGTGCCCCTGACCGACTCGGCCGAGGTCCTGGCGCGGGTGTGCGTCAAGCGGTGTCTGGCGTGAATTCCTAACGGACTCTCGGCGCCATGGTGCAGCTGTAGGCGGCGCAGTAGCGCGCTCGCAACGTCTCGATGCCCTTCTGCTCACGACGGCTGAACTGGTCCTCGGTAGCGGTGTCCCAGTCGCGCCGACCCGGATAGTCGCCGGGGTCCGTACCGTTGGACAGCATGGCCTGAAGATCGGCTTCGCTGAACAGCCGGGCCAGGGCCAGGCCCAGGGTCTCGATCATCTCCGTGCGATCGGGCGGCATGATTTCGGCGATCCAGGCGTTGACCGGGGCGTGGCGGGCCGGGTCGAGCCCTTGCAGGTCGTTGGTCTTGTCGGCCAGCAGCTTGTCGATGTCGCGGCGAACGATCGACTGGCCCAGGCTAATCGCCTCGGCTGTCGGGGTCGGACCCGTATAGATCGGCGTGGTCGCTTCGATCAGATCCAGCGGAAAGGCGCGGAAGTGGATCGTGGAACTCACCTCGGCCCGCACCGGTCGGCCCGCCACCATCTTGGGCGCAAGATAACCCGTATTCATGACGTAGATCCCGGCCTGGCCGAAGCCGAGACCGTCGGGGGATTCGGCCATCACCTCGCAGTTCTCCGGCGATCCGGGCTTCTCCACTTCGCAACGGATGGTGGCCCGACCCTTGATCCCCAGGGTGTTAGCAAAGCTGGGCATGAAGACGCCCGTGGCATCGGGGTCCGGCGGCCGGATCCAGTGCGGATTGGTGGTCTGCGCCTGCGCCGTGCCGCCGAGGGCACCCAGACCGATAAACAGAAACAGGCCGAGGCGCCGCATGCTCATCGATCCGCTTCTGTCAGCCGGTCGTTCATCATGATCGGCGCGCCATAGCCCAGTTCTTCCAGCCGCGCGGCTTGCGTCGCCGCATCGCCGACGACGACATAGATCATCCGGTCGGTGTCGATGTAGCGGTCGGCGAGGGCCCGGATCTGGTCGATGGTCATGCCGTCGATCACGGCCGCCTCCCGGTTCAGATAGTCGGCGGGAAGGCCGATCTCGCCGACGTTGGCCAGGACTCCCAGCTTGGCCCCGGCCGTCTCGAAGGCGCGGGCCCGGCTGCGGCTCATGGCGGCGCGGGTGACGTCCAGGTCCTCGGCCGTGAAGGTGCCGCCATAGTCGCGCATGATGTCGCGGGCCAGGGCGGACGCCTCCAGCGTCACATTGGACCGGACCGGGCTGGACAGGGTGAATTCCCCGAACCGCTCGCCCCCGGCAAAGCCCGAGCGGATTCCATAGGTATAGCCCTGGCCCTCGCGCAGTTGCTGGGTCAGGCGTGAGGCGAAGCCGCCCCCGCCCAGCCGATAGTTCATCACCGAGGCCGGATAATAGTCCGCCTCGCCCCGCCGCAATGCGGGCCCGCCGAACACCAGCACCGACTGTTTCGCGCCCGGCACGTCGTAGACATAGACCCTCGACGACTCAGGGGTCGCGGGCGTGGGCCAGGACGGGACGGCGACCTCGCGTGCGGCCCAGTCTCGACCGAGGCCTGCGACGGCTTGCGTCACCGCCGCCTGGTCCAGCGGCGAGACGATGCGGAAATGGGCCAGGCCGGGTGCCAGGTTCTTGGCGTGGAAGGCCTTCAGGTCATCCATAGTCAGGGCCGCGACCGACCGCTCGTTGCCCAGGGCGCTGGTCGCCAGGATATGACCCGGACCGTATTCGACGAGGTCGAAGACCCGGCCGGCGATGGCGTTGGGCTGGGACTTCTGGTCCTGGATGTCGGACAGGGCGGCGGCCCTGGCCAGTTCGAGTTCGGGTGCATCCCAGCGCGGATGCAACAGCATCTCCTCGACCAAGGCCAGGGTCGGTGCCAGGTTGCGATCCAGCGTCCGGCCAGAGATCGAGAACCGCTCGTCGCCCGCCGACACCGCGATGGTGGCACCCAGCGCCTTGAACGCATTCTCCAGCTCGGCCGGGGTCTTCATCGCCGTGCCGCGATCGAAGATGCGGGCCAGCAGCGATGCCGCGCCGGGCTTGGCCGGGTCGTCGAACAGACGCCCGCCCTCGATCGACAGTTCGAAGGTGGCCAGCGGAACCTCGGTCGAGACGATGCCGGAAACGTTCAGGCCGTTGGGCAGGGCGGCGGTCCACAGGGCAGGCGGGGTCAGGACCGGCGCAGGCCCGGACGGCGGCTCGACCGTGCGATCGAAGCTGGAGGCCGTACGCTCATAGGGCTTGTCGTCGGCGCGCTGGTTCACGGCCGGTTCGGCACCCGCGACGATGGCCTCCTCGGCGACCAAGGCGACCTCTGACCCCTCGAGCGCCAGGTCCGGCTTGCCCTTGGGCACGAAAGAGGTCGCGATATGCGGCTTGCCGGCGACATACCGGCGATAGACCCGCATCACGTCGGCGGGTGTCACCGCACGGATGGCGGCCAGGTCGGCGTCGGCCGATCCCCCGGCCTGGTCGTAGAAGGCCAGGGTCTGGGCCTTGGACAGGACGCTGTCGAGCTGGCCATAGAAGCCGGCCTCCATCATCGTCTTGATGCGGGCGACGGTGGCGACATCGGCACCTTGTGCCTCGAAGCGGACGAAACCCTCATCCAGCGCGGACTGCACGGTGTCCAGGTCGACGCCGTCGAAGGCGCGGACCGACAGCTGGATGGTCCCGGCGATGAGGTCGTTCTCGGAATAGGCGCTGACCTCGGATGTCAGCTTCCGGTCGTCGATCAGGACCTGGTTCAGCGGCGCATCCTTGCCGTCGGTCAGGACGCGGAACAGGACGTCGAGCGCGGCGACGTCGGGGTTCCCGCGTTCGACCCCGGGCCAGGACAGCGTCAGTTCGGGAAGCTGGGCGAAATTGTCCTCGTGCATCAGCCGGCGCGTCTGGCTCAGGACCGCCGGGCGGGGCGTCGGTTGGGCGACGCCCGGGCCACGCGCGATCTCGCCGAAATATTTCTGGATCCAGACACGCGCTTGCGCCGGATCGAAGTCGCCGGAGATGATCAGGGTGGCGTTATCGGGCGTGTACCATTGCCGATAGAAGGCCTTCACGTCGTCCAGGGTCGCGGCATTCAGGTCCGCCATCGATCCGATCACCGGCCAGCTGTAGGGGTGATCCGCCGGGTACAGGGCGGCGGCGGTCACCGGCCAGGTGAAGCCGTAGGGCTGATTGTCATAGGACTGCCGCTTCTCGTTCTTCACCACCTCCTTTTCCTTGGTCAGGACGGCGTCGGTGACGGTGTTGATGAAATAGCCCAGCTTGTCCGCCTCGGCCCAGATCATCTTCTCCAGGGCGTCGTTGGGCACGGTCTGGAGGTAGACGGTGATGTCGTTGGAGGTGAATCCATTGGCCCCCGACCCACCGATCCGGGCCGTCATCTTGTCCAGACCGCCCGGGCCGAGGTTCTCGGAATCCAGGAAGAACAGGTGCTCGAACATATGGGCGAAGCCGGTGCGCCCCGGCGTCTCGCGCGCCGATCCGACATGGGCCGCCAGGGCCACCGCCACCACCGGATCGGACCGGTCGATGTTGAAGATCACCGTCAGCCCGTTGTCGAGCTGCCAGGTCTCCTGCGGGATCAGAGTGCCCGTCTCGGCGGCGGGCGCGGCAGCGACGGCCGTAGCGGGTTCCGACGCCTGGGCGGCTCCGGCTCCGATCCCGGACAGGAGCGCGGTCGCGGCGACCGAGGCGAACAGGGTACGAGCGGTCGAACGGGTAATCATCAGCGAAACTCCTGAGGGTTGCGACGACGTTAGAAGGGTTGCGTGGCTTGGGTAAAGACGGCGTGGGGTTACAGTCCTGTCATGGTGCGGCTTGCCCAGGCCGGGTCACCGCGCCTATCGAGGGGCGATGACGCGACAGGCCCTCATCATCGATTGCGACCCCGGCGTGGATGATGCCGTGGCCCTGATGCTGGCCTTTGCGGCACCTGCGCTGGATCTGCTGGCGATCACCACCGTGGGCGGCAACGCGGGGGTCGAGAAGACGGCGCGCAACGCCCGGATGATGCGCCAGACCGCGGGGCGCGAGGACGTGCCGGTCTTTGCCGGAGCGGCGCGGCCCCTGATGCGCGATCCGATCGACGCGGGCGAGTTCCATGGGCCCGAGGGGCTGGGACATCTGGCACCGTTCGAGCCGGAGGCCCCCCTGGCCGAGGAGCATGCGGCCGACGCCATCGTCGATCGGGTCATGGCGCGGCCGCACGGTTCGGTCGCTCTGGCGGTCATGGGCCCGATGACCAACCTGGCGCTTGCCTTGCGCCGGGCCCCGCATCTGGCCGAGCGGCTGGGGCCCGTCGTCATCATGGGGGGGGCGCGCAGCGAAGGCGGCAACATCACCCCCTCGGCGGAATACAATGTCTGGGCCGACCCGGATGCGGCGGCCGAGGTGTTCGCCAGTGCCTGTCGGATCACCGCCATCGGCCTGGACGCCACCCATCAGGTCCGCGCGACCGAGGACCGCATCGTTAGGATCGAAGCGATCGGCACGCCGTCGTCCGATACGGCGGCGGCCATGCTGAGGTTCTCGCAAGGCGTCGAGCGCACCATCGTCGGCTGGGACGCGGCACCCCTGCACGACCCCTGCACCGTCGCCCTTCTGCTGCGGCCCGACCTGTTCGAGACCCGGCCCTGCCGGATTGCGGTCGAGACGACCTCGGACCTGACGCGGGGCCATACGGCGGTCGAGTTCCGCGTCGATCCGGACACGGCCCGGCATCACTGGGCCGTGTCGGCGGACGGGGAGGGCGTGTTCGATCTGATCGCCACCACGCTGGAGGCGGCGCGATGAACATCACCGTCGTCGGCTCGATCAACCTGGACCTCGTCGCCTCGGCACCGTCCCTGCCGGCGGCCGGAGAGACCGTAACGGGGGCCACCCTGGCGCGTCATCCCGGGGGCAAGGGCGCCAATCAGGCCCTCGCGGTCGAGAAGCTGGGGGCCGAGGTCTGTCTGATCGGCCGGGTCGGCGACGACGCCATGGCCGGCGAGGCCCTGGCCCTGCTGGAAGATTTCGGCGTCGATCTGTCCGGTGTCGAGACCGATATCGCCGCCCCCACCGGCGTCGCCCTGATCGCCGTCGACCCCTCGGGCGAGAACCAGATCGTGGTCGCCGCCGGGGCCAATCACCTGGCCACGCCGGAGCAGCTCCCTGCCCGGATCGAGACGGCCCTGATCGTCCAGCTGGAACTGCCGATTGACACGGTCGAGGCTGCCGTCGGGCGGGCCACCGGCTTCGTCTGCGCCAACCTGGCCCCCGCCGCCCCGGTGTCGGAGCAGTTGCTGCGCCGGGCCGACCTGATCGTCGTCAATGAGGTCGAGGCCGCCTTCTATGGCGACATCCTGCACCACGGCGGCGGCCGGGTGGTGGTGACGCAAGGCGCGCGAGGGGCCGAGATGTACCACCGCGGCGTCAAGGTCGCCTGGGCCACCCCGCCGTCGATCGTGGCCGTCGATGCGACGGGCGCGGGCGACGCCTTCGTCGGCGCGCTCACCGTGGCCCTGCTGGAAGGGATGGAGCCGTCAGACGCCCTGCGCTTCGCCTGCGCGGCCGGGGCGGCGGCCGCGACCCGCCCGGGCGCTCAGCCGTCATTGCCGACCCGCGCCGAGGTAGAGGCCCTGCTGTCCGGCTGAAGCCTCAGTGCGCCTCGGGCGGACGTGCCGCCGGGTCCAGATATTCGCTTTCGGAATGGGCGTCGGCCGAAAGCACGAACCGGCGGTCGCAGTATCCGCACTCGACGAAATCATCCTCGCCCATGTCCAGATAGACCAGGGGATGGCCCAGGACCGCGCCGGTATGACCGTTGCCGCCGTCGCAGGCGACGCGCTTGGAGCTGACGACCACTTCTTCGGGCGGGGCGATGACGGAGGTGGCGGACTGGACCATTTTCGACGCGTGACCTTGGCGGGACGGGGAGGTGCGCATAACTAGGGCCGAGGCCCCGCCCCCGTCAAACGAACCTCTGCGTGGCTCTACCGAAAGACCGCATGACCGACACCGAAGCCCTCCCCGTCAACGCCATCGAGGTGCGCGGGCTGGAAAAGACCTACGCCGGCACCAAGAAGTCGCCGCCCAAGACGGCATTGCGCGGCGTCGACCTGGTCATCCCGCGCGGCTCGATGTTCGGCCTGCTGGGCCCCAACGGCGCGGGCAAGTCGACCCTGATCAACATCCTGGCCGGGGTGGTCAACAAGACCGGTGGCACCGCCGCCGTCTGGGGCCGCGACATTGACCAGCGGCCCCGCGACGCTCGCGCCGCGCTGGGCGTCGTGCCGCAGGAGATTGTGTCCGACGTCTTCTTCACCCCGCGTGAATCGCTGGAGGTCCAGGCGGGGTTCTACGGCGTGCCGGCCTCCGAGCGCCGCTCCGACGAACTGCTGGCCGCGCTCGGCCTGTCGGACAAGGCCCACGCCTATGTCCGCGCCCTGTCCGGCGGCATGAAGCGGCGGCTGATGGTAGCCAAGGCCCTGGTCCACAACCCGCCGGTCCTGATCCTGGACGAGCCGACCGCCGGAGTCGATGTCGAGCTGCGTCGCCAGCTGTGGGACTATGTCCGGCGCATCAACGCCGAGGGCGTGACCATCCTGCTGACCACCCACTATCTGGAAGAGGCCCAGGCGCTCTGCGACACCATCGCCATCATGAACCGGGGCGAGGTCGTGGCCTGTGAGCCGACGCCGGTCCTGCTGCGCCGGCTGGATACCCGCAACGTCATCGTCACGCCCGAGGGTGAGCTGTCCGGCCTGCCGACCGTGCCCGGCTTCGACGTCGTCGCCCGCCCGAACGGCGCGTTTTCGATCACCTACAAGAAGGGCCAGTCCTCGGTCGAACAGGTGCTGGCCACCGTCCGCGCAGCCGGTGTCACCATCGCCGACATCACCACCGAGGACCCGGACCTGGAAGACGTCTTCCTGGCTTTGACCTATGGCGACGCCAGCCGCGTCAGCCCCACGAAGGACTGACGCGGCCGGCGGCTATTTCTTGAGGAAGCCGCCGATCATGTCGCCCAGACCGCCCGGCAGCTGATCCAGCAGGCCACCGGCTTCGGCGGCATTGCCGTTCGGGGTCAGCCGGTCGATCGCCTCGGGCAGAAGTCCGGCCAGGGTCTGGCTGGCTTGTTCGGGCGACACGCCCAGCTTTTTCGCGAAGTCGGCGATGGGCCCCTGGCCGATGACCGACTGGATCTGTTCCGGCGTGATGCTGATATTGCCGCCCGTGCCGATCCAGGACGCCGCGACGTCGCCCAGACCCTTCTGGCCAAACTTTTCGGCGATCCCGGCGACCCCGCCCTGACCCTTCAGCAGATCGGCGATCCCGCCGCCCGCCTGTTCGCCCAGTCCGCCCAGGACGCTGTCCAGAATTCCCATCTTCATGCTCCACCGAAGGTCAGGGCCGCGACCCTAGCCCGATACTGTGACGCTTGAAACGCAGAAAGGCCCGCCGTGGGGCGGGCCTTTCCATCCTCGAACCGGGTCGAAGATCAGTTCTTGGCGGTCTCGGCGCCCTGGGTCACGGCCGAACCGGCGGCGGAGACGTCGCGGCCGACGCCGGACACGGTGTTGCAGGCCGAAACGGCCAGGGCGGCGGCGACGATGGTGAGGGCGATGATCTTGCGCATGGGGAGAACTCCTGAATGGTGACGCTTCCACAACGGTGAGCTTGGCCGCAGGTTCCATCGCCAAGCCGTCCGGTCCTCTGCTAATCCTGCTCCATGTCCGAGAAAGCACACGTCACGCCCCCCGTCACCACCGCCCGCCGCCTGGTCGAAACCCTCGTCATGAACGGCATCGACCGGGTCTTCTGTGTCCCGGGCGAAAGCTATCTGGCCGTCCTCGACGCCCTGGCCGACGTCACCGACCGGATCCAGGTCATCACCTGCCGCCACGAGGCCGGCGCGGCCAACATGGCCGAGGCCTATGGCAAGCTGACTGGCCGCCCCGGCGTCTGCATGGTCACGCGGGGCCCGGGCGCCACCCACGCTTCCATCGGCGTCCATACGGCCCATCAGGATTCGACCCCGATGATCCTGTTCGTGGGCCAGATCGCCATCTCCGATCGCGGTCGCGGCGCCTTTCAGGAGGTCGACTACCGCGAGGTCTTCGGCGGTCTCGCCAAATGGGCGACCGAGCTTGAAACCTCCACCCGCACGGTCGAGGTCGTCGAACGCGCCTTCGCCACCGCCCTGCAAGGCCGGATGGGCCCCGTCGTCATCGCCCTGCCCGAGGATGTGCTGGAGGCCGACGGAGGCCCGGCCCCGCTACGCCCGGTGACCCCGGCCCGCTCGGCGCTCGACCCCGCCTTCGTCGCCGAGGTCGGGTCGCATCTGGCCAAGGCGGAAAGGCCGGTCCTGGTGCTGGGCGGCTCCGGCTGGACGCAGGAAGCGACCACGGCCATCGGCGACTGGGCCGAGCGGATCGGCCTGCCGCTGGCCCTGTCCTTCCGGCGCAAGGATCTGATCTCCAACGACCGGCCCAACTATGTCGGCGACCTGGGCCTCGGCCCCAATCCGGTGCTGGTGCAGCGGGTCAGGGATGCCGACCTGATCATCGCCGTCGGGGCCCGGCTGGGCGAGAACCCGACCCAGGGCTACACATTGCTGGATCGCGAGGTGACCCCGACCTCCCTGATCCACATCCACCCCGGCCCCGAGGAACTGGGCCGCGTCTGGCCGCCCCTGATGAGCGCCGCCGCCGACGTGTCCCTGGCCGCTCTCGCCCTGTCGGAAATCGAGCCCGGCCGCACCTGGCACGATCAGGCGAACGCGGGCCATGCGGCATGGGAAGCCTTCACCACCCCCATCCCGGTCACCGGCGCGGCGAACATGAGCGAATGCATGGCGCATCTGCGGGCCGTCCTGCCCGCCGACGCCATCGTCACCAACGGCGCCGGCAACTACGCCGCCTGGCTGCACCGGTTCTTTCCGCACACGGCCATGCATACCCAGCTGGCCCCGACCTCGGGCGCCATGGGCTACGGCTACCCCGCCGCCGTCGCCGCCAAATGCCTGTATCCGGATCGCGACGTGGTCTGCGTCGCCGGCGACGGCGAATATCTGATGACGGGCCAGGAGCTGGCTACGGCGGTCCAGTACGGGATCAACACCGTCACCGTCATCGTCGACAACGGCACCTACGGCACCATCCGCATGCACCAGGAGCGCGACTACCCCGGCCGCGTCATCGCCACCGACCTGAAGAACCCCGACTTCGTCCAGTACGCCCGGGCCTTCGGCGCCTTCGGCGTCCGCTGCGAAACCACCGAGGCCTTCCCCGCCGCCCTCGCCGCCGCCCGCGCCGCCGGACAACCCGCCATCGTCCACCTGATCACCTCTGCCGAGGACATCGCGCCGGGCCGGACGATCACGGGGTTGAGGGGCGGGTAGCTCACTGATCACGATGAAGTATCTGATCACTGTCCTGATCGTCGTGCTTGTCGAGGGCACTACAGGATGCACAACGCCCCAGGCATTGCCGCGGCAGCCGCTGAACGATGAGGAATGCCACCTCTTCGTCAGGTATCAGGGTGGATCGATCTACGGCGATCTGGCACCGGCGGTTCGTCCACCCGACTCGGATTTGAGGGCGTGGTTTCCTGGCTTGGCGCAGGCCGACATCATCAACATTCGATCTGGTCCGCCACCCCCGGTCAGCATCGGCCGCGTGGAGGATTGCGATCCTTCATTTGGCTTTTCAGGCTCTGAAGGCCCACCGGATGACTTGCCGGGTGGTGCCGGATATTCACGCCCCATCTTTGGTAGAGACGGGCGTGTTGCCCTCATTGAGAGCTGGGTGAGTGGTGGTCTTCTTGCCGGTTCCGGGTCGATTTGTCTGTTGCGACGCCGCGATCGCCAAGACCCTTGGCAGGTCGAGCGTTGTGCGGAGACCTGGATTTCCTGAGCCGGCTTCCTCGGCTGGCTCGCGTTTGAGGTATTTCGGCATCGGCGCTATGGTCTCGTCATGGCCGCGACGCTGACCCGCCCGCTTTTGCGTGACCAGGCTCTGACCAGGCTTCGTGATCTCGAATCGCGCCTGCGCCAGATGGGGATCGTGTCCCTGTTCCTGTTCGGCTCTACGGCACGGGATGAGGCGGGCCCCGACAGCGATGTCGATCTGTTCGGTGATCTTGATCCCGAACGCCATTTCGGATTCGCCTATTTCGGCCTGTCGGGAGAGATCGGAGACCTGATCGGACAGAAAGTCGATTTCATGAGCCGTGAAAGCCTCCACCCGATGCTGAAAGATCGCATCATCGCTTCGGGGGTCCGCGTCTTTTGAAGCGTGATCCTCGCCCCGCCATCACCGATATGCTCAATCGCATCGAACGACTTCGCCGTTTCGACCCTGATGCGGTGCTTGTCGCCAGTCCATTGTCCGACGAGCGCGCCATCGTGGAGCGGTGTCTGGAGGTCATTTCCGAGGCCAGCCGTAGCCTTTCCGACGTTTCCAAAGCTCGCTACCCCGACATCGACTGGCGAGGCATTGCGGACATCGGCAATGTGCTGCGTCATGCCTACGACCGGGTGGCTCCGCGCGTGATCGCAGACATATTGCGCAATGATCTCGATGTCTTGCAACACGCGGTGACGGAGATGTTGGCAGAGCTGGATAGAGGTTAGCAGCCAGGATTGTCTCATGGATTGAAAGCGTTGAACGCTTTCTGGGCCGCTTCCCGGCCAGCTGAACATGTCCGGCGAAGGCATCTAAGTTGCATACTTGGGCCGTTCGACCGCGCATGGTTTCGGCCCGTGGTATAGTGACCGTCGCCCCAGCTTTGGGTTTGTGCAAAGCCTCCGCGCCGGTCCGAACCGGGATTTCAGACTATTCAGACCTTTCAGACCCTGTTTTTTCGCCGCCTCGTCGAACACCGCCCATGCCCTTCACCGCCACCGTCCTGACCATGTTCCCGGAGGCCTTTCCGGGGCCGCTCGGCGTGTCGCTGATCGGCACGGCGTGGCGCGAGAAGGGGCTGTGGAGTCTCGATCTGGTTGACATTCGGGCCTTTTCCGAGGATAGGCGCGGCTTCTTGGACGACACCCCTGCGGGTGGCGGCCCCGGACAGGTTCTGAAGGCGGACGTGGTGGCCCGGGCACTGGACAGTGTCGAGGGGTCGTCCCGGCCGCTTTTGTACATGAGCGCACGCGGTCGGCCCCTGACGCAGGCGCGCGTAAAGGAATGGGCCAAGGCGGACGGGATCACCGTCCTGTGCGGCCGGTTCGAGGGGGTGGACCAGCGGGTGCTCGACGCACGCGGGTTCGAGGAGGTCTCCGTCGGAGACGCGGTTCTCGCCGGCGGCGAGGCGGCGGCGATGCTGGTGATCGAGGCGTGCGTACGACTGATCCCCGGAGTGCTCGGCCAGGCAGACAGCCTGTCCACCGAAAGCTTCGAGGACGGCCTTCTGGAACACCCGCAGTACACGCGACCGCGGACGTTCGAGGGGCTGGAGATCCCCGAGGTGCTGTTGTCCGGCGACCATCGCAAGATGGCCGCGTGGCGGCAGCAGCAAAGGGAGCAAACTACGCGGGAGCGTCGGCCGGATCTCTGGGCGACGCATCTGGCAAATAAACCTGCGGAATCTTCCGCCAAATCAAAGCTAAAGGGCGCCAAAGCCCGAGGAGAATAGAAGACCATGGCCAACATCCTTCAGACCATCGAAGCCGAAGAAAAAGCCCGCCTGATCGCCGTCCGCGCGATCCCCGACTTCCAGCCCGGCGACACCCTGCGCGTCATGGTCAAGATCAAGGAAGGCGAGCGCGAACGCATCCAGGCCTTCGAAGGCGTCTGCATCGCCCGTGACGGCGGCGGCGTGAACGAGAGCTTCACCGTCCGCAAGATCTCCTTCGGCGAAGGCGTCGA
>NZ_JBIIAY010000098.1:0-11909 GCF_044239655.1 Brevundimonas sp.
CTCCTCGTACCCCCAGAACCCCGGTCCGAACGGGACGCGCTGAACAGGCCACTGGCGGATTGGCGCGGCGTGTTCTGAGCGATCGGACACGGCGCTCACCGAGACTTCCGCTCCGCCGGTGACCGGGCCGCCCGGCGTGATCAGGCGTCCGCAGACGCCCCGCTCGATTCTCCGGAGGCCTGCCCGCTTTCGTGGGACCAACGCTCGACCAGTTGTTCCAAAGCAGGGGAAATCAAGCGGACCGCAGCCTGGTCAGGCTCCTCCTGCCACCCGCGAGCCAGGGTCTGCGTCAGTTCGTCCGCCTCCACAGTCGTCGCATGAACGCCCGAGGCCGCGCGTTCCCAGAACGCCGCGTTCGGAGGCGAGGTGTCAAAGGGTCCGAGGAACCCTGAACCTGTCGGCGACAGGATCCGGTTCCAGGCCATGAACATTCGGGCCGTGCTTCGATGCGTCTTTCGTCGGGCCTTTGCGACGGCACGTTCGATACATTCGAAGTAGTTTCGCACATCCTTGGCGACCTGCGCCAGGCCGAGATCGCTGTAGGTCCCAAGGCCTGCGAGCAGCACGGGCAGCCCCTCGGCGACCATTTCAAGGCCCGGAGTGCCACGGACGGTGAGCCCCAGGACGCACTTTTGCGCCAGTTCAACGTGGGGAATCTGGGTCCTAACGAACGCGATATTGGGACAGTGCGCATATTCGGCTTCGAGCCGGTTGATGCTGAAAGCCAGATCGAAATTCCCGTCGTATGGGTGAACCTTGATCAGCAGATTGTAGCCGCCATGCTTGGCGGCATGTTCGAGCGTGGCCTCGACCCACTCAAGATAGTCGACGAACACGCTTTCGTCGGAACTGGGCTGGTCGGTGAACGTCTGTGTGAACAGGCAGACGCAGGGCAGGCCCTCCTCAAACGGCCAGGACGGTTGCACGGCCTGGGTTGCACCGACCCAACGCCAGTTTTTCGACAATTCGTACGCTCGCCCGTGGCGCACTGCCGCGAACCGGGCCGCCGACCGGGATTTCCCGACGCGCTTCTGAAACCGTTCAAACGCCTGGGCATCGGCGCGTCGCATCTGGCCGTGCAGTGTCAACCCCGGCGCGTTGCGGCGCAGCAGATAGATCGGGAGCCGGACGTCGACATGGAAGTGGACGCCGATGCCACCTGCGGCGATGGCGCGTTCGACCGCAAGTCCCCAGGGCGCGTAGTCCGCGTGCCCCGTAACGAAGGCGGCAGGAGGTTGATCCAAAAGCTGACGACAAAGCCAGGCGTCCAGCCGGGCGAAGTCGTCGATCGCCGAGTCCAGCCAGGGTCCGCCGATGAGTTCCGGCATCAGCTGAGACCGCAGGACGGTCCCATGGAGAAACCGCCCCAGATGCACAGCGCCGTCGCACATGGCCGTCAAGGCCCGGATCGCCTCCGCAGGCACGACCTCGCCTTCAAGGCGGTTTCCGATGATTTTTCTGAGCGCCTCTGCGTTCTGCTGCGAAGTCGGTGTGTCGACTTGGGATTGTGGAACCCTGATGATCTTTCGGATCCCGAACGAGCGGATCAACTTGAGATCGACGTCCTTGGGAGGCAGATAGGCAGACCGCCGAACCACGCCGGGATTGCCGACAATGCCCACCAGGGGCAGGCCGAACAGATGCGCCACCGCTCTGCCGATCACCAGGGACCGCATTTGATAATGCAGGTTGTCATGCATCAGATCGACGTAGATGGTCCGCCGACCGGCTCGGGTTCTCTCCAGCGACACCTCGGTCAGAAGGTTGTTCAACCGAAGAAAATCCGCCTTCTTGGAATGTTCCGTCATAGCCGAAGACGACCCGCTCTCGGTGATGGCCTGCATATCGGTTCACTAGAGGATGATGAAGCCAGCGCCAACCCGAACCCAAGGTTTTGGGCCATGCGAGCCCGCTTCCGACACGGCGTAATTCAAGCACCGAGCGCGCACTACGTCGTCCTTATCCGGCCCGGCAATTCTCGACGGCAGCGACAACCACGCCACGTAACTCAAAGCCATCGTCAGCGAGACCGCCGAGAGTCGTCATCAGAAAACCGAACGAAGTCTCCTCACTGTCGACCGTGAACTCCACAGCCCCATTCGACACGATGTCGACCATTCCGGCGAACTTCACGCGCCGCGACATCCTGACCAAACCGTTCCGCTTACGCGGCAATCAAGAGCTATAGCCCAACCAGCGATCAACTCCCCGATGAAACGGACGACATAACAGCCGCGCATCCAAGTCAGATAGGGTTCGAAAACCGTAAGTGTTTGGCCAAGGCGTTCGTCGTGGCGCAAACTCATGCAGCTGCGCGATTCCTACCAGGCCGTGTCCGAGAATGGCTCGACAAACAGAACCCGCTCAGGCGGCACGCAACCAAGAATAGACGTCGATCGCCTCGCGCACGTCATCGAAAATCTTGGCCTTGCCGCTTTCGATGATCAAGGCGCGGTCACAGTGCTCAGCGATCATATTGACGTCGTGAGAGGCCATCATGAAGGCCCTATCCGCGCGTGCCTGGAACAGTTCCTCATTGCATTTGCGTTGAAACCGCGCATCCCCGACCGACACGAGTTCGTCGATAAGGTAGCAATCGAACTCGATCGCCAGGGACAGCCCAAAAGCAAGGCGGGCACGCATACCCGAAGAATAGATCTTGACCGGCTCTCTCAGGGCGCGTCCCAACTCTGCGAAGTTGTCGACCCGTTCAAGGATATGCTCGTATTTGCGACCGTAAATTCTCGCAATGAATCGAATGTTGTCCAGTCCGGATAGACTACCCTGGAAACCTCCTCCGAACCCAATGGGCCACGACGAGGACATTCGCCACCGGATATGCCCCTCGTTCGTCGGCAACACACCGCCAAGCATCTTGATCAGCGTCGATTTGCCCTGACCGTTTCGCCCCAGAATGGCCAATCGTCCCGTTCGACCCAGTTCGAAATTCAGGTTCGAGAAAACTGGAGTGTGGGTCCCGTGATAGGTTTTGGACAGATTCTGGACGCTAAGCCCGATGTCTCCGACGACAGGCATCAGTCCTGCCTGTGCTCACGCGCACCGGCCCAGATAAACCAGCCGAGGCCGTAGGCCAGCAAGGTCGAAATCAACACTGTCAATATTGAGACCAGCCGGCGTGGCTCGGACGCTTCGTCGGGCAGACTCGGCGCGACGATACGATCGAGGTAGAGCTTCTGGCGACGAGCCTCGGCCTCCGCGTTGGTCAGGGCAGCGGTGGCGGCCGTCAGTTCGCGATCGGCGAACTCGCGATTCAACGACAGATCCTCGTAGGCGCTGAGCTTGGGTGCCAGCGAGCCTGTGTCGCCGGCGATCTTGGCTCGCTCGCGCGCGATCTGACCCTCATAGGCCGCGATACGGCTGTTGATGATGGGCAGTTGCGGGCTGGAAGGTGCCTCGCTCATAACTTGGGCACGCTCAGCTTTCAGCTGGGCAACGGTGGACAATAGCCCTCCGATCAGGCGCGTACTCTCGGTCGCCGTGGTTTCGGGGTCAATGAACTGTTCGCGATTACGGAAACCGGTCAGTTGTTGCTGGGCTTCTGACAGCCGTTGGCGGGCGCGATCGCGTGCATCCGTCGCTTCCTTGATGGCATCGGCGGCGGCCCGTTCATTCATCCGGTTGATCAAGCTCTCACTGCCGACGAGCAGAGCCTCGGTCATGCCGCGGGCTTCACGTGGCGTGAAGGCCTCGACCCTCAGGGTCGTGATACCGGTCGACGAGTCGTAGCCGATGTCCACGAACCGTTGAAACCCCTTGAAATAGCCCTCGTTGGTCCGCTTTTCCCAAGGACGCGGGAAACGGGAAAAGGCGTCCGAGCCAGCCGGTGCCAGCACCTTGGCAATGTCGAACTGCCTGGACACGTCCTGAAACGCATCGCGGGAGTTGACGTATTTGTGGACGGCAAACGCGTCGGACTGAGTGGTTCCCAGCCCGACGCCTTCAAGGGCAAACCCAAGGGATGATGGCTGCGACGCATTCGCGGCCCTGACGATGAACATCGTCTCCGAGACATACCGGGGTGAGGCAATCAGCAGATAATAGACCACGGTCAGCACGGTCGGCACGACCACGACGATCACGAAAGCCAGCGGCACGCGTTTCCACCACGGCCTCGGCTTCTTGTCGTAGGTCAACGCCTTTGGGATGGGGCCCAGATAGGTAAGATTCGGATCGGTCATATGAATTCCATGGGGCAGCCCGAGCTTAGCACGCACAATCGACGTCAGTCGATCAGAACGCGATCCTTGGCGTCGGATAGCAGCACGATGCCGGAGAAAAGCAACACAGCGCCCCAAGCGAAGGCGTACCAGGGGTGGTAGTAGACGTGCACGAACTCACCGAAGACCGCGCCACGGACCATCTCGACTCCGTGCGGCATGGGGATCAGGAGATAACCCTCCCTGTATTTTTCAGGGATCAGGGAAGCCATGGTGAAACAGCCGGACGCCGGGATCATTGCGTAGGTCAAGACGGGGACAATCCGCTCCATAATCTCGAACCGCACGGAAAGCGCCGCGAAGAGATATGACAGGCCGAACGCCACCCAGCCGTTCAAGAACCAACCCCCATAAAACAGCATCCAGTTCCACGGCAGCTCGCATTCTCCGAGAATGATGAGGGCGGCATAGACGATCACGAAGGCGAGGGTGCCCCCCATGAACTCGGAGATGCTCCGTGCAAACATGACGTGATTGATGCTCACCTGGCGGTGATGAAACAGACCGACGTTGGACTGGACGGCACCTATGCTGCCGGTCACCAGATGTCGCAGGATCAGCAGGCACATATAGCCCGTCATGACAAAGGGACCGACGCGCACGCCGTGTTCGTACTCAGGTTTGATGAACCCCCACATGATCAGCACGCCGACGCAGAACATCAACGGCTCGCCGATCACCCACAGGAAACCTAGCCCCTGGCGCCCAAAACGCGTGGTGACTTCCCGCATGATAAGGGCACCGATGAGGGTCGAGTGCTTCTTCACTGCCGAGGCAAACGCCATGCAACGCGGATCCTGTCATGCCTGTCATCTCACTCTTACTCATTCGGCCGTGATCATGGAAAGCCATATCCGCCGTATCGGTCCGTATTTTCACTTTTGGCGACAGGTGCTTGGGGAGCCGGAGCGTCGTAGTGCACAGAGGCCGTATCCTCCCGCAAAAGACCTTGCGCTAATCCTGCGGGGACGGCTAAGGGTCGATCGGTCTGGTTGACGTCCGACACGCGTGACGAGTGCCAAAAGGGGACTGGATGTTGGACGACACCGCAGCGGTGTTCGGCGAGGCGCTGATCACAACGCCTACCGATGAGGTTCTGACGGCTCCCCTGTGGCACCGCATTGAGAGCGACCACCTCGGATGCGTCAGGGTTCTTTTCGATCTGCGGACGCGTCATTTCACCACCGGCATTGCCCTCAACGAACGGTTCTCGCACCGGCTTGAACTCAGTTGGCTCGTTTACTCAGCACGCGACGGGCAGTTGATTGGGCAGATCGTCCAGGACGACTCGTCCTATCAGCATCCGGACATCTACCTGACCCTGCCCGAGCAACAGGAGATCATCCTTGTTCCGAGCGCGCCGTACATTTCGAACTCGTCGATACCCGTCGAGTCGAGGGCGCACCTGACGACGTTCGAGCCACAGACCTACCGCTACGAAGTCAACATGGGCGCGGCGACCGACGGGGCACTGATCGGCGACCGGTGGTCGTACCGTGAGGGTCGATTGACCTTCATGAACTTCTTTCACAACAAGGCATTCCGGTGGGGACTTGATCGTGCCGAACTGATTTTGCCGGTCGTCCCCGGTGCCGACCATCGGGTACGCATCAACGCCTTGCTGCGGACTGCGGTGGCAATCGAGGTCGAAGGGGAGGTCGTCGAAACCCTTAATCCTTCGAGTGACGGCGTGCGCTGGCACGATGACGACATAGGTTTCACCATCCCGGGCCGATTGGCGTCCGGGCCGACGGTGAGGATTCGCTTCCTTTTCATCGGTGACAACTGGAAGAACCTTGAGTTCA
Source organism: Brevundimonas sp. (assembly GCF_044239655.1). GTDB lineage: Bacteria > Pseudomonadota > Alphaproteobacteria > Caulobacterales > Caulobacteraceae > Brevundimonas. The sequence goes on from NZ_JBIIAY010000098.1 coordinate 6,044, forward strand.
ATCTCCGCCAGGAGGGATTCACTCTCGGAAGGATCGTTGTCGATTCGTTCGGTCGTACCGATCCGGAACTGCCGATGCGGCTGGCCCGGACCATCTGGCGAGACCTGGCGGCCGGATCGGTGCTTGCACGGGACTTCCTGGCAGAGCGGCAACCGGATCTGGTTTGTCAGACGGCGATTTTGGTGTCGAAGGTCGAATTCGATCTCGTCGATCGGTATTTCGCGCCACAGCAGCATTTCTGGTGCACGCTACTCGGCCTCGCGGACGGCCTGTTGAGTTCCGGCGCGAGCGTGGTCTTCCAGTCGACGGCCGCGATGTCCGTCGAACAGAGCACGAGCGTTGTCGTAGGCCCGCTTCGCTTCGACATAGCCGCGCACGCAGAAGCTTCGGCCGCATTGTCGGCAGCGCCGGCCGGAGAAGAAAACTGTGGCGTGATCCTCAGTCTCTCGACGTCGTCACTGGCCCTGTGCGGTCTCGGCGTCGGAAGCGAGTTGCTGGGGACGTTCGCCTATCGCGAACTCTACAATGTCGCGTTCGAGCCGGGACGCCTGAGCAACTACTGGGAGATGATCGTCTCCCAGCCTGACTACTGGCAGGCGGTCGAGCTCAACGTCTATGAGAACGTCCTGCTGGGCCGGATTTCGACGACCAGGGCGCTGGTTCTTGCGAGCGGATGCGCCGAAGATTGGCTAGAGAACGGCAGTGTCGACTCGCGGTTCGTGCTCGATCGCTTCTGCAAGGCCGTGGCCGGACCGGCGGCTCTGCGTGCCGGGAACCGGCCCTGTGCCGTCAATTTTGTGTCGGGTCGCGCGCTAGTCGCTCTACTCGATGAGCGGTTTGCGGTCCGGTCACAAGGCGGCGGCATCGGTCGGGGGTTTCCTGCGTTCCAGGGGCCAACCAACGATCTGGCTCCGATCACGCAGCGGCTGGAGGCCGGCGACGCCAGCGAGGTTCACGGGATTTACGGCCAACAGATGCGTCGCCTCGTCGCAAAGGTTTCAGCGGAACCGTTCACCGTCATGAGTGCCGGTGTCCGCGCCGCGGTTCTGGACATCGATCTGGACGCTGGGGCTGCCGGATGAAAATTGCCATTCTCGTTGACAACCACCTAGACGCAAATCTGGAGAACTATCCACTTCCGGATCTCAACGTGGATGAGCTTGCTCAGTTTCTCGATGATGTTCGGCCGACCAGACTGACCGTGTTCGCGCTGGGTCACGACGGACTGGCCCAATATCCCTCGTCGATCGCCAAGGTCGCACCGGGGCTCCGGTACGATCTGCCCGAGCTCTGGCGCAAGCTCGCGCGCGAGCGCGGGATTGATTACGCGCTGTATGCCAGCACGCTGAGGAACGATATTCTCGTACGAGAGCGCCCTGACTGGGAACGCCAACGGATGGACGGCGTCTTGTCCGGTCGAATTGACCACGCTTCACCGTATGTCGACGAGTGGCTGAAGCCTTTCCTGACCGAGCTTCTCGATCGCTACGATCCAGACGGCTTCTTCTTTGACGGCGACTACTGGGCGGTCGGCGAAGGCAAGAACGAGCATCGGCGTCTGGCCGGGCAGCGGCTGATGGGATGGGCGGGGCCCGTGGACGCGGAGTCCGTCGCGGATCAGCGAAAACTCACCGTCGAAACCTACGGCGAATATATCGAAAATCTGGCGAGCTTTCTGCACCAGCGCCCTCGAGAACTGAAGTGCTCGGTAAATCTGGCTTTCACTTTTCGACACCCCATTCCGCCCCCCAAGGGCCTTTCACTGATCACATCCGATCTCCCGCCTTTTTTCGGCCCCCTGGACGCGTGGATCGAAACGGCGGTCGTTCTCGACCCCGGCCAGGAACGCGAGGTGGTGATGCCTCTCTTTGTGGAGCCAGAGGGTGGCGGTAGAAAGTATCCAAAGGCACCGGATCAACTGGTGCATGAAGTGTCACCGCTGCTAGCCGCCGACGAGTCTGTCCACGTCTACTTCCCGATGACGCTGGAGGGCCGGATAGACACATCTTACACGGCATCCCTGAATGAGATGCGGGCCGAGATCGAACGGCTTCAGCTGGCGGCGACGATGACCGCGCCGGTGTTCGAGCCCGATGTCCTTTGTCTGGCCGACAGCGAGGCGCTCCAGCAGTCGCAGGATTTCGCAAGACTTCGTGGAGCCATGCTGGGTGCGAGCGTGGCGGGGCTGAACGTCGGCGCGGCGGCGACAGCCCGCTGCGCGGCACGTCTGGAACGGGTGCGAACCTTGATTGTGCCCGACGGCAAGGCCCTGTCCTCGGCGGGGCAGCGCGTGATCGAAAAGGCGCTCGATCTCGGAGTGTCGGTCATCGGCCACGACGATCCGGACTTCGCGGCACGTATGATCCGCGCCAACTGGGACGTCGATCAGGATCTTGTGGACCGACTGCTCGGGGCCTACGGCAAGTCCGGAATTGTTACACCCTGGTCGGGAATGAAGATCGAGCGTCACTGGTCTGTCTTCGTTCGGGGGCTGCTTGCCCCGGACGGTGCCTGGCGCCTTTTCTTCTGGAACAGCGTCGAGAAGGGGGAGCAGTTGGGACGTCATGTCCTCAACAAGGGATCAGGCTACGCTGGCCGCGTGCGCGTACAGTTGCCCGAGTCTTTGCGGACGCATCGGGTCTGGGGCTATGCAGATCAGTCACTCGCCACGCCCCAGACGATCGAGTTCGAGCTCACCGGGCCGTTTGCCGTGATTGAAGGCGGTCGTGCCTAGAGCATAGTGGATTACGTCAGGGCCACTTGCCGATTCTGACGCAGGTATTGCCCAGGCCCTTGCAACACCGGAATGCGGCAGGCCGGGGCGTGGCCTCTATGTGCTCCAATCATGTCTCGCGTCCGCAGCGGCGGAACCGGCAGCGATTTGCAGGCTATCCGTGGACCTCTGGTCTCAACGGTTCAGGAATTCGGCACCCAGGGCCGGCTGTACGTTTACGATCGGGCCCGAGAAAAGTTCGGGCCGACGCAGCCGCAGAGCCTGAAGCAGGAATGCCGTCTTGAGATCGGGTAGACCTCCAGAAAGGAGAAGACACCAGAGCACATCCAGGTCTTGCTCGACGACGGTGATTTCTTCGCCTTCTTCGGACAGACCACCGCCTGGAGAGACCCGGTCTGCGTGGCTGTACTCCGCGATGAACAGGGCGCTGAGCTCGGACGAGACCGCGGGCATGGTCCAGGCCTCCATGATCCGCTCCAGCGTTCCCAGCCGAACGCCACACTCTTCGAGCGCTTCTGCTCTGGCGACCTCCTGGCTCTCGCGATCGTCGGCTCGCCCGGCCGGGGCCTCGAGAAGGTCCTCGACACCGGCAAGGACCACGGGCGCGCGGGCCATTGTCACGAGCAAGGCGCAGCGCCGCACAGGATCATAGGGCAGTACGGCCGTCGAGCGCCCGTGATCCTCGACGTGCCGGGTGACGTTCATCCCGCTTCGCAGCGTGAACGTCACCCGTTTCAGTTCGGTCCAGTCGGAATACACCGTCTCGATCGCTGTGACAGGCGCAAGCGATCGAGGGTTGTTCACTCGAATATGATCGAGGTTATCGCGACGCTCAACGCCCGTGGATCGGCACCGCCCGTCAGGGCCTGCCCTGCGAACAGCCTGATTTCATTGAACTTCCTCAGGCCCTCTTCGGGCAGGGGGAAGGTCGTGGACTGGGTCGCGTCCCCCACGTCGATCGAACCGCAGAGCGAGCCGTTGAGCACCACGGCCAGCTTTTGTCCGACGATGGACTGGGGCGCATGACAGGTCACCGTCATGCAGGTGCTGGTGCTCAGTTCGGCGGAGTTGGCGAACCGGATTACGCCGACCGTTCCGTCCATCCAGACAAAGCCAGCTTCATCGTGCGACCAGCCGCTGACGAGAAATGGTCTTGTCTCAGACGTCCCGAAGCCCATCACGGTCGTGGACAACCGGGGCACAAGGCCGGCCTCATCGTCGTCCGGGAAGGTCGCAGGCCGCTGTGCCAGGGACCGCTTTTCATCAAGGGCCGGTGACATCTTATGGATCAACGGCGTGCTGCGACGCAGGAACTGGAGATAGGATCCGAACCCGGCGAGGTAGGCTTTCGGGATCTCATTGGCCAGCATCGAGGCATTCACCTCGGCGATGTCAGGCGCAGGCGTTGTCTCGATCCAGTCGATCATTTCCGGAATTTGGGCAAGCCACGCGTTGCGACCGTCGGCCACGGACTGGCGGCCGTTCATGCCAAGTTCGTAGGCAAGCTCCCAGTTTACATGCGGAGGTCCGTCGATTCCCAACGTATAGAGAATGCCGCTCTGCCAGTTCGCGATGTATTCATTGTGGGTGCTTGCGTCGTGCGCGATGACCATCATTCCCGACGCCATGGCCTCAAGGAAACCCATGCCGATACCTTCGCTGAGCCTCGGCGCGAAATAGACATTGGACTGGGACATGATATCGTCCAGCTCGGACGCGTTTTCAAACCACTGCGACGTGGATATCTCGGTGTTGCCGAATTGGGGCGGCAGAGCGGTCTCGGTGGTCCACGGGATGTCCGGTGCCTGGTGGATGTGCAACTTGTCCAACTGGTTGCCGATAACTCTGGCAACCATCTGCGTGTTGATCGGGCTGTCGGGGCGCCGCTCCCAGAAGAAGCCGTTGAGGCTGTTCATGCGCCGCACGGGGTTCGGCGAGACTTTCGGGAAATACTTCACCAGCAGCGAGGTGCCGCCGGCGCGTTGAATTTTCACATGCAGATGGCGCGAGAAGGCCACAAAGCGCGCCTGGTTCGCCATCTGCCAATGCCCCTCGGGCATGTGTTCAGAGCCATCGAACATGGGGATGACAACGGTAGGCAAGCCCTTCGCAAGAAAGATGGGGGCCAGGAAATCGAGCTGGTAAACGACCGCTATGTCGTAGTCCGCGGCCGAAACGTCAAAATTGGTTTCGTGCAGCTTGTCTGGATCGACGTAGACGAGCGTGACGTCAAACGCCTTCTCAAGGATATCGAGCATGAAGCGGTTCGACCGCGTCCTGAGGTGGAACGCGTGTCCGATGTAAAGGATTCGACGTTTCATCACCCGCGCTCCGACCGGAACCAGTTTTCATAGGAACAACGCACGTCCAGATAGAACCGCGCCCGCGCCTGTCGAATTCGCTCGGCCATTTCATCACGGCCGCCGTTCGCCAGTCGCCGGATCGCAGCCGGCATCTGTGAAGGCTCATCGACCAGATCACCGAGGCCGTAGTACTCGACCTGCCGCGCAAAGGCCGTGCCCCTGAGGGTGATGCAAAGTCGGCCGACGCTGGCGGCTTCCATCATCACCGCAGACCCCCGCAGCCGGTAAACGTCCCTGGCGTAGGGCAGAAGCACGATGTCGCTGTCCCGATAGAGGTCATGCATCTTCTCGGAAGTGATGACCGGGTCAAGCAGGGTCACGCCTCTCAGGGCGTAGAGTTGCGACGTGTAGGAATCCCAGTGCTCGTGCCCCTTGAGGGGCAGGGTCTGGGTCACGAACTTCAGTCCCATTTTCTTGGGCGGGTTCGCCATGCTTTCACGGGCGATCGCGAACAGATCCAGAAACCCTTTGTCGAGCCGCGCGGACCCGGCACAAAGCACGGTGAAGTCGTCACCATCCGGCAGCGGAACCTGTTCGGACGTCTCGGGATAGGGCGTCACAAAGGTCGTGAGGCCGGTCAGTCCGCTGATCAGATCGGCATACTCCGGCGTCTCCGCAGACAGGCGAATGTCCAGCCCCCCCTCCGAAGCCGCGCGGACCCGCTTGAAGAACTGCGCCGAACCGTCATCGTAGTACGGCGACGAGCCCTCAAGGACGCCGATGAGGCGAATATAAACCGTCGGCCTCCCGGTTTGCGGGGTATCCGCCA
>NZ_JBIIAY010000203.1:0-3044 GCF_044239655.1 Brevundimonas sp.
GGTCTATCGACTGCAGGGCGTGCCGATCAACGACAAGCACATCGAGGTGATCGTTCGCCAGATGCTGCAGAAGGTCGAGATCCTCGACTCGGGCGAAACCACCCTGATCCGTGGCGACACGGTCGAGGTCGCCGAGGCCGTGATCGAGAACGAAAAGGTCGAGAAGCGTGGGGGCCGGATCGCCACCACCCAGCCCGTCCTGCTCGGCATCACCAAGGCGTCGCTGCAGACCCGCAGCTTCATCTCGGCGGCGTCCTTCCAGGAGACCACCCGCGTCCTCACCGACGCCTCGGTCCACGGCAAGAAGGACATGCTGGAAGGCCTCAAGGAGAACGTCATCGTCGGCCGGCTGATCCCGGCAGGCACCGGCGCCTATCTGCGGAGCCTGCAAAAGGTCGCCAACGAACGCGACGCCATGCTGACCTCGACGCGGGAAGCCGCTGTCGAGCCGCTGCCGGCCGATCTGCAGCTGGAACTGGCCGAGAGCGAGTAGTTGCTTCCCGGGTCAAGCCCGGGATGACAAGAGTAGAGAGGGCGGTTCCGGCGACGGGGCCGCCCTTTTCTTTGGGCGCTTGACGACGGGGCGTGTCAGGGACGATCCTCGTCTCATGATTGTATCGGCCATCCTCGCTGTCGCTCTTCTGGTCGCCCAGGCGGATCAGACGCCGCCGCCGCCGGTGCAGCAGGGGCCGACCGTTGCGCTGGACGACATTGTCGTGACAGGGCCCAACCAGGCGGCGGTCGAGACCTTCGTCGGTCGTCTTACCGATCCGGGGCGGCGCGGGGCCAATCGGGGCCAGCTCGCCCGATGGGGTGAACCCCTCTGTCTGCGGGTCATCGGCGGGGTTCACGAGGACAACGAGCGGCTGACAGCGGCGATCGAGGCCGCGTTCGTTTCGCTGAATATCCGCGTCGATCGGCCCAGGTGCCGACCCAACGCGATGGTCGTCATCGCCCACGATGCGCCCGGTTTCTCCCGGGTGTTTGCTGCCCGGTATCGCAACCGCTTCTTCCAGAACCAGCGGCAGGTGCAGTCGGCGTTCGTCGCCGCCTCGGTCCCGGTGCGATGGGAGCATCGGACCCGGGTGGGCTCGGCGGGACGTTCGCCCCTGATCGACGAAAGGGTCAGCCGGACCAGCGGTGAACCGATCGAACTGCCTGACAGCCGGATCACCCAGAGCACCGCCGAACGGATCGAGCGGGCCATGGTCGTCGTCGATGCCGATCAGATCGACGTCGTGCGGCTGGACGCCCTGGCCGCCTATATCGCTTTCGTGACCCTGGTGAACGCGCCAGTGCAGGCGAGCGGCCCGGGTCAGGACAGCATTCTGAACCTGTTCGCTGTATCCGGCAAAGCGCCCGGCGGGCTGACCGACTGGGACCGCGCCTTTGTCGAGGGTCTCTATTCCATCCGGACGAACTTGCTGTTCTCGATGCAGCGAACCGAACTGGAACAGAGGATGTCACGCCGGTTGAACGCGACCGACTGACCGGCAAGCCACCGCTCCTGCTCAGAGCGGCCCCTTGCGCTGGTAGGGGCGATCCTCCGGATGCTGGAACTCCGGCCGCAGATGGGCCCCGGCGCAACTTCCACTCAGGTTGCCGCCTGGACAGTCGGGCGACGAGAGTACGATGCCGGGACCAGGCCGCAGCGGCGCACGACGCGCCTCATAGCGTCTGAGGGCGGCCTCGCCATCGCGGGCGAACTGTTCGTCGCGGCGCTGTTCGGAGGCGGTGCGGGTGCGGTCGCCCAGCGGGTGGCGGGCGGCGGCGGCGGCTGCCCCGGCGTTAAACCGCTCGTCGCACAGGGCCTGTTCGGCGGCGCTCAGATGCCCATCCATGATCCGGCAGCCGCCCGTGCCGGTGCGCAGGGACCGGCCGATGGCGGCACCTTGAGTCTCGGGCGTGAAGGCCCAGGGGTTGGCGGCGGCGGGCGGCGCGACGCCTGGGACACCGGCGGCCATGCGGGGAGCGGGCGGGGTGGGGCGGTCGTCGTCCTCGGTCAGGCGCGGGGGTGTGGCGAGGTCCGTCCGGTCGCGCGTCAGGGTGCGGGTTTCGTTCGGCCGGACACGAGCCGGGGAGGGGACACGCGCGGTCTCGCCAGGCAGCAGGGGCCGAGGCTCCATCTCCAGCACGATCGGCTCGTCCAGCGAGATCGGCGGGTCGGGGAGACCGTAGGTGCTGATGCCCAGGGCCGTCAGGAGCACGGCGTGCAGCACCACGGACCCGGCCAGGATCGCCGCCCGGGTGCGGTCACCATCGGTCCAAGATGTCCTACGCCCCGAGCCTATCATCCGTCCCCGCCCAGCTGATGGTTGAACAAAGGGGCGAACCGTGGCGATATGAGGACTTCGGCCGAGGAGATTGATCAGTCTCGATGCATCTCAACATCGTGTTTCTTGCCAGCCTTGCTGTCGCTCAAGCCCCGGCGCGCCCGGCCTTCTGCGACTCCGTCAAGAATGCGGAAGCCGTGGTCAGATGTACGGCAAGCAGTGGTCGGATCGAGAGCTGCGAGGTGTTGTCGGAAACGCCGCCAGGGTGCGGTTTCGGTGCTGCAGCGGTGTCCATCTTGCGGGAACGGGATCTACGCCCCCGGCAATCCTTCGACCGGAGACGTCAGACCGTGACCTTCACCGTCCGCGTGCCGTTCACGTTCGATCCGCCCGCCTTGACCTGAACCCCCTTCACAGGTAAACGCGCCGGACTTTCGAGGCTGTGGGATTCGTCCTTCGCCGGGATCGTGACAATTGAACGGACGGGCTGTGCCCGCCGGAACGCCCGAAGCGCGCGTTCCGGTTTTTTCGTTTGGTCGCACGACCTCACCTCAAAAGACCCCGGGCGAGGCCGTCAGGTCGCGTTCAAAAGAAGGAAACCGAGGCGCTTCGGCCGACAGGCACACGCTTCCATCAAAAGTCGAGACGAGACCCTAAATGCCTACGATCAACCAGCTTATCCGCAAGCCCCGCAAGCCCAAGCCCGTGCGCAACAAGGTGCCGGCCCTGGAAGGCTCGCCCCAGCGCCGCGGCGTCTGCACCCGCGTCTAC
>NZ_JBIIAY010000253.1:0-3028 GCF_044239655.1 Brevundimonas sp.
CTACCGGATTGCCCAGGAACAGCACTACCAACATAATCCGGATTAACCCGGCGATACACTTAGCAAAGAAGCCTAGCCAAATAAACATGGTAGATGTACCTGTTACCAATGCGGTATTGCGCCCAGCGATTGCAGTATTTTCAGCCAATGCACTGGAATCGGTTGCGGCAATGATCTGCGAACGGTACGCAAGATCCTTAGTGCGTTGCTGCTCTAATTCTGCTTTGTTTTGGCGAAGGGTCAAGAGTTGGTCATTCAGTGCAGCCGTTTCTTTGCCCTGCTTTGCCTTCATTTGCCCGATAGCCCATCCATTGTGATCGCGTTCAATTAGTTTCCGAAGCTTTGATTCTGAATTGTACACGCGGGTTTTGGTGGATTCAATTTGGCGCTCAGTGCTGCGAATGTCGGCCTGGACTGCGTTGATTGCTTCGACAACTGCCCCTACCCTTACCTGTTCTTGCCCATCGACAATTCGGCGCAAGCTATCTGCGTTGATTGCCTTTTCTTTTTTTACCATGTTAGCCGCCGGGTTACGTACTGCATCGACTGAGTAGTAATCGAAAAGGAACATGCCAGCGATCAGGGCGCACATGAAAGCCCAGGCAACCAACTGCATTGCCCGCATGAATAGGTTTTGTTTTAGTTCTTTAGTCCATGCAAATTTGAAGAAGACAAAAAAGTCGAACGCGCCTTTTTGAATGAAGTACTTTACCCCTACGTCCGTGATGGCAGTAGCAAGACCAAAGAGGACAATAGCAGTTACCCAGCGCACCCACTCCCAATCGGTATAACCGGAAGCAAGTAAGTAACCATAGGCCGCAACCGCTACCCCGGAAACAATTGCAACGACTACAATTGAAGCCCGTTCGCAGGCCAAAAGGATTTTGAAAATTAGCTTTTCATCTTGCACCGGGTTTACTTCCCCAAGCGCAAAAAGTTTCTTGATTTTTTCAATAATGTTGTCCATAATTTTATGTTTTATTTCTGATTCTTTGCATATACGCAAGATTTCAGAAACTTTTCAGAAAGATTTCATGCAACATTACGAAAGTTTGAACAACTGTTCAAGAAAATTATAAGAAATATTTTAGAAAGATTATACGATTGTTGCTAAATACCATGTTTCGGGTATTGCTGTTAAAATGTGGTTGAGCTACTTTTGTACTATGCAAAGCAATTAAGCGGAGCGGTAAAAATAAAAAAAATGCAAATCACTTACTTCAAAAACAAATTTAACATCGAAGGGATTAAAGAGAACTTTGATGTTCTTTGGCCAATCGAAGGCGGGTTTTATGCTGTCGCCTTCGACAAAACTTTTCCCGGAGGTTTCTTTTTCGATAGTAATGACCGCTATCAAATACAGAGTACTGAGTCTAGTACTCGGCACTTTATAACCAACGAAGGTGTGGCGCAAATGGTGCCTTGGCCAAACCAACAGGCTGAGGCGGATTTTTACGATGCAGCAAAAATGTGCAGTGGCGACATTTGCGCTGCATTAAAAAAATATAAAAAACTTCACGTCATCCAGCCCGCACTTTAGCGGGCTTTTTTATTTCACAAAAAAAAGGGCTACCAAGTCACCCTGATAGCCCCACTAACAAATTATAATCCCATTAAGGTTACTCAGTCCCTCCAGCAAGTAACCGGGCTTGATCCTGATCCAGTTCAACGCCTTGGATCAAGTCAAAGAACGCTCCAAAAACGGAAATGATCAGGCCGACAAGGGCTTTGTCCTTGCTGTACTTTTCAGCAAGCGCCCGAACTTGGCCAACGATCACACTTCGGAAATCGTCCGACTTGATGTGGGTTTCAAAATACGCCTTCAATTGTGCGTTGTTGTTGTCCTGGTTGTCGGTAAGAAGCAAAGCAGCACTAACCACCATACCCGCCAAGCTAATGACAAGTGCGCGCGTTTCAGGGCTTTCAATTGCTTCTAGGGTAGGGGCAATGGCTTCACCTACGGCCGGAATAACATCCTCGTTCAAGTAGGCCAACCAAACGGCAGCAACTTGATCCGCATTGGCCGCATTGTCATCCGTGATCGCTTCAATGGTTTGGCGCACGCGATCGAACCCACGGTCAGCAAGCTTTTGGGGTAGCTGTTTCCCTTCAAGAGCTGCGAATACCTTGTCGTCGATGTACCCGATCCCCAGCTTCGCGATCAGCTCAGAAATAGGATTTAACAATTTGATTTTTGACATGTCGATTGATTTTATGGTTGAAATAATTTACCTTGTACCTGATTTTCATAGGATTGTTTTTTTCTAGTGCAAAGTGATTACGTTTGATTGTAAGCCGGGCAAATTGTTCGGCTTTTTTTATTTCTCCTCCTCCTTATTCTCCACCTTTTTCCCGCCCGGCAACATGCCCCGAATCACATCAGCTATGTTTGCACCACTCACCACCCGCGTATTCTCCAGAACAGACATTAGCTCCGTAAAGGCAATCGCACCAACGGCGAAGTAAGTAACCGAGTCAGGTAGTTTTAACACAACCTCGACCCCGTGACAGGCCAAAACAGAAGATCCATAGACCAATGTTTTGTCAATTATCCGTGCTGCCCTTCTGCTGTTGGGCTTCTCTCCACGCCGCATTGCTGCCCTGATGCCCGTAACAGTATCTAATAGAATAAGTAGGCCACAAAGGGCTAAAAACGGCACAATAGGCATAATGAACGCGCCTAGCATCCCTAGCAATCCATACAAGTAAGTTTCAAGGCTGGTAAGAAATTTCATTGCAGTTTTCATTTTATCGGGGGAACTGGAAGTTAAAAGGTCATTTGTAAAAACATTCGATTCGGTGCTGTTTGGTTGCCGCCAAACCAAGCGGAGTTTTTCCCAATCGTCCGGTATCGTATCGGGTTTTTCTGTGTTCCAAGTGTGTCGAGGTTTAATAGTGCGGTATATCGTCCATCTTCTTCCAGTAAGGTAGCAGTATAGAACCGATTGCTCAGGATGCAGATTATCCTGTCTTCATGCGGTCGGTTTGCGTTGTTGATGTTTTCGTATAGGCAAATTTCAAACGCATT
>NZ_JBIIAY010000204.1:0-3010 GCF_044239655.1 Brevundimonas sp.
CGGGGATGGACCAGCGAAAGCCCCAGCATGGCGACCAGAAGGGCACCGAACCGGATCAGGTGGTCGATCGCCCAGGGCTGCCAGCTGCTGCCGGCGATCGAATAGAGCATGGCGGTGCCGACCATGGCGACCGCGCACAGCAGGGCGACCAGCCGCCATTCGATCTCGCCCAGCTTGGTCGAAAGCCGCTCGCGTTCGCCAGGACGGGTCAGGGCCGAGGCGGTCATCGGGGCGTCGCCTGATAGGGGGTGAAGCCCGGGGGCACATTGGGATCGCGGGCCGGCGCGGACGACGCCCGACGCGCCGGCGTCGGCGGTGCCACGGCCGGCTCGGGTGCCGCGCCGATGTCACCCTCGTCGATCTGCGGACCCGTCGCCTCAGGGGGCGGCGGCCGGGTGATCCGCTCGCGCATCTCGGGGTCCTTGAGCAGGACAGTGCGCATCACCTCGCGGGCGCGGGGCGCACCGGCCGTGCCCCCGCCCCGGCCGCCGTGCTCGATGATGACGGCGACGGCATAGCGCGGGGCATCCACCGGTGCGAAGGCGATGAACAGGTTGTGGTCCTTCTCTGCCCAGACGTTCGACCTGCGGGTGCCGGACCCATAGTCCCGCGACTGGGCCGTGCCGGTCTTGCCGGCCATCTGGATGTCGCCCAGCCCCAGCTGCGACTGGCGATAGGCGGTGCCGGACCTGTCATTGGCCACCGCGATCATGCCCTGGCGCACGATCTCGATATGGGCCGGGTCGAACGGCAGGTCGGGCACGGCGGCCCCGGACGGACGCTCGACGCCGCCGACCGACTTGATCAGACGCGGCAGGATCGCCTTCTTCCCGTTGGCCAGCCGCGCCGTATAGGTGGCCAGTTGCAGGGCATTGACGGTCACCGCCCCCTGGCCGATCGCCACCGACGTCGTCTCGCCCGGATGCCAGGTCGGATCACGCGGGAAGGTGCGCCGCTTCCAGGCGGTCGAGGGCAGCAGCCCCTTCTTCTGGTTGTCGACGCCGATGTCGAACTCGTGTTCGAACCCCAGCTTCAGGGCCGTGTCGCGGATGCCGTCGACCCCGGCCCGGTTGCACATCGTGTAGAAATAGATGTCGCACGAGTTCTTGATGGCCTCGTGCATGTCCTGCGAGCCATGCCGACCCCAGCAGCGCTGGCCGGTGCGGAACACGCCGCTGCAGTTGACCCGATCCGCAGGATCCACCCCCGCCGCCAGCAGGGCCAGCGCCGTCGCCGGCTTGAAGGTCGAGCCCGGCGGGAAGACGCCGTTGATCGTTTTGTCCAGCAGGGGCTTGCGCTCGAAGTCACTCCACGCGCGATAGATCCGCGACGGCACCCCTCCGACGAACAGGTTGGGATCGAACGACGGCGACGACGTCATGCACAGGATGTCGCCGTTGCGCACATCCATGACGACACAGGCACCGCTCTCGTCGCCGAACACCTCGAGCGCCCGGTTCTGCACATCGGCATCCAGCGTCAGCACCACGTCCTTGCCGTTGATGGCGGGGCGCGACCCGCCGATGTCCTCGGCCACGACGCGACCCCGCGCATCGACCTCGACCCGCTTGCCACCCGCCTCGCCCCGCAGGTCGGCATCCAGGGCCTTTTCGACGCCGGAGCGGCCGATGCGGAAACCCGGATTGAACAGGATGGTGGGCGGTTCCTGGCCCTTGTCCCGGATCGCCTTGATGTCGCGGTCGGTGACCTTGGCGACATAGCCGATCACGTGGGCGAACGACCCGCCGAACGGATAGAACCGCGTCTCGTTCATGTCGGCCATGACGCCGGGCAGTTCGGGCGCATACAGGTTTACCCGGGCGAACTCTTCCCACGACAGGTCCGTCTTGACCGGGACGGGACTGAAGCGCGGCGCGGCGTTGACGTCGCGGATGATGGCGCGGCGGCGGTCGATGGTGTCGGGCAGCAACCGCCCAAGAAGGTCCAGCGTCTGATCCAGATCCTTGGTCTCATCACGCACGACCAGGACGCGGAAACTGGGCCGGTTGCCCGCGATGACCACCCCGTTGCGATCCAGCACCCGTCCGCGCGGCGGCGGCACAAGGCGGAAGTTGAACTGGTTCTCGCTGGCGAGCGTCGAATACTCTTGCGCCTGAACGACCTGGAGCTGGGCCAGCCGCGCGGTCAGGGCCGCGACGCCCAGAGCCGTCGCCCCGCCGACCACGAAGGTTCGGCGCAGGAACGACCCCTGGCGCTCGTTGACGTCCGAAAAGAAGATCGAGGGCTCGTTGCTCATCGCAGCCGCATGTCGCCGTCGTCGAAGCGTTCGATCATGATGTTGGCGATCGGAAACAGGAGCAGGGTCGGGATCATCTGACCGAACAGAGACAGGATGCTGGGCGCGTTCGCCGCCTGGATGCTGACGATCAGATAGGTCAGAAGAAAGGCCAGCAGGGTGCAGCAGGCGTACCAGATGAACAGGATTTGGGTCTCCTGCCCCGCCAGCAGGTTCCGCGCCGCCAGCACCACGCCGTAGACGACCAGCAGGCTCAACGACCAGACCCCGAGGGGCTGAGCGCCCGCCAACAGCAGATCGACGAACAGGCCCAGCAACAGCAGCACGAGAGGCGCGATCATCGATGGTCGGATCAGGGGCCAGGCAAAGGCCAGGACCATCGGCAGGATCGGCTCGGGCAGCTTCAGCCCGAACAGCTCGACCGGCGTAGCCAGAACGATCGACAGCCCGATCGCGATCAGGGCGGGAATGAAGATCCAGTCCATCGGGCCGACGACACGGACCGTAGCCGCCCGTCTCACCGTGGCGCTCCCGCAGGAGCAGGCGTGGCCGGCGCAGCGGCCCGGCGCGCGGCGGCGTCGCCGATGGCGGCGGCCTGGGTCGCACTGGGCGCTGGCGCGGAGGTCAGGCCTGCGAGTGGCGCGGCGTTCAGCGCCTCCGGGTTCACCAGTTGGCCGAAGTCCTGGAACAGCATGACCCGCACATAGTCGATGGCGCCCCGGTCGCTGAACAGCTTGACCCGCCAGGTGCCGT
>NZ_JBIIAY010000205.1:0-2981 GCF_044239655.1 Brevundimonas sp.
CTCTTCAGGTTGAAAACCTGACGTCCTAACCGATAGACGAAGGGACCGCTGCGCGAGAGCGGGCGATATAGCGGGCGATTCCGGAGGGCGCAAGCATCGAAACGCGGTATTTCGACAGGGACGATCAAGAGGCTGTCTATTGGGCCATGCGGGGGTCGGCGATGTCCTCGATCTCGAACTGCACACCCTTCCGGCCGTTCCAGTCGTCGGCTTTCAGGCGACCGGCCACGTTCAGACCGCCCTGCCCGGCCAGAAGCGCCTTTCCTCCCGGCAGATCGGCACAGCGCCAGGCGATGGCCTTCACCGAATGCCCATCGGCGCCGACCAGGCGGCATCGCACATGGCCACCAGACATGGCCACGGGCTCGCGGGCCTGAACGCCGCTGAGCGCAAACAGCGGCTCGGGGTTGGCCGGCCCGAAGGGGGCCAGTTGCTCGAACGATTCGAACAGGGCGCGGGTCGCACCGAACGGTTCGATCAGGGCGTCGATCTCGACCCGGTCAATAGCTTCCGCCTCGGCCTGTTCGCCGGACAGTCGATCGTTGAGAAAGTCGCGCAGTTCGTCGATTCGGTCGGCGCGCACGGTCAGGCCTGCCGCCATGGCGTGCCCCCCACCGGCGATCAGCACACCCGCATTCCAGGCCGCCTGGATCGCCCGCCCCAGGTTCATGCCGGGCTGCGACCGGCCTGAGCCCTTGCCGATGCCGTTTATGGCGTCGACGCCGATGACGATGACCGGCTTTCGCCAGCGTTCGCGCAGACGGCCCGCGACGATGCCGACCACGCCGGGATGCCAGTCATCGCCGGCGATCACGACGACCGCAGAGCCATCGGCGTGACGGCCGGTCTGTTCGACGCGACGCGTGGCCTCCTCGGTGACCTCCCGTTCAACCTCGCGGCGGGCGATGTTGAGCGCATCGAGCTCCTGAGCCAGCATGCGCGCCTCGTCCAGATCGTCGGTCGAGAGCAGTCGCGCCCCAAGGTCCGACTTGCCGATCCGACCGCCTGCGTTGATCCGGGGGCCCAGGATGAAGCCCGCGTGATTCGACTTCGCCGGGCCCTCGACCGCGCCCGAGGCGGCGAGCAAAGCCTTCAGCCCCGGATTGCCCCACGACGACATGACCCCCAGCCCCAGACCGGTCAGGGCTCGGTTGAAGCCGGTCAGGCCAGTGACGTCACAGATCGCCCCCATGGCCGCGAGATCGAGCCATTGCCGGATGTCGGGCTGGTCCCGATCCGCGAACAGTCCCCGGCGGCGCGCCTCACGGTTCAGCGCCGCCAGCAGCACGAACACCACCCCGGCCGCCGCCAGATTGCCCTGGCCGGAGTTGCAGCCGGGCCGGTTCGGATTGACGACGGCCAGACACTGCGGCGGTTCTTCGCGCATCATGTGATGGTCGATGACCACGACATCCAGACCGATCGCCGTCGCATGGGCCACGGCCTCGTTGGCCGCAGCACCACAGTCGACCGTGATGACCAGATCGGCCCCCGACGCCTTCAATGTGTCGAAGGCCTTCGCACTGGGTCCGTAGCCTTCGGTGATCCGGTCGGGGACATAGATCGGCAGGTCGGCCCCCATGGCCCGGAACCAGCGCACCAGCAGGGCCGCGCTGGATGCACCGTCCACGTCATAGTCGGCGAAGACGTGGATGCTCCGCCCCCCGACCAGGGCGTCGATGATGGCGGTCGCCGCCGCGTCCATATCCATGAAGCTGGACGGGTCTGGAAACAGGGCCTTCAGCGTAGGCTTGAGGAAGTCAGCGCCCTGATCCGCTCGCACGCCCCGCGCCGCCAGAGCCCGCGCGAGCGGCTCGTCGAGGCCCAGCGCCTGCATATGGGCGCGGGTGACGGCCGGCTCGGCCGGGCGCTGTCGCCAGGTGCGACCGGACAGCGATCGTGTGACGTCGAGGAATGCGGGAATGGGTGCGTCGGCCATGCGCAAGGCGGCCTAAGGGCGCGGCCGGTCGATGGGCGGCGGGGCCGCGGCTCGGGCACGCAGGGCCTCAGCGCGTGCCTCGATATCTTCGGTCGTCTGGACGGCCTCGGGCGAGACCGGAGTGGCGGCGATTCGCGCGGCGACTTCACGCTGGAAGGCCTCGGCGTCCCCCAGAGTCCACTCCAGCCGCTCGACCTCTCCGGCCAGGGTACCCCCGGTGGCGCGCAGGGTGTTGACGCGCGCCGCCACCTGGACCGGCTCGGGCACCGGCGTCGCCTTGGGGAAATCCTCCCAGCGCGGATAGGTGCGGTTGGCCTCGACGAGGGCCACGAAGCGGGGCGCGATCGGCGACGCGGCGTCCACTTCCGGGTCGAACGCCCCGACGCAGCCGGTCAAGGCGAACCCGCCGGCGAGGGCGGCCAGCACCAGAACCGGCCGATCCATCTTTTTCGATACGCGCGCATTCATTTCGGGGTCGGTCATATGCCATGATCACGACCGGCGGAAGGCGGCATCCCGTTCGCTCCGCCAGGAAACGCCAGAAGGACACCCGATGGCCAAGCGCCCGACCCCGGCCTCCGACCTGCCCTCCTCTGCTGACCTGCCGGCTGCTGCGCCGCGAAAGTCCGGTCGCCCGACCTCGGTCAAGCCGCCCCGTCCGCGCGCAAAGAAGGCGGCTGTGGAAACGGCAGAGCCCCTGCCGCCGCCCGAGCCCATGCCTCAGGCCGAGACCCCGCCTCCATCGGTCGATAGCGTCGAAGCGGCGGCCAACCCGTTCGGGATCATGGGTGCCGAGCAGCAGGCCATGCTGGAGACCCTGTCCCTCAACCTGGCCAGGGCGGCGATGAAGGCCCAAGCGGCGATGGCCGAGGCGACGCTGTCCGGCAAGAGCAAGGACCCCGTCGCGGCCATGAATCCCGACCCGTTCAACGTCGGTCCGGCCATGTCCGAGGTCATGACCAGTCTGGCTGCCAAGCCTGAGAAGCTGTTCACCGCCCAGGCCGACCTGTTCAACCGGTACCTGGACCTGTGGGCCTCCACG
>NZ_JBIIAY010000099.1:0-11598 GCF_044239655.1 Brevundimonas sp.
TCCGGGCCGAGGCGCGGGCATCGACCTCCCATTCCATCTCGAAATCGTCGTCGGGACGGACGGACCCGTCCTTGGACGGCAGGTCGCGGATGTGGCCGTAGGAGGCCAGAACCTCATAGTCCGGGCCGAGGTATTTGTTGATGGTCTTGGCCTTGGCCGGGCTCTCGACGATGACGAGGTTCATTAGGGCGCAGTCTGTTTGGGAGGCGGCGAAGGTGGTCAGACGCAGCCGTCCTGTCAATCACGCCGATTGTGCAATGCGGAATTCAGCTATGGGTTGTCGTTTACCCTAAAGTTGTGCAGGGTGAGACTCGCTGTCAGATCCGAGGACCTTCATCATGGCCCGCGCCGAACTCGCCGAGACCTCCGCCGTCTCATCCCGCTCCCCAGCCAAGGCGGAGTATCCTGTCCGCGAGTATATCGGCTCCATGGCCCAGGAACTGGCCGAGATGGCGCGCTGGGACGGCGACGAGGTGCTGGCGGGGCTGCTGGAGACCGTCGCCCTCCGGGCCGAGTCGCCCCGGCCCTGAGACTGATGGATCAGGCATCGCCGATCGTGCCGGTCCGGACCTCGCCGGCCCGGGTGTAGAGGCTGGACACGACGCCGGTCGAGAAGGTCTCGGTCCGGTCCAGGGTGAAGCCGGCGGGTGCGGCTCCCTCGCCGAACCAGCGCTTGCCGTGGCCCAGGACGACCGGGAAGGTCATCAGGCGCAGCTCGTCGATCAGGTCGTGGGCCAGTAGGGCGTGCAGCAGGACGCTGGACCCCTGGGTCAACAGGTCGGGGCCCTCGCCCTGTTTGAGCCGCGCGACCTCGGCCGGGACGTCGCCGGTCAGGGGGACCGAGTTGATCCAGGTCGCCGTGTCTGGGTCCGAGGTGGCGACATATTTGGTGACGCGGTCGAACAGGGGGCCGATCGGAATCTCCTGATGCACCGGCCAGTAGGCAGCGAAGATGTCGTAGGTCCGCCGACCCAGCAGAAGGTCGAACGGGTGACCCCCTGCGTCGTCGAATACGCCCATGAAGGGGTCGGTGTCCGCGGCCCAGAAGGGGGCGGTCCAGCCCCCGAAAGCGAAGTCCTCCGACGGGTCTTCCTCGGGCCCGCCCGGCGCCTGCATGACGCCGTCCAGGCTGATAAAGGCGGCGGCGATGAGCTTTCTCATGGCGATCAGCTCCGACGGAGGGGGAACAGCCGGCGCAGGGCCGGGTCGCGCAGCCACAGCCCGCCCCACATGAACAGGCCCAGATAGACGCCGAACAGGGTGAAGCCGAACAGGGGGTTGTCGACCCTGAGATTCGAGGCGACGGCACCGCCCAGATAGGCCGTCATCAACACCGCACCGAACACTGCCGTACGCGGGATCAGATAGAGTACGAGGCAGCTCAGCTCGATGATCCCGAGCAACAGGATCTTGTCGGCACCCCAACCGGTCGAGGCCGAGCTCTGGGCGGCGATCTCGGGCATCAAGAATTTGGGCATGATCGACGCGCCCAGCATGAAGACGGCGAACAGGCCGGTCAGGACACGACCGACCCAGACGCTGGGCGAGGCCTTCATGACGGCATCGCGCCGGTGGTGTTGATCATCCAGGGAATGCCGAACCTGTCGGTGAAGGTGCCGAAGCCCGGCGACCAGAAGGTCTCGCCGAACGCCATGCCGACCGTGCCGCCGGCTGAAAGGGCATCGAACACGCGGCGGGCCTCTTCTGCGTCTTCGGTGTGGAAGGAGACGTCGAAGCCGTTCTTGGGCTTGTCGATGTTCGGCGCGAACTCGGGCGGCATGTCCGCGCCCATGATCGCCTGGTCCCCGATCTGGAGCCAGCCGTGCATCAGCCAGTCGTCATATTTCGCATCGACGGGCATGCCGGGAGGCGCCTCGGCATAGGCAAAGGCCTGGATTTCGCCGCCGAGGACGGACTTGTAGAACTCCAGCGCCTCGCGGCACTGGCCCTGGAAGCTGAGGGCGGTGACCAGTTTCATGACGGCGTTCCTCTCTGTCTCGTTGGGGTTTGGGTTCAGTCGGGGTTGGCGAGCAGCCAGGCGTCCAGCCGGTCCATGGTCGAGGTCCAGCCGTAGGTATGGCCGGTGACGCTGCGCTCGGACTTCAGGCCCTCGTGGGTGAAGTCCATCCGGGTCCGGCCGTCGTCGGTTTCGTGCAGGTCGACGGTGACCAGGGTGTCGGCGGGCGGGCCGTCCTCGTGGCTCTCGTCCCATTTGAAGGTGAAGACCAGGCGGCGGGGCTCGTCGATCTCGCGGTAGTGGCCGCCCTGCCAGAGGTCCTCGCCCGTCTCGACCGAGCGCAGGCAGGCGCGCCATTCGCCGCCGACCCGCAGGTCATTGGTGCCCGACACCATCGGCCATTCGACCGGACCCATCCAGCCGACCCGCATCTCGGGCCGGGTCCAGGCGGCCCAGACCAGGGGCCGGGGCGCGTCGAAGGTGCGGGTCATCTCCAGCCGGCCCGGCAGCAGCGGCGGGAGGGGCTTCAGGGCGGGATCGACGAGCGACATCTCAGAGCGTCGGCAGGAGTTCGTTCAACTGGTCGGCGACCGTGCCCCAGCCGTCGTGGAAGCCCATGGCCTCGTGCTGCCTCATCGTCTCCTCCGACCAGTGGCGGGCGGTGGCGACATAGCGGGTCGTGCCGTCGGGCAGGGGGGTCAGCTCGATCTCGGCCGACATGAAGGGCCCGGCCGGCAACCAGCCCTTGATGAAGGCGTCGGTGGTGATCCAGCGGCGTGCGGGCTCGACCAGAAGGAAGACCCCGTCGTTCGGCATGACCTCGCCGTCCGGGCCGTTCATGGTGACGGCGAAGCGGCCGCCGACCTCGGGCTCGATGACCGCGTCGGTGATCCACCAGGGCTTGGGACAGAACCACTGGGCCAGGATTTCCGGCGTCGTCCAGGCCTTCCAGATCTTCTCCGGCGTCCCGTTCAGGATCCGCTCCAGCACCAGGGTATGGCCGTGCGCGCCGGTGGCGTGGCAGGGGTCGATTTCAGTTTCGTGGGCCATCGGGGTCTCCCTTCTGGATTTTCTTCAAATAGGCGTCGAGGCGGTCGAAGCTGGCATCCCAGTATCGCCGATAGTGCTCCAGCCACTCGGCCATGCCCTTCATGCCCATCGGCTCCAGCCGGGCGGGCCGCCACTGGGCCTCCTTGCCCCGGCTGATCAGACCGGCCCTTTCCAGCACCTTCAGATGTTTGGAGACGGCGGGCAAGCTCATGTCGAACGGCTCGGCCAGGTCGCCCACGCTGGCCTCGCCCTCGCACAGCCGCGCCAGGATGGCCCGACGGGTCGGATCGGCGAGGGCGGCGAACTTGGCGGAGAGGGGGTCGGGGGCGGGCATGGCGGGTTTCGTGTTGAACTGATGGGTTAAGTACGGCGTGGAGGAGGCGTTGTCAACCGGGCGGTTAAATGAACTTCTCCTCTCTGTCGCGCAGCGATGGGGAGGTGGCAGCGAGCCGCTTGCGAGCTGACGGAGGGGGCGATGCGGTGGCCGAGGTGAGGGTGTCAAAGAGCCACCGGGAAGACCGAGTCGCCCCCTCCGTCTCGGCGCGAAGATGCGCCGATCCACCTCCCCATTCGCCAAGCGGCGAACGGGGAGGAGAGGGAACGTCCCACCTATTCGCCGGTTTGTCTCGCTCAACCCCGGAGCATCTCATGAAGGCCGTCGTCCTCAACTGCACCCTCAAGCCGTCGCCGCAGACGTCGAGCACCGAGGCGCTCGCAAACGTCGTCATCGCCGAACTGGAGAAGGGCGGGGCCGAGGTGGAGATGGTCCGGCTGGTCGACCTGAATATCAGGCCCGGCGTCTCCGCCGACGAGGGCGAGGGGGACGACTGGCCGTCGGTGGATGCCAAGCTGAAGGCGGCGCAGATCGTGGTGTTCGCCACCCCGACCTGGCTGGGTCAGATGTCGAGCGTGGCCCTGCGCGCACTGGAGCGAATGGACGCCTGGTTCGCAGAGACCGACGACAGCGGCCGGCCGGTGGCCTTCGGCAAGGTCGCGGGCATCGTCGTCACCGGCAACGAGGACGGGGCCCACAACATCGTGGCCACCATCTCCCAGGGCCTGATCGACATGGGCTTCACCATCCCGGGGCAGAGCTGGACCTATTGGCACCTGGGGCCGGGGCCCGGGCCCGACTATGTCGAGACGGATCAGGGCCACGACTATTCCGACCGCGTGGGGCGTAACGCGGCGCGCAACCTGGTGGCCTTGGCCAGCGTGCTGACACCGGAGACCTATCCCGTTCCGGAAAGCGGGGAGTAGCCTCGCCTGAGACATCTCCGGCACGTGTGCTAGGTTCGGAGGGTCACGCCCCCTCCGAGACCCGCCATGATCGCCACCGTGTCGCAGGGACTTGTCGTCGTGGCGGGCGTCTGGCTGATTGGCCTGGGCGTCTTCATGCTGGTCCGGCCGCGTCAGGCGCTTGTGGCGCTCAGTCGCATGGGTGGGTCACCGAGCGTCCATATCGGCGAGATGACGGTGCGCATCCTGGCCGGTGCGGCCATGATCCTGGCGGCCGCCGGGTCTCGATACCCGCTTGCGGTGATGGTGATCGGCGGTTTCCTGATCGTCTCGGCTGTGGTCCTGCTGGTCCTGCCCCGACGCTGGCATGCGGGCTATTCGACGTGGTGGGCGAGCCGTATTCCGGTCCCGGCCGTTCGCCTGATCGCGCCGCTGTCCGGGGTCATGGGCGGGGCGTTGATCTGGGTCGTCATCTAGAAGGCCCGTGCGGCGCCTTTCACAGACGGACTCATGCGGTGTTGGCGTCTGCGATGCGGGCCTCTATGACGGAGGTGTACAAACCGGGAACCTGTGATGTCGTTTCTCGCCCTCTCGCTCGCGATCGTCCTGCAATCCACGCCCGAGGCCGAGGCGTCGGCCGTCGTCGATCGGCTGCATGAGTTGGCGACCGCCGCCGACGGCCCGGCCTATTTCGACCTGTTCACGCCCGACGCCCGGTTCGTCGGCACGGATGCGACCGAGCGCTGGAGTGTCGAGCAGTTCCGGGCCTATGCCATGCCGTATTTCAGCCAGGGCAGGGGTTGGACCTATCACCCTCGCGAGCGCGTGGTCACGGTGCTGGACCTACCCTGTCAGTGCGTCGTCTCGTTCGATGAATTGCTCGACAACGACGCCTATGGGGTGACGCGGGGGTCGGGGGTGCTGGTCAGGACCGACGGCGGCTGGAAGATCCAGCAGTATGTGCTGAGCTATGCGGTGCCCAACGACGTCGCCAAAGACGTGACGGCTCTGATCCGGGCCCATCCCGCACCGGCCGATCCGGCGCCCTGATGGATTTTCACGAGGAGGCCTTCGTCCTGTCGGCGCGGGCGCATGGGGATACGGGGGTCGTGGTCGATCTGCTGACCGAGACCCATGGGCGGCGCGGGGCCTATGTGGCGGGCGGGGCGTCGCGCAAGATGAAGCCGTTCCTGCAGGCCGGGTCGCGGGTGATCTGTGACTATCGGGCACGAACCAGCGACCACCTGGGCTCGGCGCGGCTGGAGGCGGTGGGCGAGGGCGTCGCGGCCCTGTTCGACGACGCCGTCGCCCTGACCGGACTGAGCGCGGCGGCGGCGGTGGCGCAGGGTGCCCTGCCGGAGCGGGAGCCGCATCCGGGGGCCTTTCTGGCGTTCGAGGCGCTGATGTCGGCGTTCCAGATCCCGGCCGTCTGGCCCGCGATCTTCGTTCGGTTCGAGGCGGGGTTGCTGGAGGACCTCGGGTTCGGGCTGGACCTGTCGCGATGCGCGGCGACGGGCACGGTCGATGACCTGATCTATGTCAGCCCGCGCACGGGCCGGGCCGTGTCGCGCGAGGCGGGTGCCCCCTATGCCGACAAGATGCTGAAGCTGCCGCCCTTCATGCTGGGGGCGCAGGCGGGTCTGGGCGAGGGCGATGTGGGGGCCGGTCTGGACCTGACCGGGCATTTCCTGGAGCAGTTCGTCTTCCACCCCCAGAACCGGCCGATCCCCGAGGCGAGGGTGTGGATGGTCGATCGGCTGAGAGAGTCGGGTCGGCTGTAAAAGACGCGCATTGGCGCAATGACGGATTAACCCTGACGTGTCATGACAGACCTGTCGTTGTCAGCGACGCGTAACAGGCAGTTCCACGCATGACCCACGTGCCGTCGGCCGAGACCCGTGATCCTGAACCCTCCGACGGCGTCGTCGTGGCCTTTCCCGAACGCGCGACGCCTGCGGACGAGATCAGCAACTTCTTCGACGTGTCGCTGGACCTTCTGGTCGTGCGCGACCTGGACGGACGGGTGATCAAGGCCAGCCGGTCGTGGCACACCGCCCTGGGCCACCATCCGCACGAGATGGAAGGGCAGCCCCTGCTGCGCCTCGTCCACCCCGAAGACATGCCCGGAACCCTGGGTAGCGTCGCCGAGGTCACGCACCGCAAGGCGGGCGATCCCGTCCTGGGCTTCATCAATCGGTATCGACATGCCGATGGCCACTACCGCCTGCTGGAATGGCGGGCGCAGCGGATGGGTGACCGGATCTATGGGGTGGCGCGCGACGTCACCGACCGGGTCGCCGCCGAGCGCGAACTGATCGAGGCCAAGGCCGCCGCAGAGGCCGCCAGCGTGGCAAAGTCCGATTTTCTCGCCAATATGAGCCACGAGATCCGCACGCCCCTGAACGGCGTCATCGGCATCATCGACGCCCTGTCGCGCACCGAGCTGACGCCCGAACAGCGCGAGATGGTCGGGCTGGTGCAGTCGTCGGGCGTGACGCTGGAACGGCTGGTGTCCGACATCCTGGACGTGTCCAAGATCGAGGCCGGACAGCTGGCGCTCGAGGCGCGGCCGTTCGACCTGGACGAGGCCATCGCCGCCTGTATCGACGTCCACCGCGCCAAGGCCGAGGACAAGGGCCTGACCTTCGAGATCGAGCGCCACGAGGCCGCGCGCGGGGCCTTCGTCGGCGACAGCACACGCATCCGCCAGGTGCTGGGCAATCTGTTGTCCAATGCGGTGAAATTCACCGCCCGCGGCGGGGTCAGCGTCCACATCCAGGTCACCGACGACACCCTGACCGACGACGGTCGTCACACATTGACGCTGGAGGTTCGTGACACCGGGGTCGGCTTCCCGTCCGAACACGCCGAGCGGATGTTCGAGCGGTTCAGCCAAGCCGACGGCTCGATCACGCGCCGGTTCGGCGGGACCGGGCTGGGGCTGTCGATCTGTCGCTCGCTGGTCGAGATCATGGGCGGCGAGATTTCGGCGACCTCGACGCCGAACCTGGGCAGCCGGTTCACCGTGCGGCTGCCGCTGGAACGGACCGAGGCGTCGGCTGCCCGGCCGAGCCGGCCCGAGGCCCTGTCCGCCCGCCCGGCGGACCGGCCGCTGCGCGTCCTGCTGGCCGAGGATCACCCGGTCAATCAGCGGGTGGTGCAGATGATCCTGTCGGACCAGGACGTAGACCTGGTCACCGTGGACGACGGGGCCCAGGCAGTGGCGGCCTTCGCCGGGGGCGAGTTCGACCTGGTGCTGATGGACATGCAGATGCCGCTGATGGACGGTCTCAGCGCGACGCGGGCCATCCGCGCTCTGGAGGCCGAGCAGGGGGCGCCGCCGACCCCGGTCATCATGCTCAGCGCCAACGCCATGGCCGAGCATCAGGACGCGGCACGCCTCGCCGGCGCCGACCTGCACGTCGCCAAACCGATCACCGCAGCCAGTCTTCTGGCCGGGATGCAGGCGGTGGTGGGATAGAGACGCCGTCACCCCTCGGGCTTGACCCGAGGGCCGGACGGTCCGCACATCGCTTTATGCCAACTGTGCGCGGTCACATTGCGAGGATTTCGGCGTCGGCACTCGTGGCTTGTGTTGTGGGTCTCATTGGCATTCCAGCGTTCGCCTCACCTGCCGTACGCGCTCAGGCGTCGGATGCTGACACGATGGCGCCAATCGCGGGCCCCAAGCAGCTCTGCTTTAAATACAGCAGTTTCACCCTGCTTGAAGGCGAGCGCATTGTCGGCTTTCAGGGTGGTGCGGAGGCTATGGCGATTGATATTGAAGGGCCGTCAGGTGCCTTCAGGATCGGCGAAAGCGAGATTTTCAGAGGTCCATCACGGCCGGGCCGAAGAGTTTCACGTCATGATGGCACAAGCGTTTACCGGCTTCGCGATCCGGGTCTCAGATACGCGATCTACGGCAGAACCGAATTTTCTGATGGACAGGACCAACTGGTCATCTGGCTCGGGGGAGAAGCGTTGGACGGTTCTCGGCGAGATGCTCAAATCTATGATCGTTTGATCGTCGGCGACACCAGCCAACTAGGTTGCCAGCACACCTTCACCTACAGCTGGGACTTCGTCTTTGGGTCTGCCGCTGATTAAGTCGGCGAACGTTCTAAGGCGGCATAACGTCCCTGAATGCCGCTAGACTTCCTCCTCCGCATCACCGATTCGATCCCGCATGACCATCCACACCCCACCGCCCCCCGAAGGCGGCCGTATCGTCGACGAGCCGATGAGCGAGGCGCTGAGCCGGCGCTATCTGGCCTATGCTCTGTCGACGATCACCAACCGGGCGCTGCCGGACGTGCGCGACGGGTTCAAGCCGGTGCACCGGCGGATCATGTACGCCATGCACCAGATGCGGCTGAACCCGCAGGCGGCGGCGCGCAAATGCGCCAAGGTCGTGGGCGAGGTCATGGGCGGCTATCACCCGCACGGCGACGCCTCCATCTATGACGCCCTGGTGCGACTGGCGCAGGATTTCTCGCAGCGCTATCCGCTGGTCGACGGACAGGGAAACTTCGGCAATATCGACGGCGATAACGCCGCGGCCATGCGCTACACCGAGTGCAAGCTGACGCCGGCGGCGGTCCTTCTGATGGACGGCATCGACCAGGACTCGGTCGATTTCAAACCCACCTATGACGACCAGGACGAGGAGCCGGTGGTGCTGCCGGCCGGCTTCCCGAACCTGCTGGCCAACGGCTCGTCGGGGATCGCGGTGGGGATGGCGACGTCCATTCCGCCACACAATGTCGGCGAGCTGATCGACGCCTGTCTGGTGCTGCTGGAAAACCCGGGGACGACGACGGCGGAGCTGGCGACCATCGTGCCGGGGCCGGACTTTCCGACCGGCGGGGTGGCGGTTGAGGGCCATGCGGCGATCCTGGACGCCTATGAGACCGGACGCGGCGGGGTGCGATTGCGAGCGCGCTGGGAGCGGGTGCCGCTGGAGCGCGGCGGCTATCAGGTCGTGGTCACCGAGATGCCCTACCAGGTCGGCAAGTCCAAACTGGTCGAACAGCTGGCCGAGTTGATCGAACAGAAGAAGGCGCCGTTGCTGGCCGATGTGCGCGACGAGTCGGCCGAGGACATCCGGCTGGTGCTCGAGCCCAAGAGCCGCACCATCGAGGCTGAGGCCCTGATGGAAAGCCTGTTCCGCCTGTCGGATCTGGAGGTCCGGTTCCCGATCAACATGAACGTGCTGGATGCCACCGGCACGCCGGGTGTGATGGGGCTGAAGGCCTGTCTGCAGGCGTTCCTGGATCACCGGCGGGTCGTGCTGATCCGGCGGGCGAACTGGCGGATCGAGCGGGTCGAGAAGCGGCTGCACCTGCTGGAAGGGCTCAGGATCGTCTTCCTGAACCTGGACGAGGTCATCCGCATCGTGCGCGAGGAGGAACAGCCCAAGGCGGTGCTGATCGCGCGCTTCGGCCTGAGCGAAATGCAGGCCGACTATGTCCTCGACACCCGGCTGCGTCAGCTGGCGCGGATCGAGGAGATGGCGATCGAGAAGGAATACTCAGAACTGGCCGCCGAACTGGCCGGGCTGAAGGCCATGATCGCGTCGCCGGCCAGACAGAACAAGCTGATGATCGTGGGATTGCAGGATGTGCGCAAGGCGATGATCTCGCCGCGCCGCACGACGATCGCCGAGGCCGTGGACGCGTCGGCCTTCACTGCGCCCGAGGCCTATATTCCGCGTGAGGCGATTACGGTGATCCTGTCGGAACGCGGCTGGATCCGGGCGACCAAGGGCAAGGTCGAGGATCCGTCGGAACTGAAGTTCAAGGAGGGCGACAGCCTGGGCTTCCTGGTACCGGGCTTCACCACCGACAAGATTCTGGTCGCGGCGTCCGACGGGCGGGTGTTCACCCTCCAGGCCGACAAGCTGGCCGGTGGACGCGGGCACGGCGAGCCGCTGCGCCTGATGATCGAGCTTGAGGAGAAGGCCGAGATCGTCGCCGTCATGGCCTATCAGCCGGGGCAGAAGCTGCTGGCAGCGTCGAAGGACGGCTATGGCTTCGTGGCCCCCGAGGATGATCTGATCGCCTCCAAGCGCGGCGGCAAACAGGTGCTGAACGGCGAGCTGAAGGCCCTGCTGCGGATCGGGACGGCCGACCATGTGGCGGCGCTGGGCGAGAACCTGAAGACCCTGATCTTCCCCATCGCCGAACTGCCCGAGATGGGGCGCGGCAAGGGGGTCAGGCTGCAAGCCTACAAGGGCGGCGGCTTGCAGGACATCACCGTGTTCAGCGCCGAGACCGGGCCGGAA
Source organism: Brevundimonas sp. (assembly GCF_044239655.1). GTDB lineage: Bacteria > Pseudomonadota > Alphaproteobacteria > Caulobacterales > Caulobacteraceae > Brevundimonas. The sequence goes on from NZ_JBIIAY010000099.1 coordinate 10,530, forward strand.
TGGGCCGACGGCGGCGGGCGGCGCAGGAACTGGCCGGACTGGAAGGACTGGCTGGGCAAGCGGGCGCAGACCGGGCGGATGGGACCGAGGGGACTGCGGAAGTTCCGTTAGCGCGGTTGCCGCTCGCGTTGAGGCTTTCTCTGGGGTGATGAACCCTTCCCTCGACAAACGCACAGGCGAGAGAATAGGAATATAGTCCAAAGCAGGTCTTGCAATCGGCCACACCTGTCGCCATCTCGCCGCAAGGTCTTTGACAATGCGACGAGGCGAGCCGTTACGAGGTCAGCCGTCCCAATCTCGCAAAATCTGGCGCGGTTGAGAAGCGTCGCGTCGGTAACATTTTGAATTCATAGGGTTTCGGACGTTTGGAAATGTCCCTTTTGTCACCTTCTCTTTCGGCACGGTGACATTTCCGTGCCGGCACGACCGTCGCCAATCGTCGTGCCTTAGTCAGCCGGGGTGGCGGCCTCGACCGCTTCTGTCGCTTCGCCCAGAATGCGTTCGGAGACGGCCCGGCAAACTCGCTGGTCGCCGTCCATGGCCTGGAGGGTGATCGGCGCGCGACGGTTCAGGCCGGGCCCATAAAGGGCGATCTGGCGATCCACATCGGTACGGATGGCGGCGTCGGTGTCCGCATTCAGAATGCCCAGCGGCTCGCCGTACAGATAGGCCAGGTTGTCGTAGGCCACGGCGGCCGTCACACCCGCCTGACGCAGCTCGGCATTACCGGTCAGACCCGCCGCCGCTGAGGCCATCCGAAAAGTCGCGGCACAGCCCACCATCTGCTCATAGGTAATCCGGGCTGCGGCGGGTGACGCCTGAACCATTGCCGACAGCAGGAGGGCGACAAGGCTCATTGCAGTGTGAAGCCCCGTCGCGCTGCCATGTCGCGCAGGCTGTCGATACAGCCCTTCTGTTCGCCGTTCATATAGTCCTGGGTCGCGCGCCGGCTGTCGGGATTGGCGAGAGGGACGTCCCAGGCCATGCGTTGCTGCCTCAACTGATTGGCCAGGGAGGTGTCGGTCGCGGCACGGTCGTAGCCCAGCGGGGGACCGAAGACGTAGGCGAG
>NZ_JBIIAY010000219.1:0-2978 GCF_044239655.1 Brevundimonas sp.
CCCAGTCCGCCATGGCTTCGATACCGCCGACCTGTTCGAAGACCGTCAGGACTGCGGCGCCTGCATAGCGGCCAACCGACGCATACAACGCGGCATCAACGCTGGGGGGCATCGCCAGAGCCGTTGAGCGGCGTTTTGCTGGAGGGTTGGCCATCAGAACCACGCCATCATGGTTGCTAGGGCGATCAAGTCGTGCTGCACTTTGGCGCCTTTTTTGATGTTATCCTCGGCAGGGATAATACGCAGGTTCTCGGGAATGTGCAATCCGCTGATGGTTTCCCCGCGAAGTGGCGCAATGTGGTCAACGTGGTGGGGTATGCCGGTCTCTTGGGTGAGGCGACGGGCCTCAGCGTAAATGCGTTCTATTTGTTTGGCGCCTTCCGGGGTGAGCAAGCCGCAGCGTTGCGCGATTGCCAGTTCTCTGCGGACTTCGGCGGCGTGTCGCGCGCTGGGGTTACGTTCTCTCCAGCGCTTGCGCTCGGCTTTAACAGCTTCGGGATTGGCTTTGCGATAGCGGATTTTCATTTCTCGCTGCTTATCGGGGTTTGCCGCGGCCCAGGCTTTTTTGCGGGCGCTGCATATTTCTTTGGTGCGTTGAAAGCGATCGGCATCGGCAATTTTGATACACGGTTTGCACCGCGATTGGAGGCCGTCGTAAGCCCCGGATTTTTTTCCGAAGGATTCGGTTGCTTTGGCTGTTTTGCATGTGGTGCAGGTCTTGAGCATCAGGTTGGTTTACCGGGTTTCAGCGATTTGTCAAGGGGTCGGTTCTGGCGGGATTAGGTTAGGCATTGGTTTTGGAAAATTGGCAAAAATTGTATGAGCGGTTCTGACCCGGCCTGACGGCCCGCAGCGAGAACGGCCCCCGGAGGGGGTCGCCTTAACCGAATTGGGTCCCTTCAAAAAACCCTGGCCTATACCACTAAGCCCAACACCCTAGCTGATCGCGCCCTATTATATACGCCTTAAAATTATCGCTTGCGGCAATGTCTAGGTTAGGCTAGGTTACACGCCTCACTTATGGAGGCTTATATGACGACTCGGGTTATCGCACGGTATACCTACCGCAACGGACGTTGGGGCAACAATACGGCGGGCCTAACGCGCGTTGACGGCGGCTATACGGTCTGCAACGGTTACGCAGACCCATTCTTCTATCGCTGCCCGGTGGCTGCCAAGCGCGCGTATCGGGCGCTTGTCGCGGCGTATCCTTGCGGCAATGTCTAGGTTAGGCTAGGTTACACGCATCAACACAAGAGGAGTGATTCGGAATGGGTACTAATAAGCAAATCCGCGCTTTCTATAATTCGGTACGCGCCGTTGGCGAGCGCGACGAACTGTTTTTTGAGATGGTTCGGGCTGGCGACATGACAAAGCGCGATCTGCGGGCGCTGCTCGCTAGGTCGCCAGAGCGGTATGGCCGCTACGCTGGCTATGTCGAGCAGCTTCCGGAATAGCCTTGAAACACCTAACCCGGCCGCAACATTTCGACCGCGCGGCTGGGTCTCAATCATTGGAAAGGGTAGGATATGACTGACAGATATATCGCAATCGGCGGCGGGTATTTTTACGCGCCATTGCGCGCTGGCGTATCGCTTCGGGCGCCAAACGGGCGGGAAGTGTATTTTCAACCGGGTGACGACGAAGCGACGTTTTACGAAACGTTGGAAGCGCTTGGCGAGGTGCAGGATGACCGGCGCGATATGGCCGTCGATCTGGCTTTCGGGGAGTATTTTGCGTGATGGCTTTCAAAATTGGCGCCGCGGTGACACTCCGTCCGGAATGGCGCGACTATATCGTGGTTCAGGGCGCCAACAGCGTTGACCGAGTGCACATCAAGCCCGCGACCTGGCCTTGGCCGATTGCGCCGATTGAAACTGTCCCGGCTCGGTATCTGGTCGCCAAGGGTGAGTGACCTAATCCTACTGGCAACAGCCCTGGCCTTGCTGGCGCTCCGTTTCTGGCTCGATCGAAGTTAGTTGCCAAGGTTCAGAAACATGAATCCTGATTCAACTTTCACCCTCTATGGTATCCTGATACCTTAGAAAATAATCTTATTCATCCCAAGCGCGCCAGCCCTACGGGATACGGGCAAGGGGATGGTACGACATATAAATGAAAAACATCTAAAAACGCTGGGGGCGTTTTTAGAGTATTTCATTTAGATTGTCAAGTACCATCCTACCTTGCCAATCCCTCCGACAGACGCGCGCAAAATGGTTTGAATCGCACAAAAAAGCCTATTGACGGTTAGGTTAGGTTAGAGCAACTTACATAGGCCAGCGATTCGCATCCTGGCTTTGGCTTAGAGAGGGAAGAGAATGTATCTTCATTTCGGAACGGGCGATGAACCCCGGTTAACGGTGGCGGTTGAATCCAAGCTGGCGCCGCTGTGGTGGCAAGAGCGCGGGCTTTCCTACACGGCAAGCGGCTACGGAAACCGCATCCCGACGCGCCACATGGTTCGGTGGAACGGCAAGTGGCGGCGCGTCTATGTGTGCTGCTACGGTAATTCGGGCACGTGCTATATCGGCAAGCCTGGCGCTTGGCTTGCCACCGTGTCCGACTAGGCGCGTGATGCGGCGCGCTTCCCTTGTCTATGTGGCGAGGGAAGGCGCGGCATCATGCCGGGAAAGAGGAATCATTTTATGTGGGATGTAGCAAATATCGAGACCCGCGAAGGTTTCGAAATCGTGTTGGAGTTCGGCCCGGAGTATGACTCCCCAACGGGCCATTTCTGCACCGGCGACGATGAAGCGGACCGTGAGATTTGCAACCGCATCGCCGACGGAACTTTGATGTGGTTTGTGGCGCGTGTCGCCGCGCGCAAGGCTGGCGTGACGCTCGGCGAGGATTATTTGGGCGGCTGCTGCTATGAGGGCGCCGCGGACTTCATGGAGGGCGGCTACTATGAAGATATGGTCGCTATCGCCATTGAACACGCGCGCAACACCCTTGCGGAGTTGAACGCATGACGC
>NZ_JBIIAY010000247.1:0-2977 GCF_044239655.1 Brevundimonas sp.
AACCCATGCACACACTAATAACCTCACCGATGCTAATAATCTGCCTGTACTTTCTAATTAAGGGGAGTTGGGATATACTGAAACAACTAAAAAAATAGATATGCAACTCATAGCAACCCTAACAATAATTTTACCTGCCCTGTACATAGTGGGCAAGCTAATCAAAGGAATAATTAAAACTATAAAGAAATGACCACAACCCGCACCCAAACAAAATTAATAAGCAAAACTATTTTTGGTATTAATGTTACCACCTGCATTGAAACGCAGCAGACCACAGTCTACCATAGAGGTAAACTAATCTACAAAAAGCCCTTATGCGGTAGTGAGGATTTTGGCTCGGCACATCTTAACAATGTACTTGACTTTATGAGACACGCCAAGACAGGAAACCTTAACAAGCCTTTAAACTTTTAAGGCTATGGTAATAATAGCCTACATAATAATCTACACCCCGTATGTGATATTTGCAGCGTGGGTACTTAAACTAATATTTAACAAAAAAACGAAATGAAAATATCATACAACGATTTAGAACGCATTTACATAGCTGCCAAAGATTGCAGCATGGGCGCAATGGAAGAACTAACCACCGAACTAAGGATAGAGCAGAACGCTAAGACCTTAGTGGTATTTAAAGGGAGTACAATTATCTACCAAAGGACAGAGGGCAAAGTCCTAATCCCTAATCAGCTATCTTTGGAAACACCAAGAGGACACGCAGCAGTCTTAAACGGGGCTACTACTAAGACCCGCTCAGGTAAGGCTACTACCTTTCGTTGGGAGAACAATAAGAACGCATAGGGGCAGCTTTATACCCCCGTAGCCACCTCCCCAATACAAAAACAATACTAAACTATTTAGTGCTGTATAGTTTACCTATGCGGCACTTTTGGCTTTTTACCATAGGGCTTTAAATGTATATACATTAATTCAGCCCGTTTATACCCAATTCGGACAGCAAAATATCAATAGCCTGATACATAGGGGTATCGGGGTTTACTGTTATTATATCTTTGCTTAATGGTATCTTCCTCAACTGTTTAGGCTCTTTTACCTCATCTATTTGTTCATCTATTTCAAAAAGAGGAACGGGGATAATATTGTCAATTTTCTCCGCCCTGATAAACATAAAACTATCCTGTTGCCCCATGTTTGAGAGCAGCCTGTTAAGTGTTACCGAGATTGGCTGATTGGTTAAGACTGTCAGCCTGATGATGTGGAGCATACTCATTTGGGTAGGCCACCTGAAATGATTAGCTAAGGTATTGCTATTTCTAAATTTAAGGTACAGCAACAAAGAACGTCCTGATATACCCATAGTTTGAGTGTAGTAAATCAGGGGCGCATTTCTTTCTATATTATGGTACGCCATAGGCTTATTCTTGCTATATCGTTTTCGGTACTTAGCGTCCTCTTTAAGCAACGTTTTCTTGGGTGGCTGTATCTTATAGTACCAATTGGGTTTTTTGTGCTTGTAGATTGAGAATAATAGGGCTAAAAGAACATCTAATCTGATACCCATAATACCACACAGTTTAAGGCAGTAATCTAAGGTTAGGGTTTCAGGGCGCAGTATCCTATTGGTAAACACAGCCCTATTCCCTCTTACCATTGCCAACCTTTGTAGCTTATCGGCACTTATATTCCTATACTTAGCAGCATAGTAGAATAAAGGGACAGCATATATCTTTCTCTCCTTTTGGCTTTTCTTTAAATCAAACTGTGCTTTTTGTAGTACTCCCTGTTTTTCAATATCCTCTCTATCGTTGATGGCTGCCATGTTTTTGCTTTTCTTGGTTTGTAATTCTCCTCGTTCATTTCCCTTGCTATTACCCTTACCCCTTTGTTTTGGTCTTTCTTTTGGAATACAGCCTTTACTATCGGGGCTTCCTGCTCGTTAAGAAACATCTTGCCCTTTCTTTTTGAGAAACCATAGGGCAGTGTGCCGTAGACTAAACTATTTTCTTTCTTATAGTTTAGGGCAAACTTAATGGTCTTAGCTCCGTCTTTACGTTCCTTTTGGGCTATCATAGCGTGGATAGTGCTACTCATTTCATTATCTTCATCGGTAATATCCATACCCTCTGCTATGGAGTATATCTTAACACCGTTCTTTCGGGCTAATTCAGCTATGCTTAAAAGGTCTATGGTATTCCTTGATAACCTGCGTATATTGTATATCAGGATATAGTGTATAGCCTTAGATTTCTTATTAATCTTTATAGCTTCGATAATCTTTTGCAGGGCGGGGCGTTTGTCTATTGTACCACCCGATATACCCTCGTCTTTAAGGACAGAAATATCCTCGTCTTGGTACTTTAGATACTCGGTGGCATACCTGTATAGTATCTCATCTTGGGCGGGTAGGGATATGCCTTTCTCTACTTGTTTAGTAGTGGATACACGCCCGTATAATATTACTTTTTTCATAGTTGTTCGTTTCATTTAGCTACGTGAGGTTGCATTATTTATCGTATTTAAAAGTTAAAACTATTCCCACCACAAACCCCACTATTGCCAATCCGCTAAGAATGAATATTGTCAATGCAGAAAGTGTATCGGTAAAGTTTGTTCCTATCAGGGCAAGCACTCCACCGATTATTGCTAAGGCGAAAACCTAAGCCCAAATAGATTTTTTTATCCAGTCTTTCATTGTTTAAAGGTTTCGTTGTAGTAGTCGGTTGCTGTTGTGCTTTTTGGTGTTCCGCACTCCCATATAGCATTGTTATAACCCTCCTCATACGCTTGCTCTATCTGCTCCCGTTCTTTGGGGAGTAGTGATTTTAAAACACTCAAAGTAGCTTCGTGTTCTGCTATTGCGTTCCTTGCGTGTGGGTTGTCCGCATCGTCTGCTATTGATAAATCTACGCATCTGTTTTGTACAATTTCTATTGCTTCCTGTATCGCAGTTTTCTTTTCTTCGTTCATCTTAATTGGTTTTCTTGGTTAGCTTTTCCTTTATCGCTTGCTCAAT
>NZ_JBIIAY010000206.1:0-2947 GCF_044239655.1 Brevundimonas sp.
TTTCCCTCCCCCTCGGGGGAGGGTGGTCGAAGCGCAGCGAAGACCGGGTGGGGAGGGCAGGGCGAAACGGCGCTGATCTGCCTTGCCGCCCCCACCCGGTCGCTACGCGACCTGCCCTCCCCCGCGGGGGAGGGAGATGCGGCGTCTGAACAGCCCCGTTTGCGGCGTCGCGCGCGATCCGCTAGACAGCCCGCCTTCCTCTTAATCCAGAGCCTGCGCGTCCATGACCGACACCACCGCCCCTACCGCCGAAGGCCAGCTGGCCGGGACCGTCCTGTTCTACAATCGGCCCGAGCCCCTGTCGGCCGACACCCACGGTTCGCTGGGCGCCAATCCGGTCGAGAAGCCCTATGCCTTCGTGGCCCAGACCCACGTCGTGCCGTTGACGGTCACCGAGTTCGCGCCGGCCGCCCTGTCCTTCCCGGTGGTCTTCCTGGGCGACAACAAGCAGCCGGTCGCCGTCATGGGCCTGCGCCAGTCGGAAAACCTCTATGTGGACGCGGCCGGCGACTTCAAGTCGGACGCCTATATCCCCGCCTATGCCCGCCGCTATCCGTTCGTCTTCGCCAATGACGAGCAGCAGGGCCGGATGATCCTGTGCATCGACCGCGACGCCAAATTCATCGTCGAGGGCGGCCAGGTGCCGCTGTTCGAGAACGGCCAGCCGTCGGCCTACGTCAACCAGGCGATGGAGTTCTGCAACAATTTCGAACAGGAGCGCCAGCGCACCGAAAGCTTCGTCAAGCTGCTGACGGAGCTGGACCTGTTCCACACTCGCGAGGCCGTGTTCACGCCGCGCGACGAGCAGGGCAACCCAGGCACGCCGCAGAAGCTGGCCGACTATTTCGCCGTGTCGGAAGAGAAGCTGAAGGAACTGCCGGCCGAGAAGCTGGCCGAACTGCGTGACAACGGCGCGCTCGGCCAGATCTACGCGCACCTGGTGTCGCTGCTGGGCTGGGACCGGCTGATCGCGCTGGCGTTTGCGCGCGCTGCGGCGATGCCGACGGCGGCGAACGCTTAAGGCGGGCAACAGGCAACAGGCAGCGGGCAACAGTTTCGCTGAAGAAAGGCGGTTGCTCCGGCAGCCGCCTTTTTGCTGACCCCTGTTGCCTGTTGCCTGTTGCCTGTTGCCTGTTGCCTGTTGCCTGTTGCCTGTTGCCTACCTTCTCACGAACAACGCCCGCGTCAGGCAGCTGAAGACCAGCCGGCCGCCCTCGTCGAGCAGGTCGTGCTGGGCGATGACGATGCCTTTTTCGTCGCCGACGGGGTCCTTGCCCATCACGGTCATGCGGCCGCGCAGCAGCTCGCCGGCTGGCGGGTTGCGCATGAAACGCAGGCCGTCGACGGCCAGGACCTTGGACTGGGCCCAGCCGGCCGCCTTCTCCGCCGCCAGCCGCGACCACAGGGCATAGGTCATGGCGTCGGGGGCGCCGTAGGCGACGTCCCAGCCCGGCGCGAACCGTTCGGCGAAGGCCTCGATGGCCGGCTCGTCGACGGCGATGGCGCCCAGCTGGATCACCTGTCCATTCTCGAGATCCTCGAAATGGACGTGCAGGGCGTCGCTCATGGAGTGTCCTCTAGGCCGCCGGTTCTTCCGACACGCGAACCAGCAGCTTGCCGTCGTGGTCGCCGGTGAACAAGCGGTTGAGCGAGGTCACGGCCCTCTCCAGCCCATTATCGACGTGGACCTTCCACTTGACCTTGCCCTCGGCCAGCCAGGGACCGAGTTCGGCCACCATTTCGCGCGCGCGGGGCGAATAGTCCATGACCAGGAAGCCCTGCATGGTCATCCGGTGGGTGATCAGGCGGCTGAGGTCCGGCGTGGGCGGGCGTTTAGTGGCGTTGTAGGCCGAGACCATGCCGCAGACGGCCATCCGCGCCCCGATGTTCAGCCGGTTCCAGACCGCCACCATGATGTCGCCGCCGACGTTCTCGAAATTGAGATCGACGCCGTTCGGGGCCAGCCGGTCCAGCGCCTCGCCGACATCCTCGCCCTTGTAGTCGATGGCGGCGTCGAAGCCGAGATCCTCGACCAGCCAGCGGCATTTGTCGGGCCCGCCGGCGATGCCGATGACGTGGGCGCCCTTCTGTTTGGCGATCTGGCCGGCGATGGAGCCGACGGCCCCGGCGGCGGCCGAGATGACCATGACCTGGCCGGGGGTGGGCCTAAGCACGTCGGTGACGCCGAAATAGGCGGTCATCCCGGTCATGCCCATGACCGACATATTGGCCGTCAGCGGCAGGCCGGGCGCGCGGTGGACCTTGGACACGCCGGTGTCGGGCACGACGCCATAGTCGGCCCAGCCGCCCATGGCCGTGGTGACGATGTCACCGGTCCTGAACCGGTCGGAGCGGCTGTCCTCGATCTCGCCCAGGGTCAGGCCGCGCATGACGTCGCCCAGCCCGACCGGCGGCAGATAGCCGACCGAATCGTTCATCCAGGTCCGGTTGGTGGGGTCGAGCGACAGGTAGATGGTGCGGATCAGGACCTCGCCGTCCTTGAGGTCCGGCGTGGGGGATTCGATCAGTTCGAGGTCGTCATGCTGGACCAGACCCTGCGGACGCTTCCTGAGAACCCATTGACGATTGAGGGGCATGGCCGTCTCCCGATAGGCGCCCGGCCGTTCGGCCCGATGCGCGTTGCGTTTCCAGACCCACTTGTCCTGCAACGCGACCCGGCTGTCGAGAGCGCAAAGAAAAAGGTGGACCATGAGGTCCGCCTTTATCCAGACAAAGAAGCGGGCGGATCGTAGATCCGCCCGCGGAGTGGCATCATCGAGAATGAGGCGCGGTGGCGACAGACCGGCTCTCGCCGGTCTCAAGTCGGGGGGCGTCGCCGCCTCCGCAGAGAGACAACGGGGTCCGCCGACTCGCGTTCCCTCGAAAGATCACTTTTTTCGCTCGCTGCGTGAGCGGCCGGGGCGGCGGAACGGCAACGCTCTCCATC
>NZ_JBIIAY010000227.1:0-2944 GCF_044239655.1 Brevundimonas sp.
AGCGTGTCGGTGGACTCGCTGGACTGCAAGCAGCATTGAAGGAGTTAGGACTGTGACCGAATGCAAACACCGCTGGGAACCCGTTGAGGGCCAGCCTTTGTACAAATGCGCCCGGTGCGGTGGTTTTATGGTGATCATCAAATGACCACAACCAACACAGGTACGCACGTCATCAAGGCACTGGAGGCGTTCGCTGAGTTCGGTAGGCTGACAGCGCAAGAGTTCGCAGACTACGCCGACATCGGGCGATACGATGCACACGCAGTGCTCAACCGAATGAACAAGCGCACCAAGGCTGGCGTCAAGCGCATCTACGTTGCCGACTGGACCTACGAGTACGACGATGCAAGGCGCTACCCACGGGCTGTGTTCATGCTGGGCGACAAGGAGGACAAGAAGAAGCCCAAGCCAAACATCCGGCTGAACCGCCAGCGCAGCGAGCACAACACCCTCAAAGCAATCCGTATGACCAGCGTGTTCAACATGGGGTTGCCACGTGACAGGGTCAGAGAAATAAGGAAATCACTATGAACACCGAAGACGATGAGTTCAACCGCATCGAGCGTGAAGCTGCCATGCGCATGGAGGCCGTATCTGCAACCGTTGCAAAGCGTGAGTGGGTGGGGCTCGACCTTGCGGAGATGGACGCCATCATCGACGGCAACATGGCAATCTTTGACTCAAAACTACGCGATGCCGTATACGCTGTAGTGATCGACACAATGACCACTTTGATGGAGAAGAACCGTGGCTAAACTACCGTACACATTTACGATCTGCCCTGACCAAGAGGCACCTAAGACTTTTACTGCAAGCTGCGCTGCGATGGGGCGATTGCTTCAAGACAGCCCCGATGGCGACCTGACCATCAACCAAAAAAGATTCGGGATGTGGGACGCATGGTTGGGTGGCGGGTTGGATGCTCCGCTCGAAGAAAAGCTCCACGACCTTGTGCAGAAAAGGAAGAACACATGAGCGACACCATCGACATCATTGCGCTCACGCGCTACGACCCCGTATTAAACTGTTTTGTTCTGAAAGGCCCTATGAAAAAACTCAAATGCAACTGCCATCCCAACTCGCCCTTCCACTGGGCGCATGACCAACGCCCGAGCATTTTCATGCAAGACGTTGCCTTCAGGGCCAAGGGTGTGGTGGCAAGCACTGACTACAAACTGTTCGGCATCTACAGCCGGGCGCACCCCAAGATCAAACCGTCCAAGAACAAGCACGAGCTATGAAAAAGAAAAGCAAGTACAAACCCCGCGGCGTGCGCTACGACAACATGTCGTGGGTTATTGCTGGCATGAAGAAGGTGGGCGCGCTGCCAACTGCCGGGGTGGCGCTCAAACTCAAGAACCACGAGGCGCTGGACTCCATTCTGAGGGGCCAGGGTACCAGAGAACACGTTGACATGCTGATCTCAGCGGTCAACATGAGCGAGGCGCTGATACGGGTTCGGGACGATCTTGGCCGCGATTGGGCTGACGAGATCAGGGCCGCGCAGGACGCTGTCTACACGATGGGCAGGCGCGGCTTTGAGAAGGGGTCGTTTGTCTTCACAGGGCCAGAAATGACGGCTGTGAAGCTGGTGATGGATCTGCACGACACCCAACTGGACCACTGCTCTGTCAAAGAGATGGAGCAGGCGCTGTTCATCGTTGAAGAGGAAATCAGGCTGCGCAAGGCCAGGTCAATCGTCAACTCAAGAACAGCGCAATCTCTGCCTCACGCCGTTTAACGAGTCCTGGCAGCACTTTGCCGCCGCCCTTGGTCCAGACGCGGAAAGCCTCCGCAGCGCCGTCCCAGTCGCCCCTGTTGGCGCGCATACGGATGGTGCTGCGCTGGAGGTTGCCTAGCCCGAAGTTAAAGGAAATAGAGACAAGAGCGTCAAAAGCGCCTTGACGCCCAGCCACACCGGGAACAAGACGAAGAACACCACGTTCAAAAGTTCCGACATCATCGCGGAATAGTTCGTCGATTTCTTCCTTGGTCCAGACACGGTTGTCCTCCGGTTTTAGGGGCATCTCTTTGCGGATCATGGGCGTCTCTTTGCCCTCCACGCGCACCACGGGTAGCCTGATCTGTTCTTGGTACAGGACGTGGCCGTAGCCAATCGTCCAGATGTGCGCAGGGCAAAGGTATGGTTTGTTCTTGCACCCCTCAAAGCGGTGCATCAAGTTTTCCCCCGCCTTGGAGAGTTTCACTTCTTGCTCCACTGGCGGCTACCGAACCAGAACCCGATGATGCCGCCCAGCATGGCCATCTCGTCGCTGGAGAAGATCAGGTCGGAATAGCGGATCACGTCGTCAATGCTGGTGATCAAGTTGGGGTGGTTCCACAGGTAGATGCAGAGGAACGCATTGATCGCCACCAACTCAAACACGAAGATGTACGTCACTGTGGGGCGTACAGTGCCCACGTAGTTGACCACCCATGTGGAAGCCTTGGCCAGCACCGCCTTGTCGTGCTCCTGCGCGCCTTTGACCATCTCAGCCTCGGCCTCGGCCATCTGCGCTTGGGTCTGCATGGCGACCTGTTCGGTGCGGATCTCTTCGATCTTGGCCTGCGCGGCAAAGCCGGCGGCGGCCATTTGCAGCTCACGCTCGGTCTGGACGCGGGCCAGCGCCAGCTCGTGCTTCTGGTCGGCCTTGTTTTGGAAGAACTCCAGCAGCTTGGGCAGGCCGGAGATCAGCAGACCCCCGAGGGTTGAGATCAGTGACAGCATTATTTTTTCTCCATCTGGGCTTCAATCACCGCAATCTTTTGGCGGTTGTATTGGATGTCGTCGCGGTTCTTCTGGATCTCCGTGGACAGGTCTTGTCGCAGGCGCTCACGCGCCAGTTCAGCGCCGGTGTTGGTGGCCTGCTTGTTGTCGCTAGTGACCACCAAACTAATCTTGCTGTTCAGAATGGTCACTTCATGGCTTAAGTTGGACAGCGCC
>NZ_JBIIAY010000100.1:0-11468 GCF_044239655.1 Brevundimonas sp.
ACCCTGAAGGACATCGACCTGTCTTCAGCCGAGTATCGCGCAGATCGACGAACAGGTCGCTTTCTGGGCATCGCGATCCGTCTGCGATTTGGCGAGGCGCGCGATTGCTATCTTAACGATGACGGTCGAGGCACCCTCTACATCCGCCTTAGTATGGACGGGGAACATGACGCGAGCGCATCGTCTCCCGACGAAAGTTGCGAGCCAGTGGGTCGCGACTTGCCCGTCCGGATGTTGGCACCACCAACAGCCCCTTAAGGCGCGCTATCCTCCAGCATGAGCAGATTTCGTGGCTGCCCTCGGCCGTGTCATGACTATGTCGCGGCCCGTAGCCGCTTGCCGAGAACCCGCCGTGCCCAGCCTGACCCATCTTCAGCGGCTGGAGGCCGAGAGCCTCCATATCCTGCGCGAGGTCGTCGCCGAGGCGGAGCGGCCGGTGATGCTGTATTCGATCGGCAAGGATTCCGCCGTGATGCTGCATCTGGCGGCCAAGGCCTTCTATCCCGCCCCGCCGCCCTTCCCGCTGCTGCACGTCGACACGACGTGGAAATTCCGGGACATGTACGCGATGCGGGAGGCCTCGGCGGCCCGCTACGGCATGGAGCTGCTGGTCCACAAGAACCCGGACGCCGTCGCCCGCAACATCAACCCGTTCGATCACGGCTCGGCCATGCACACCGACCTGTGGAAGACCGAGGGACTGAAACAGGCGCTGGACCTGCACGGTTTCGACGCGGCCTTCGGCGGGGCCCGGCGCGACGAGGAGAAGTCGCGCGCCAAGGAACGCATCTTTTCCTTCCGCTCGGCCCAGCACCGCTGGGACCCCAAGGCGCAGCGGCCCGAGCTGTGGAAACTCTATAACGCGCGCAAGAACCCCGGCGAGAGCATCCGCGTCTTCCCCATCTCCAACTGGACCGAGCTGGACGTCTGGCAATACATCCACCTGGAAAACATCCCGATCGTGCCCCTGTACTACGCTGCGCCGCGTCCGGTGGTGGAGCGGGACGGGATGCTGATCATGGTCGATGACGACCGGATGCCGCTGCGGCTCGGCGAGACGCCGGAACTGCGATCCGTGCGGTTCAGGACGCTCGGCTGCTATCCCCTGACCGGAGCGGTGGAAAGTACAGCCGAGACCCTACCCGCCATCATTCAGGAGATGCTGCTGACCACGACGTCCGAGCGTCAGGGCCGCGCCATCGATCACGACCAGGCCGCCTCGATGGAGAAGAAGAAGCAGGAGGGCTATTTCTGATGGCCCTCGACACGCACGGCTACCGGCCATCCGATCTGATCGCCGCCGACATCGACGCCTATCTGACGGCGCACCAGAACAAGTCTCTGCTGCGGTTCATCACCTGTGGCTCGGTCGACGACGGCAAGTCCACCCTGATCGGGCGGCTGCTGTACGACTCGAAAATGATCTTCGAGGACCAGCTGGCCCAGCTGGAGGCGGACTCCAAAAGGGTCGGCACCCAGGGGTCGGCCATCGATTTCGCCCTGCTGGTCGACGGCCTGGCCGCCGAGCGGGAACAGGGCATCACCATCGACGTCGCCTATCGCTTCTTCGCCACCGACCGGCGCAAATTCATCGTCGCCGACACGCCAGGTCACGAGCAGTACACCCGCAACATGGTCACCGGCGCTTCGACCGCCGACCTCGCCGTCATCCTGATCGACGCCCGTAAAGGCGTCCTGACCCAGACGCGACGGCACAGCTTTATCGCCCACCTGATGGGCATCCGCCACGTCGTCCTGGCGGTCAACAAGATGGATCTGGTCGGCTACGACCAGGCCCGCTTCGACCAGATCGTCGCGGACTATTCCGCGTTCGCCGAGCGGCTGGGCATGACCGACGTCGTCGCCATCCCGATCTCGGGCGTCGCTGGCGACAACATCGCCTCGGCCAGCGCTGAGACCCCCTGGTACGCCGGCCCGACCCTGATGGAGCATCTGGAGACGGTCGAGGTCGACGCCGACCGCCTGCAGTCCCAGCCGTTCCGCATGCCGGTCCAATGGGTCAACCGGCCCGACCTGGACTTCCGGGGCTTCGCCGGCCTGATCGCCTCAGGTGCCGTTCGGCCCGGTGACGCCATCCGCGTCGAGCCCTCCGGCCGGGCCTCGACCATCGCCCGCATCGTCACCCACGGTGGCGACGTCGATATCGCCGTCGCCGGCCAGTCGGTGACCCTGACCCTGGCCGACGAGGTCGACTGCTCGCGCGGCGACGTGATCGCGGGCGCCGTCGCCCCGCCCCAGGTCGCCGACCAGTTCGAGACCACCCTCGTCTGGATGGCCGACGAACCCTTGCTGCCCGGCCGCTCCTACTGGCTCAAGATCGGCGCCCAGCGGGTCGCGGCCCAGGTCACGGAGATCAAGCACCGCATCCATCCCGACAGCCTGGAACAGCTGGCCGCCCGGGAACTGGCGCTGAACGAGATCGCCGTCGCCAACCTGTCGCTGGACCGCCCGATCGCCTTCGATCCGTATACGGATGTTCCCGACACCGGCGGCTTCATCCTGATCGACCGGATGACCAATGCGACGGTCGGGGCGGGCATGATCCGCTTTGCGCTCCGCCGTTCCCAGAACCTGCACTGGCAGGCGCTGGACGTCTCCAAGGCCACGCGCTCCTCCGACCTGGGTCAGAAGCCGGCCGTGATCTGGCTGACCGGCCTGTCGGGGTCCGGCAAGTCCACCATCGCCAACCTGGTCGAAAAGCGCCTCCGGGCCGAGGGCAAGCACACCTATCTGCTGGACGGCGACAACGTCCGCCACGGCCTGAACCGCGACCTGGGCTTCACCGACGCCGACAGGGTCGAGAACATCCGCCGCGTCGCCGAGGTGGCGAAACTGATGCTGGACGCCGGACTGATCGTCCTGACCGCCTTCATCTCGCCGTTCCGCTCCGAGCGCCGCGTCGCCCGTGATCTGATGGGGCCGGGCGAGTTCTTCGAGGTCCATGTCGACACCCCCCTGGCCGAGGCCGAACGCCGCGACGTCAAAGGCCTGTACGCCAAGGCCCGTGCTGGTCAGTTGGCCAACTTCACCGGCATCGACAGCCCCTATGAGGCCCCCGAAACGCCTGAGATCGTCGTCGATACCTCGTCCATGACCGCCGAGGCCGCCGCCGAGATGATCGTCGATCGCCTGCGCGATGGCGGCTACCTCAGGGCCGATCCGCTGTTCTCGGAGGGCGGCGGGGTTTGATCGCGCCTATTGCGCCAGCATCCCGCCGTCGATCTTGAACTCGGTCCCCGTCACGAACTTGCTCTCGTCTGAGGCCAGATAGAGCACCGCATAGGCCACGTCGTCCGGCTCCCCGATCCGCTTCAGGGGTATGCCGCGCGCCAGACGTTCGTGGGCCTTGGCCTCGTCGCCGTGGGCCATGGCGATGAAGGGGTCGAGGATCGGCGTCTTGATGAAGACCGGGTGGACCGAGTTGACCCGCACGTTCCACTCCATCTTGGCGGCCTCGAGCGCGACGGTCTTGGTGTACATCCACACCCCGGCCTTGGTGGCATTGTAGGCGCCCATGCCCGGTGCCCCCGCCAGGCCCGCAATCGACGAGATGTTGATGATCGAAGACGGCGCCGCCGCCCGAAGATGCGGCATGGCGTGCTTGCAGCCGAACATGACGGATCGCAGATTGATCTCGTACTGCCGCTGCCAGTTCTCGGCCGTGTCCTGTTCCGCAAACAGCAGCACGTCGCCGACGCCCGCATTGTTGATCAGCACCGACAACCCGCCCATGGCGGCGGCGCCGCGGGCGACCACATCGACCCATTGGTCTTCCGACCGGACGTCGTGGGCGTAGGCGAAGGCGGATCCGGCCACCTCGGCATTGATGGCATCGGCCAGGGCCTGGGCGCGGGTGCCGTCCACGTCAGTCAGGGCGACCCTGGCCCCCTCGCGGACCAGCATCCAGGCCATGGCCTCGCCCAGCCCCCCGGCCGCCCCGGTAATCAGGGCCGTCTTGCCCGCGACGCGTCCGCTCATGATTTCACTCCCATGTCCTTCGCAGCCTCGTCGATAAAACGGGCCATCTTGATATCGAGTTCGGTGACGCCACCCGCGTCGTGGGTCGTCAACAGCACCTCGACCCGATCGTAGACATTCGACCATTCCGGATGGTGATCCATCCTGTCGGCCATCAGGGCGACACGGGTCATGAAGCCGAAGGCGGCGTTGAAATCCTTGAAGATCAGCCGCCGCTCGATCGCCGGTCGGTCCCCCTTGGACGCCTGCCACAACGGCAGGCCGGCCAGAACTTCCGCAACGTCAACAGGGGCTTGGGCCATTTTCGATCCTCTTTTGACCGGCGTAGCGTGCCCTGAACCGGGCCACAAGCACCCGTCACGTGTCGCGCGGTCGCGTCGGGAACGTCTGGCCAAGCTTGGGCGTTAGCAAGCGTCGCTGTTCACAGGAGGCCCCCAATGGACAATCTCTGGATCGCTGCCCTCAGCCCCGCCGACCGCAAGCGGATCGAGCCCCACCTGAACGAGAAGGCCTTCGCCCAGGGCCAGATGCTGTACGACGCCGGCGAGGAGGTCGATGAGGTCTGGTTCCCGCTGAAGGGGGTCGTCTCCCTGATGACCGTCCTGCCCGACGACAAGATGATCGAGACCGCCGCCATCGGCCGCGAGGGTCTGGTCGGCGTGACCTGCGGGCCGATGAACGCCCGTGCCTCCAGCCGCGCGATCAGCCAGTCGGAGGGCGTCGCCGCCTGCCTGCCCAACGACATCTTCTCCGACGCGCTGGGCAAAAGTGAATCCATGCGGATGTCGCTGGCCAAATTCACCGAGAGCCTGTTCGCCCAGGTCCAGCAGACGGCGGCCTGCAATGCCCAGCACCGGCTGGACGAGCGGCTGGCGCGCTGGCTGCTGACCATCCACGACCGCTCCGACAGCGACCGCGTCAAGCTGACCCAGACCGACATCGCCGGGATGCTGGGCGTGCGGCGCGCCACGGTCAGTGAGGTCGGGGCCCAGCTGGAAGGCGAGCATCTGATCCGGCGCGGTCGAGGCTGGGTCGAGGTGCTGGACCGCAAGGCGCTCGAGGCCGCGTCCTGCGGCTGTTACGGCCTGATGCGCGGCGTCATGAAGGATCTGGGCGTTCCTCGCCCACGCAACAGCTGACCCGCCGAATCCTTCGCGCCTGCGTTGCGCCGCGCCGCTCCACGAGCGATGTTACAACAAGGCATTGGGGAATCGACATGATCGAGATGGTGATCGACGCGCGGCGCAAGGATCTCGGCGGGTTCGAGGTCGGGCGCATCCTGCCCTTCCATGCGCGCCGGATGATCGGCCCCTTCATCTTCCTCGATCAGATGGGGCCGGCGGAGTTCGCACCCGGTGCCGACGCCATCAATGTCCGGCCGCATCCGCACATCGGTCTGTCGACCCTGACCTATCTGTTCGAGGGCGAGATCATGCACCGCGACAATCTGGGGGTGACCCAGGCCATCCGTCCGGGCGAGGTCAACTGGATGACGGCGGGCAAGGGCATCGTCCATTCCGAACGCACCGATCCGCTGAAGAAGTCCACAGGCGGCCCCATGCACGGGATGCAGGCCTGGATCGCCCTGCCCGACGGGGCCGAGGACATAGATCCCAGCTTCGACCACCATGGCGAGACCGACCTGCCGGCCTATGAGAACGGCGGCCTGTTCGCCCGACTGGTCGCGGGCGAGGCCTATGGTGCCGCCGCAAAGGTGAAGACGTCGTCGCCGCTCTTCTATGTCCACTGGGAGATGCAGGAGGGGGTCCGCACCGCGCCGCCGCCGGGGAAGGGCTCGGGTGGAATGTCAGAACGCGCGCTGTTCGTCGCCAGGGGATCGATCGAGGTCGCCGACCGGACCTTCCATGCCGGCCAGATGATCGTGCTGGAGCCGCATGCCGAGCCGACCGTTAAGGCTCTGCAAGGGTCCACCGTCATGGCCCTGGGCGGCGAGCCGATCGGCGAGCGGCTGATCTGGTGGAACTTCGTCGCCTCGTCCCAGGCACGCATCGACGCGGCCAAGGCGGACTGGAAGGCCGGCCGCATGGCCCTGCCCACCGAGGACGATCTGGAGTTCATTCCGCTGCCGGACGAACCGGCGACGCCTGCGCGAACAGAGGGACCGGTCGAGCCAAGGCCCACCGATCCGGTCTGACCGGCTTACCCTTGCGCGGGACGCAGGCCGTCGGCCGAGGCGACCTGGGCGGCACCGATCTGGCGCTTCTCGCCGCCCGAGGCGATGATCCGGTCGATCCGGGCCTTTTCGGCGCGGAAGGCGTTCAGGTCGGCACCCGCCAGGACCGTGCCTTCGGAGGTGCGAATGCCGGCCGGATTGATCCGCTGGCCGTTGCGCCAGATTTCATAGTGCAGGTGCGGACCGGTTGAGGCGCCGGTCGAGCCGACATAGGCGACAACCTGTCCCTGGGTAACGCGCTGGCCGGCGCGGATGCCCGATCCATAACGGGACAGGTGGCCATAGCCGGTCTCGAGCCCGTTGGCGTGGCGGATGCGCAGCCAGTTGCCGTAACCGCCCCAGCGCCGCGCCTCGACGACGACGCCGTCCGAAGGGGCGACGATGGGCGTGCCGGTCACGGCCGCATAGTCCATGCCCTGGTGCATCTTGCGATAGCCCGACAGCGGATGGACCCGCACGCCGAAGCCCGAGGAGATACGGCGGAAGCTGGACAGCGGTGCCCGCATGGCGGTGGTCCGCAGATTGCGACCGGCTGCGTCGAAATAGGCGAACTCGCGCGCGCCGGCGGGCTTGAAGCGATAGAAGGCCTGGCCCTTGAGTTCGGCGTACAGCAGGTCGCCGGTCGCGACCGTGCGGCCCTGTTCGGTCACCGAGCGATCGAACACCAGGGTGAACTGGTCGGCGCTACGGACGTCGCGGCGCATGTCCAGCTTGCCGGCCAGCACCTGGGTGGCGCGACGGATGATGGCGGAAGTGGCCCCGAACGCCCCGGCCGATGAGGCCAGCGAGCGATCGACCGTTCCACGGGCGACAACGGTCTCGTGCGTGACCTTCTCGTCCAAGGCCCGCAGGCGCAGCGCGCCGTCGAAGCTGCGCGACACGGTCAGCTGGCTGGCCGGGCCCGTACGCATGGTCAGGCCGATCAGGCGAGGCTCGCCCATCCCGCCACGCGGCTTGGAAATGGCGGTCTCGAACTTCAGGCCCGCGCGCATGTCGTTCACGTCGAAGGCGTTGGAAATGGTGGCGGCGACGGCGTGGGCCTCGGCGGCACCGATCCCGGTGCGCAGCATGGCCTGTTCGAACGTCTCGCCGCTGCGGATCTGGACGGCGACGTTTTCGGGAGCGGTCAGTCCGGCGGGGGCTCCGGCGGCGGCGAAGGCGCGCGCTTCAAGCGCATCAACCTGTTGTTGGGTCAGCTCGGGAACTTCCTGCGCCTGGGCGGGTTGATACACCCGACCGGCAAGCAGCGCGACCGACAAAGCGGCCGTGGCAGTCAGCAGGTGCGGTGCAAAACGCATCGGCTGGCGGCGTGGATCGAACTGAGCCATCGGTCCCCGAAAAATGACGACGCCCCACAGCGCCCCGGAAATCTAAGTCTGAAACGCCAAGTCTGCATAAGGTCATGCAAGGATCGCGCCCGATGTACCCCGGTGTCGCGAGACAGGTCGTATACCTCAGCAAGACCACAATGGAAAGAAGGACGTTACAAAGCGTTAACCGCCGTGAGCGGAGCGGAATCCCTTGCCGGTTCTGGGCTTTTCGCCCTCTGCGCGATCAGTCTATGACAAACCTCATGACCCTGCGGCTCCAGGCCACACCCCCCGCCTCGTTCCGATGACGGATCAACCGACGCCGGCGCATGCCGCCGATCCTGAATCTTCCAGCCCACCGACGCTCCGCAAGAGGCGGACGGGGCGCAAGGTCGCGATCGTCGCCCTGATGGCCACGACGGCCCTGGGGCTCGTGATCGGCGCGGCCTGGCTGAACCGACGGGTGGTCGCGCGCGAGGTTCTGGTCGGCTGGCTCGACGATTGCGGGGTGCCTGCGAGCGTGCGTGTCGATCGGCTCGAACTGGATGGCTTCGTCGGCCGGATCGTGGTCGGCGATCCCCGCAATCCCGATTTCGCCGGCGACGTCAGCGTGGACTACCGCCTCACCGGTCCGTGGTCGGGTGCCGGGTTAGGCGTGACCCCCGGCCGCATCCTGCTGACCCGGCCGGTGCTGAAGGCCCGCTGGTCCGACAATCGGTTCTCGATGGGCAGCCTCGATCCCATCGTCGAGGAATTCACCGGCCGACCTCCACAGCCCGACAGCCGTTCGCCCCTGGTCATCGTCCAGGGCGGCCGCCTGAACCTGTACACCGACTACGGCCCGGTCACCGTCTTCGCAGACCTGACCGTCGACAACGGCAAGCTGATGCGGCTCCGGGCCAGGACGCCCGACCTGCGCATGGCCCAGGGTGACATGCGCGCCTCGGGTCTGGCCGCCACGCTCGACCTGACCACCACCGGCGACCGGGTGGCGGTGGGCCTAGACCTTCGCGTCGCAGACCTGTCAGGCCCGGTCGTGTCAGGACGCAATGCCCGTGTCGGCCTGATCGCCGACCTGCCCTATCCCGACATGAAGACCCGTCGCGGCGACGGCCAGGCCTCGATCGACTTGTCGATGACCGGGGACGCTCTGACCGTCGGCGGCAATGCCATGACCGCGCCCGATGCGCGGCTGAAGTTCAGCGGCCAGACCACCGGCTGGATCGAGACCTTCCGCATCGCCGGCGACCTGACCGGGACCGTGCGCGCCGCGGCCCTGACCGGCGGGGGCCTTTCGGCCAACGCGCCGAACCTGACCCTGACCGCGACCCGGCTCGACCTGTCGCGCCAGAATGCGGGCGACCTGGCCTGGTCCGCGACCGGCCCGGCGACGATGACGGCGGCCCGGGCCTCGGCCGGCGAGCTGGTCCTGTCCGATGCGACACTGCGCTCGTCGGCCCTCGTCGTCGGCGGACGGGGCGCAGGCGTCGAGGCCACCGGTCCGCTAACCCTGAGCGCGGCCTCGTCCACCTTCGGCGACCTGGCCCTGACCGGCGTCACAGGCACGGCCGATCTCGATGCGGTCCAGAGGGACGGCACCCTGATCCAGGCTACGGGCGCGCTCAAGGCGTCCGGCGGTCGCTGGCCCCTGTTCGGGCCGATCGGTCCCGACGATGTGCCGGAACTCGCCTCCATGAAGGCCGCGCTCGGCGACTTCGCCGTCGAGCTGCCGTCGTTCCGTCTCAGCGCGGGGACGCCCGGAACCCGGATCGACCTGACCGCCCCGGCCCGGCTGACGCCTCGCAACGGTGGCGTCCTGACCGTCCTGCCCGTCGCCCGCCCGATCTTCTCGGCCGCGCCGGGCGAGCTCGGCGGCGGGGCGCTGAAGGTCACGGCGACGCGCGGCCGGGGCCTGCCCGAGGCGACCTTCGACATCCCCGACTGGCGGCTGACCCCCGGCGGCTTCTCGGCCCGGCTGGACGGCCGCGCCCGTCTCGATTTCGGCCTGGCCCAGGGGCTGGACGTCACCACCACCGGCACCCTGGCCACCGATCGCGGCGTCCTGACCTATGTCGCCGCCCGCTGCCTCGATGTCGCGGTCGAACGGCTGGAGCTCGGCGAGAACGACGTCTTCGATGTCGCCGGTCAGGCCTGTCCCATCAACCGTCCCCTTGCCGAGGTCCGCGACGGCCGCTGGCGCGCCGACCTGGGCCTCAAGGCCTTTTCGGCTAAGGCCCCCTTCCTCGCCCTCGACGTCGATCGCATCGAGGGGACGGCGGCCGTGACCGGATCGCCCGCCGGGATCGGCCTCGTCGCCGACATCGCCTCGGCCCGCGTGACCGACGCCACCACCCCGCGGCGTTTCACCCCCCTGTCGGCGTCGGGTTCCGCCACCCTCAGCGGCGAGAGCTGGACCGGCGGCTTCGACCTGACCTCCGGTCAGACACCGGTCGCCCATCTGGACCTGACCCACGACGGCCTGACCGGGCGCGGTGGCGTAGAGATCGATACCGGAACGCTCACCTTTGCGCCCGGCGGCCTCCAGCCCGCAGACCTGACGCCCCTCGCCACCGGCATCGTCAGCCCGCCCGTCACCGGCTCGGCCATGTTCAAGGGTCAGCTGGCCTGGGACCCCGCCCTGCCCGAGGGCATCAGTTCCGGCCGCCTGACCATCCCCCGTCTCGACTTCACCTCCCCCGCCGGACCCGTGCAGGGCCTGAGGGGGACTATCGACTTCACCAACCTGGCCCCCCTGACCACGGCGCCCGGCCAGATCCTGCATGTGGACAAGCTGGTCACCATCACCGACCTGACCGACCTCGACGTCAATTTCGCGCTGGGCAAGGCGGCCGTCACCGTCTCGGGTGCCGAGATCCAGGTCGCGGGCGGCTTCATCCGGGTCGAGCCCTTCCTGCTGCCGCTCGACCGCGCCACCCCCTTCGACGGCGTCATCGTCTTCGACCGGGTCCAGTTGGGCGAACTCGTCAAGGGCGCGGGTTTCGACGACAAGGTGGCGCTGGACGCCGTCGTCTCGGGCCGCCTGCCCTTCACCTACGACCCTGTCGCCGGCGTTCGCATCCAGGCCGGAACCCTGGCCGCCGTCCAGCCCGGCCGTCTGTCGATCCAGCGCGAGGCCCTGTCGGGGATCGAGGCTGGGGGCGGGGGCGCCATCCCGCCCGGTACGGTCGAGGACCTCGCCTATCAGGCCATGGAAAACCTGGCGTTCGACACCCTGTCGGCCAATGTGAACAGCGAGGGCGACGGCCGGGTCCGGCTGATGTTCGCCATCAAGGGTCGCCACGACCCGCCCGAGCGTCAGGAGCTGCGCCTGACCATCCCCGAGCTGATCAGCCGCCAGTTCCTGAACCGGCCCCTGCCGTTGCCCAGTGACACGGGCATCGACCTGAACCTGAACACCACATTGAACCTGAACGAGGTGGTCGGTGACCTCTTGGCCATCAACCGCGCCCGCAACGCCGCACCGGCCACGCCATCGGGAACATCGCCCTTACCTTGACCGTTAGACCTGCATAGACGTTCAGATCGCATTCACAGCTCGCGGCGCACTGAAGCCTACGAACCGTCGATCCTGGAGACCCCCCGCCATGACGCCGCCACGAAATCTTTCTCGCCGCCTCGCCTTTGTGGCCCTGGCCTCGACTGTCCTGGTCGGAGGTCTGGCTGCCTGCACGCCCACGATCCGCCTTCAGGTTGATCCGATCCAGATCAATGCGACGCTGGACGCCAACGTCCGCATTCGCCTGGATCAGGAACTTCAGGATCTGCTGCGCGAAAACCCGAACCTGTTCTGATCGAAAGATGATCACGATGAACCGCAATCTCCTTGCCGCCGCCTTCGCCGTCCTGGCGCTGGGTTCGGCCGCCGCCACGGTGTCGGCCCTGGCTCCCACACCGGCCATGGCCCAGACCTCGGCCCAGAAGGCCATGATCGATGCCGCCAAGGC
>NZ_JBIIAY010000101.1:0-11463 GCF_044239655.1 Brevundimonas sp.
CACCACCGCCTGGTGGGCCCGGTGGAAGGCCCCGATGCCGAGGTGAACCACCCCGGTCTTCACCGCCGCCCGGTCGTATCCCGGCAGGGCCACCTCGGCGGGCAGGCCCGCCACACCGCGCGTTTCGGGATCGACGGGGAACAGGCGGTCGGGATGCAGGCGAAGGGACTGGGTCACTACCAGTTCCACATACTGCCATCCTCAAGCCGTGCGACGGGCAGGTAGGCGGGCTTGTAGGGATATTTGGCCGCCTCGGCCTCGTCGATGTCGACGCCGTGACCGGGCGTCTCGCCAGGGTAGAGGAAGCCCTTGTCGAAGGTGTAGTCGTGGGGGAAGACGGCATCCGTTTCGGGTGTGTGCCGCATGTATTCCTGGATGCCGAAGTTCGGGATCCAGACATCGAAATGAAGCGCCGCGCCCATGGTGACGGGGGACAGATCGGTGGCTCCGTGGCTGCCGGTCCGGACCTGCCAGATCGCGGCGAAGTCGGCGATCCGGCGCAGGTGGGTAATGCCTCCGGCCCTGACGACGGTCGTTCGGATATAGTCGATCAGCTGGTTCTGGATCAGGTCCTTGGCATCCCAGATCGTGTTGAAGATCTCGCCGACGGCCAAGGGGGTCGTCGTGTGTTGGCGGATCAGCTTGAACGCCTCCTGGTTTTCGGCCGGCGTCGCATCTTCCAGCCAGAACAGCTGATAGGGTTCGAGCCGGTGGCCGAGTGAGCCCGCCGCGATTGGGGTCAGCCGGTCGTGGGCCTCGTGCAGCAGGTGGTGATCGAAGCCATAGGTGTCTCGCAGCTTGTCGAACAGCTTGGGTAAGAAGTTCAGATATTTCCGGGTATCCCACACCGTCTCAGAGAGCAGGGCGGCGTCTGCGGGTTCATAGTATATCTTGCCACGACACACGCCATAGGCGTCCTTGATGCCCGGGACACCCGACTGGGCGCGAATGGCGCGGTAGCCCATGTCGATGTAGCGACCGACCTCGTCCACGGTCTCGGCCAGATCGATGCCGTTGGCTTGGCCATAGAACTTCAACGTCGATAATGTCTTTGACAAACAGCCGCCTCAACCGGCGTTTGGTACGGTCTACTACGACCTGCTTGGCCGCGCCTTCAAGGCCGGCATCCGGGTCAGCTTCTAGAACGCGGCGGCGTATGCGGCGGATCGGGACGGCGTGTTCCGGTCCGGCTCCCGCACGACGCGAAAACTGGGATATGACGGCCAATCGGCCTGGTCTCGCTGCGAAGGACGTCAGTGACCGCCATGACTGCAGATTCCACGTCAGGTCCATCGGGCACGATCTCGATCAAGGCACCTTCGCCCGGCAAGTACCGCTGGCTGATCATGTGGCTGCTGTTCGCGGCCATGGTGATCAACTACATCGACCGGCAGATGATCGGGGTGCTGAAGCCCACCCTGTCGACCGAGTTCGGTTGGTCCGAGACGGACTATGCCGACATCGTCTTCTGATTCCAGGCCTCCTGCGCCCTGTTCTATGCCATCTGGGGCCGGTTGACGGACAAGATCGGGGCCCGGTTCGGTCTCGGCATCGCCTTCGCAATCTGGCAGGTCGGTCACATCCTGCACGGTAGGGCTCGCGATCTGACCCACTTCATCATGGCGCGGATGGTGCTGGGCGTCGGCGAAGCCGGCGGCTTCCCCGGCGGGATCAAGGCCGTGACCGAGTGGTTCCCCAAGAAGGAACGCGCCCTGGCCATCGGCCTGTTCGACGCCGGCAACAGTATCGGGCGCGATCGTCACGCCCCTGCTGGTGCCCGCCGGCAAACCTCGACACAGACGCTCGTGCTTGGCCCGGCGTCAGTGAGACGGCCGACAGTGCCTTCCACATGGCCATCGCTTCGGCCAGCCGGAACGCCGCCGTCGTTCACATGGTCGCCGAGCTATGGAGGCCTCGCTCCGAAGTTGCAGAGTGCGCCTTGCTTCACGCCAAGGCTCGAACCGCCAAGGTTCGGCCCGTGGTCGAGGAACACCTGGCGATTGTCGAGGCCCTGAGGGCTCATGATCCCGCCGGGGCCAGGTTGGCCATGCGCGCGCATCTGGGACAGGTGATCGAACATCTGCTGTTCGCGACGGAGGAAAAGGCGTTGGCTACCGCTCGCCTCGCGATCGCCTCGACCCGCGCCCGCTACGCACGTTCGCTTGCGCTTTAGGCAAGGCGGCCCGAATCATCACCCGAAGATTCCGGTTCTGCGGGCCCAGGTGTCGAAGTCGTCCGGCCAATGCGATGCAGGCCGGTCATCGGGCAGCGTCAGCCCGAACCCGTGGCCACACTCCTGATGGACATGCATCTCCACCGGGACGCCGGCGGCCATGCAGGCTGTGAACATATCCAGGCTGTGAGAGACCGGCACCGTGTCGTCGTCGGTCGCATGGACGAGAAAGACGGGCGGTAGTCCTGATCGGACGCGCTGGTCCAGAGGGCGCAGGTTCCCGGGCCGCGCGTCACCTTGGGGACGATTGCCCATGCTCATGGCGGCATAGCAGAGACAGGCGAAGTCCGGCCGTGCCGAAAGGCCGTCTGAGGCGTCGACGGGCGCGTAGACCTGATCGTCGAAACGCTCACGGCGGCGGCGGCCAGGTTTCCGCCGGCAGAGAATCCCATCACGCCGATGCGGGCGATGTCGAGGTTCCAGGTCGCGGCGCGCGCGCGAACCAGCCGGATCGCGCGCTGGATGTCCTGGACCGGCGCATCGTAGCCCGAGGCCCAGCCGTCGGCGGGTAGTCGATAGTTCAGCACGAATGCCGTGACGCCCGACTGGTTGAGCCGCCGCGCCGGGGCGGGACCCTCCTTGTCGATCGCCAACCGGAAATAGCCGCCGCCGGGCGCGATGATCATCACAGCGCCGTTCGGGACCGCCGGGCGGAAGATTTCGAGAATGGGTTGATTGACGTGCAGGATGGCGCGGTCATGCCCGCCGGGCGCGCCGCGCTCGAGAACCAGACGTGCGGCCTCGGTATGGGCCAAGTCGGGCATCCTGGCTTCAGGCCAGAGGGGAAAGCTGGCGTCGGAGGTGATGCCTTGGGGTTCGGGTGCCTACGGTATGACGACCGGGGCGGCAGGGCTTCCCGCAAGGTCTGGGCCGGCGGCGGGCCAGGATGTCGGCCAGGCGCGGCCTTGTGGCGGACTGGCCTGAGCCAGTGCCACAGTGCAAAGTACGGCCGTCGAAAGGCCGGCTGCAGAAAGGAGGGGCCGGCGGCTGAGCAGAACGGCTGTCATTGGCTTCCCAAACGAAAATGAGGATCAGCGGCCGGCGCTCAGGCCGCGGTGACCGCGGGAGGTTGTCGCTCCGTGCAGACAACCTCCCAACCCTTTCAGATAGCATGCGATAGAATATTGGTCATGCCAATTTCGCCGCCGCGACGGATCATGTATTGGGTTTGCGGACCACCTGATCGATCGGGCCGAAAAGTGTCTTCCCGTCTGGAAGCGTCGCCTCCATGCGCACGCGGTCGCCAAACTGCATATAGGTGGTTCTCGCCTGTCCCTCGTTCAGCATCTCGATGCCGCGCCGCTCGGCGATACAGCTGGACCCAACCTCCCGGAAATCGGGATTGGAAACGGTGCCTGATCCGATGATGGTGCCGGCGCAAAGGTCGCGGGTTCCGGCCGCGTGCGCGACCAGTTCATGAAAACCGAAGCCCATCAACCCGCCAAGGGGGGCACCGAACCATGCGTCGTTCCAGTCCACGCGCAGCGGCAGGTGAACGCGCCCATCGCGCCAGTGCTCGCCCAATGAATCCGGCGTGACGGCGAATGGAGCGACCGAGCAAGCCGGTTTGGCCTGGACCCATCCGAACCCCGTCTTCATCTCCGGCTGGGCCAAGACTCGCAGGGACCAGTCATTGATCTGCACGATCAGCTTGATGTGGGACATCGCCTGATCCGGGGTGACACCCATGGGGACGAAATCGGTGATGACGCCGAACTCGCCCTCGAAGTCGATACCGTCTTCGGTCCGAGGCAGGATCACGTCTTCCGTCGCCGACAGGAACCGGTGCGACAGTCCCTGATACATCAGGGGCCGCTCAGGCGGCGGGGGTGGGGAGCCGAACAGCCGCTCCATGAGTTCGCCATGGCTACGATACGCCGAGCCATCCAGCCATTGCCATGCGCGGGGGAGGGGGGCCATCAACCGGTCACTGCTCAAGGCGTCGCCGTCGCCGGCATCCAGCAGGCGCGCGAGGGCCTTCAGTTCAGGCTCGGCGCGTACCCAGTCGTCGAGTGCGGCCTGAAGCGTCGGCCATTCGGACGCGGTCAGGCAGCGGGTGCCGTCGCCCGAAACAACAATCAGGGTGCCGTCGGCAGACCCGTTTGATACCGTCGCCAACCTCATGCGGCGTCATCCTCGAAGATGGCTACGGCGCGGGTCCAGCCTGCCGAGGCGCCTTTGATCTTGTGCGGAAAACAGGAGACGGTGAAGCCGAAGGGCGGCAGGGCCTCGAGATTGTGCATCTTCTCCAGATGGCAGTAGCCGATGTCGCGGCCAGCCTTGTGCCCTTCCCAGATCAGGGACGTGTCGCCCGTCTCGGCCACCCGCTGGGCCGTGTAGACAAACGGCGCATCCCAGGACCAGGCATCGGTGCCCGTCACCCGAACGCCGCGCTCCAGCAGATACATGGTCGCCTCATAGCCCATGCCGCAGCCGATATTGACGAAGTCCGGATTGCCGATCGCGCCACCGGCGGCCGTGTTGACCAGGACGATATCCAGCGGCTGCAAGGTATGGCCGATACGGGCCAGCTCGGCCTCGACGTCAGCGGCTGTCACGACGTAGCCGTTTTCAAAATGGCGGAAGTCCAGCTTGACGCCGGCCTGGAAGCACCACTCCAGCGGCACCTCGTCGATGGTGATGGCGCGTTGGCCCCCGTCCATCGTGGGGTGAAAATGCCAGGGCGCATCCAGATGGGTGCCGTTGTGCGTGGTCAGGGTGACCCATTCCGCCGCAGCGAACCCCTGCCCGCCGGGAATATCCTTGGCCTCGAGGTCCTTGAAGAAGAACTTCATCCCCTCGACGGTTTCGTCATGGGTCTCGTAGGTGATCTTGGGCCGCAGGAAGGGCGGATCGGTAATGACGTCGTTTTCCAGATAGATCGACAGATCGACGAAGCGACGAGGCATGGGCCTCTCCTCAGCTTGAAATCGGTACGGGTGCGGCGCGCGGGGCCAGGGCGACCTTGATCGCCGAGGGACAGACGATCCACGGGACCGCGATACCGGGCAGGGCCTTCAGGACGAACGCGGGCCAGAAGGGCAGGCTCTGAGCGCCCGTCGCCCAGGCGAGAGCAGCGGCGACCCCGACCAGGCAGACCATGCTGGCAAGGGCCACCAGGATTCCGCGCAGGAAGGGATTGGACGGAAGGACGCTTCGCGCCTGTGAGGGGACCGGAAGCGACAGTCCCTTGGCCACGCGCATGCGCGTAATCAGCATGGCCGGGATGATGCTCATCAGTCCGATCATGAAGCCCTGTGGCACACAGTCCAGGATCAGGCCCCCGGGTCCCCAGACCGCAGGATCGCTTTGCCCCCGGAAGACCACGAGAAAAAATGCCGAGCCGATCACCAGATTGATGACCGAGCCGATCGCGGATTCGCGGGCGATGTAGGCGTTCAACGGGCTCATGACCTTACGCTCCCGTCCGTCCACCGAGCGTCTCGGCGAACCAGTCGGCAATGAAGTCGCGGCCAAAGGACATGTTGTCTGCCCCGACGTGCTCGACGCCACCTTCGCGGGCGGTGAAGATCTTCAGCTCGCGGCTGGGGCTGTTTGTCAGCTGGTCGTAGCTTTGATGGGCGTATTCGAGGCCGATCTGGCGGTCCTTTTCGCCGTGGGTGACCAGGAAGGGGACGGTGATCTTCTCCATCACGCCGTTCAGGGTCATGTCCTGGGTCCTGGCGTGGAAATCGTCCATGTCGGAGGCCCCGAACACCCACATCACGTGACCCCAGTAATGGGGAACGGGATTCTCGCCCTCGCGACGCAGCCGCTTCTGCTGGACTTCGGCCCAGTTGTGGTTCGCGCCCCAGACGGCCCCGGCGGCAAAACGGGGCTCGAAGGCCACGGCCCGCGGCGCATAGTGGCCGCCCAGCGAGATACCGGTCATGCCGATGCGATCGGGATCGACGTCGGGTTGGGTCAGCAGCCATTCCAGCGCCGGAGTCGCCCAGCGTTCGGAATGGGGCGTTGCAGGCAGATTCTTCAGCCTCAGCGCCTCGCCGGTTCCGGGTTGGTCGACCAGCAGGGTGGAGATGCCGCGCCGGGCCAGCGCCTGATGCAGCTTGCTCCAGTAGAGCAGCTCTTTGGAGCTATCCAGGCCATTGCAATAGACGACCACAGGCTTGGGGCCTTCGCCGGGCGCACGACAGAAGAGGGCAGGGAAGGTGGAGCCTTCATAGGCGATCTCGACGCGTTCGACGCCCGTGTCGCCCAGGACCATGGCGCGCTTGAAGGCATCTTGCGCCTTGGCGAAGGTGGCTTCACGGCCGGGATGGCCATGGCCCTGCATCCGCTCCGCACAGAGCAGATACAGCGACGCACGCTCCAGCTTGGTCCCGGCCGAGAAGGACCGGCCACGCGCCACATCCTCGTCGGCGAGCCCGATCAGGGTGTCAGCCTTTTTCGCCCATTGCTCGGCGAACTGGAGCGTGCCAGCGTCCTCGCCCTTGGCCGCCGCGTCGAGCAACGGTTTGCACATATCGACGACCTCGCCGATCTGTCCGCCGCTCTCGAGGGCGATGGCGACCGACAGGTTCCAGACGTAGTTGGGAAAGTATTCGAAAAGGGCCATGCGTCAGACTCCGACCGGCTGGAACAGGCCAGCGTCCGGCTCGGGGTGGGGCATGGTCTGGGGGCCGCCGATTCCGATGCCCCATTGATCCATGGTTGTTGCGCTGGGGGTGTGGACCTGGGCGACCCAGGTCTCATCATCGACCCTTTCGAGCTCGGACGTATATTCGACGGTGAAGCCGCCGGGGGTCACGAAATAGCTGAAGGTGTTGTTGCCCGCCGTGTGTCGGCCCGGTCCCCACTGGATGTCGGTGCCCTGGGTCTTCAGACGACTGATGCCGCGCATCATGTCATCGACGCTCAGCATGTCATAGGCGACGTGGTTCAGGCACGGCGGTCCGGGGAGGACGGCAAGCCGGTGATGCCACTCGTTGCAGCGCAGGAAACCCATGAAATCGCCCAGCCAGTCGCTGACCTTGAAGCCGAGCACATCGACGAAGAAGGCCGCTGCCGCCTTGTGATTTGGCGAATGCAGGACGATGTGGCTGATCTTCTGGGGGATACCCTCCCAACGGACCAGTTCACGCGAGGGTCCGCGCGCGACATCGCTGGAAATCTCGTACGGCAAGCCGTCGGGGCTGAAGAAGCGAAAGCCATAACCGCCCCCCAGAGTGTCGAGATCACGAGGGGCGAAGACGATCTTGCACCCGGCATCGGTGACCTGCTGGTGCAAGGCGTCCACATCGGCACGGCTGTCGGCAGCAAATGCGATGACGTCGATCTGCTTGCGCTCCGAAGCGCGCAACCGGACCACAAACAGTTCGTCGTCGCCCTGGGCTGCGAGATGGACCATGCCGTCGCTTTCGCCCACCTCGGTCAGACCCCAGGTGTCGGCGTAGAATTTGCGCTCTGCCTCCAGATCGCTGACGCCGTAACCGACGTATCGAATATCGCTGACTCTCGCCACGGTATGCTTCCTTGAACTCAGATGGGTTGGGCGACGACGCGGAACATGTCCTGGGTCGCCTTTGCGTTTTCGACGATCGGCCCGGTCCCGATCTGGCCCTCGCAGATCGCGCGCGAGGCCTGGACAATGTAGCGGCACCGTTCATAGCGGCGGTCACGATAGGCGCTGAAGGCGGCCTCGATCGTGTCGGCGCGGGCGAGTTCTGCGGCCAGGACGATGGAGTCCTCGATGGCCATCCCGGCTCCCTGACCCAGATGCGGGGTCGTTGCGTGGACGGCGTCGCCCAGTAGGACCACCCGCCCCTTGTGCCAGTCGCCTTCGAGGAAAACCCATTCCAGCGGCTTGTAGACGACGGCGTCGTCGACCGTGATCTGATCCTTCAGTGCGACGATGGCGGGCGAGATCGCGCGGTCCAGCTTGGCACGCATCGATGTTGCCAGGGTCTCACGCGGGTACCGGGGATTCCCCGGCTCGGGCGTCGTGACATAGATGTACATGATGGCGTCGGACAGCGGCACCAGACCGATGCCTATCGGTCCCTCGTAGGCGCAGAGGCCCGTAACCTCCGGCGTGCGCGGCAAATTGTATCGCCAGACGGACTGGCCGGTGAAGGCTGGCTCTGGCGCATCCGGGAAAATCTCGGCACGCGTGGCGGAATACAGTCCGTCTGCCCCGATCACCAGATCGTAGCGGCCTGTGGTTCCGTCGCTGAAGGCGACATCGACGCCCTCGCCGTCGTCTTCGAGCCGGCTTGTTGTGATTCCGAGCCGGATATCAGCACCCGCCGCCTTGGCCCGATCGCCCAGGACCTTGTGCAGGGCCTTGCGGCCGATCCCAACGTTGGAGGGATAGCCATCGACCAGCTTGGGTGTTGGAATGTGCGCGACCTGCTGACCTGTGGGGATGAAGACATCAACATGGTCAAACCCAAATCCCGCTTCGATGTAGTCGTCGAGGATGCCGAGATCCTTCATCGCGCGGATGACGTTGCCCTGCTGAATAATCCCGACGCCGTAGACCGACCAGCTAGGGTCCTTTTCGATGACGTCGACCCGGTATCCTTCGCGACGCAGCGCAATCGCTGATGTCAGCCCGCCGATGCCACCGCCGACAACCAGAATATTGAGTGAATCCACCGCGCGTTCCTCCGACCGCTCCTCTGCCCGAGAGCTTTGTCTGGCCAAAAGACAATCCGGCCCTCCATCTGTAAATGTTATTGTTTGGATCAAAACCTATCGGCAGGACGAATGAATCAGCTGGCGCTGCGGCGCAGCTCATCCCTTAGCCAGGTCAGACCGGCGTCGCTGCGCCGCGTCGTGTGAAACTGCATCATCTGCCGCATGGGGGGTATCTCGAACGGCAGAGGCGCGTATTTGATCGGAAAAAAGTCGCTCATCGTGCGCGCCAGGCGCTCGTGCATGACCGCAAGCCGCATCGTGTCCTTCAGGAGCCAGGGCACGGTCGTAAATGAGGCTGTTGTCACCTCGACCTTTCGATCTTTACCCAACACCGCGAAATGCCTGTCGCTGAAAACGCTCAGGCGGGCATTGCCCATGGCGACCCCGACATGGCCGGCCGACATGACGTCTTCTTCGGTGAGAGGCGCTTTGAAAACGGGGTTCTCGGCCCATCCAGCGATGACGTGATGCTCTTCGTACAGAAGGTCGCTCGCGAGATCCGAAGATGTGAAATCTTCCGGCGTCACCAGCAGGTCGGCCTTGCCCTGTGCGATATGGTCAATGCTGACCTCGTTCGGCAGCACCATTTCGAGCCTGACGGCTGGGGCGATATCGACCAGTCTGGCAATGAGCGGAACTATGGCTGCGACGATCACATAGTCCGAGGCGATGATCCGGAACGTCCTCTGGCTCGTCGCGGGGTCGAACATCGTTGACGATGAGATCATGAGTTCGACGCCCCTCAGACAGTCCTTCACCTGAGGCATCAAGGCTTCGGCATAAGCCGTCGGATACATCCGCTTGCCGTGGGTCGTGAGCAGTTCGTCTCCGAAGAAGGTCCGCAATCGGCCCAGGGCCGCACTGACCGCCGGTTGGCTCAGGTTGAGCACATCCGCTGCACGCGACACGCTGCGGCACTCCAGAAGCACGTCGAGAGCGGCCAGAAGATTGAGATCGAGTCCTTTGAAGCGCAATTTATGTATCCATCGGATTGGCTCATACCAATCAAAACAAATGATTTCACAAATGGATGTCCGATGTCCACGGTCAAGTTCGATCTGCCGCAGAGCAGAGACTCCAATCATCCGGGGAGGATGCCGTGAAGAAGTTCCTGCTGACAGGCGCAGCGATGGCCTGTGCGATCATGCCGTTTGCGGCCCATGCCCAAACCAACCCGTCACAGTCCGACGAACAATATACCGGACTGGAAGATATCGTCGTGACGGCCCAGCGGCGTGAAGAAAACCTCCAGCGCGCGGCCATCGCGGTGAGTGCTGTCGCCGGCGAAACCCTGACCGAACAGAGCATCACTCAGGCTACCGACCTGACCCGCCTGGTTCCCGCGCTACAGGTTGCCCCTGCGGCGTCGTTCACCCAGATCTACCTGCGTGGCGTGGGTACGTTCGGGGCCAACGCCTTTGCCGAACAGGGCGTCGCGTTCAACCTCGACGGCGTCTATCTGTCTCGCCCCGCAGCCCCGGCCGGTCTCTTCTACGACCTGGAGCGACTGGAAGTTCTGAAAGGTCCGCAGGGCACGCTGTACGGGCGCAACGCCACGGGCGGCGCGGTCAACGTGATCACCGCCAAGCCCCGTCTCGGTGAGACCAGCGGCAATCTGACGGCGGAGTACGGAAACTTCGACGCGATCAAGTCCTCGGGCGCGATCAACCTACCGCTCGGCGATCGCTTTGCGTTCCGCCTGGCCGGGCAGGTGGCCCAGCACGACGGATATTTCAGCGACGGCTACGACGATGAAGACACCTGGGCCGTTCGCGGCCAGCTACGCGGTGATTTCAACGATGCGGTCAACGCCACCCTCTCGATCGACTACGCCAATGTCGGCGGCATGGGGTCGGGTGGTACGATCATGCCCCTGCTCGATGGCGACAATCGCTTGGGACCGAGTGATCCCCGGGTAATCGCGGCCTACGTCGCCCGGACCCCGACCGCGCCCGTGCCTCAGGTCATTGCCGACGGCAACGGCTATCAGGACAACACCTTCCTGGGGATCGCCACGACGATCAATGCGGACCTCGGGTTTGCCCGACTGACCATCATCCCCGCCTATCGCAAGACGGACCTCGACTTCCGCAGCTTCGCCTCCAGCTTCCTGATCGACGTCGAGGAGAACTCGGAGCAGTCTTCGCTGGAGGCCCGGCTCGCCGGCGACGTCGGCAATCTCACCTGGGTCGTGGGTGCTTACGGCTTTTCTGAATCGGTCGACGCCAACCAGAACTTCGATCAGGGCAGCAACGGCACGCGCATCTTCTCGGACCTGAAAACCGACAGCGTCGCCCTGTTCGGTCAGGGCACATACAGTGTCACCGATCGGTTCCGGGTTACCGGCGGGCTGCGTTACACCAAGGATACCAAGGGCCAGGTCACCGAAGCTCACACCCTGCCTTTCGTAGGCTTTGTCGCCGGTGTCTTCCCGTTGCGTCCGATCATTCTCGACATTCGCAGCGACACGGACGCGGAAATCGAGTTTGAGAAGGTCACCTACAAGGCCGGGATCGAGTTCGACGCAGGCCAGTCGTCGCTTCTGTATGCGTCAGTTGCGACGGGTTTCA
>NZ_JBIIAY010000102.1:0-11433 GCF_044239655.1 Brevundimonas sp.
ATCGCCCGCGCCTCTTCCGTCCCGGCAAAGCGCGACACGCAGTGCAGGGTCAGGGTGTGCTCGATCCCGCACGCGTCCGCCGCCACCGGCCGGCTCTGCGACCGGCCGATTCTCAGGTTCGGATACGCCGGGGTCTTCGGCGGCTCATCCCAGATCCGCGCCGGCTCGCCGAGCAACGCCTGCAAGGCCGCATCGTCCTTCAGCCAGCCGATCAGCGCCTTCTGCAACGCGCTCTCGTGATCGCTCATCGTCCGCGCTCCAGGCTCAGGGTCGCCCGGCCGGGCCGCTCGGCTTCACCGTCGATCCGCCGGATCATCCAGTCCCCGCCGCCGAACCGCAGCACCCGCCCCTCGCTCAGCCGAGGATCGACCCGCACCTCGGCCTCCAACGTCTCCACGGTCCGCGCGATATCGTCCTCGGCCCGCTCCCGCGACCGCCGTGCGCCCAGCGCCAGCCAGACCACGCCCAGGCTCTCGAACGACACCGTCCGTCCGCCATACGGCGTCTCCGCCTCGACGGGCTCCAGCAGTTCGGCCAGTGTCCTTGCGCTCAAGTAGGCCGAAGGCGGGTAGCGCGACGAAGCGGGGCTCACAGCCGCACCTCGCGATACGGCGCGATCCAGGCGGTCACCGGCGCAATCGGCATCTCGCTCTCGCCGCGCTCATAGGCGCGCAGCACCAGCGTCAGGATCGCCAGCCTCAGCGGCGCCGCCGACGTCGAGGTCAGGCCCGTTCCCACCTCACCTTCGACCCGCGCTCGGGCCGCATCGATCAGCGTCTGGATCAGCCCATCCTCCGCGGCATGCTCGACGCGCAGAAACAGCTTCGCCTCCGTGAGGCTCACGGGTGCGGTCATGGGTATTCTCCAAGTTTCCAGGATCCCTCTCCCCTTGTGGGAGAGGGCTTGAGCGCCCGCGAGCGCAGCGAGTGGCCTCGCGCGAAAGGGTGAGGGGTCGCTCTCAACGGGATCAGGCGTCGGCAAAACCCCTCACCCGTTCGCGCCAGGACGACGGCTTCGCCGCCGTGCGCGAACTCCCTCTCCCGCAAGGGGAGAGGGAGGAGTCACGTCAGCTCGCGCTGAACTTCATCACCTTGATCGCATCAAAGTTCTGCACCCCGCCGCCGACCCGCTTGGTCGTGTAGAACAGCACATAGGGCTTGGCCGAATAGGGGTCCCTCAGCACCCGCACACCGGCCCGGTCGACGATCAGATAGCCGCGCTGGAAATCCCCGAACGCGATCGAGGCGCTGTTGGCCGCGATGTCCGGCATGGTCTCGATCTCGGTAACCGGATAGCCCAGCAGGGACGCCGTCTCGCCCGGCCGCGTCGCCGGCGACCAGATGTAGTTGCCGTCCGCGTCCTTGAACTTGCGCACGGCACCGACCGTCTTTCGGTTCATCACGAACCGTCCGTTCGGCCGATACTGGGCCTTGGGGGCATAGATCAGGTCGATCAGCTTGTCCGCCGGATTGGTCCCGACAAACGCACCCGCAGCCCCCGACGCCACATAGCCGATGTCGCCCCAGGAATGGGACGCGTCGGCCACCAGCGAATAGCTCAGGAACCCCTTGGGCTTGTTCGTCCCGTCGCCGGTGACGAAGGCCTGGGTCTCCTGCGCCGCGAACGCGTCCTCGACCTCGGCCGCCAGCCATTCGTCCAGGTTGATCAGGGCGTCATCCAGCAGGCTCTGCGTCGCCGCCGGATTGGCGTAAAGATCAGCCGCCGGGAACTCCAGCAGCGCCAGGGTCGCCGGATCGGTCTCCGGGCGCGCGGCGGTCTCGGCCACCCAGCCCGAGGCGATCCCCGCCGTCGACACCGGCTTCCTGAACACGCCCGACCCCACGGTGCGAACCGTGCAGATCTCGCGCATCGGAGACCCCGCCATCAGACGACGCTCGATCGCCCGCTCGGTCTCCGGCGGCACGACATAGCCCCCCGACCCCGACGCCGACGACAGCCCCGCCTTCAGCTCCAGCCCCAGATCACGCCCGGTGCGGATATACCCATCGAACGCCGCCTTCTCCTCCCCGTGAAACGGGGAGGTGGCTCGACCGAAGGGAGAGACGGAGGGGCTGCCAGACCCGGACTCACTGCCCAGCCCCGGCCTGCGCTGCTCACTCATCACCCGATCCAGCCGCGCCTGCGCCGCCCCCACCGCCTGGTCGATCCGCGCCACCTTCTCCTCCAGCAGCGTATCGGCCGAACTCTTGCGTTCAATCTCGTCCAGCCGGGCGTCATTCGCCCCTTTGAACGCCTCGAACGCCGCCATCATCTCATGCATGGCAGCGCGCGCTTCCGGCGAGGCGGAAGCCTGTTTGGTCTCTTTCATGATGTCTCCGAGTTTCCACGAATTAGGTTTCGCGGTGGGTTTGGGGCGTGGAAAACCGCGCCCGAAAATTTCAAAAGTGCCGAGCTCGCGCTGACTTCCGTTCGGCCCCCGAACAGAGCCACCATCAATCGCCGGGTCGGGGTGTAAAGCCCACGCCGCACCCTGTAGCATCGCGGTCTTGGCGTTCGGCGGCGTCGCGCGCCTCCCGGTCTGCTTCAAGGGACATGATGGTCCAGCTCGATCGACGAACACGAATGCTCGCGGCCTGCTTCTCGGCGGTGGCAGGCTATGTCGACGTCGTCGGATTTCTCATGACGGGCGGCTATTTCGTGTCTTTCATGAGCGGCAATTCCACCCGACTGGGGATCGGTCTGGCGGGCGGCGGTTCTTCCGCCGGAGTCGCCGCGGGATTGATCCTGGCCTTCGTCCTGGGCGTGGTGATCGGTGCCAGCGTTGGCCGTATGGCCGGGGCGCACAAGCAGCCGGCCATCCTCGGCCTGGTGACCGCGCTCCTCTGCCTGGCCGTACTGATGCACGGGCTCAGCCTGGGCCTCCCGGCCGTCATCCCGCTCGCCTTGGCCATGGGGGCCCAGAACACGGTCTTTGCGGAGAACGGCGAGGTCAGGGTAGGCCTGACCTATATGACCGGCACATTGGTCAAGCTGGGCAAGCGCGTGACCGCCTCACTCTGGGGTGGAGATCCCTTTGGATGGTTTCCCTACCTGCTGCTCTGGGCGGGGCTTCTCGGCGGCGCCGTCGTGGGTGCCCTCACCTTTGCCCGGTTCGGCCCGAACGCCCTGATCGCCGCGATTGCGGTGATGCTGGTCCTGACCCTGATTTCGGCGACCTCGCACAGAGTCAAACCTGGCTAGACCGACGCTGCGAACCTCGCCCCAGGCAGCATGGGAAAGGTCACCAGCGACACCTCCCACAGCTCCACCTGGGTCAACACCCGTAAGCGCCCGTCACGTCTCGCCTTGGCCGCCCGGAACCCGATCGACAGCCCGTCCAGCGCCCCCGCGCGGCTGAGCGCCGCCGCGAACCGCGCCTCGGCGGACCAGTCCTCGATCCGGCCCCGCACGTACAGCCCGCGCTCGTCCTCGATCATCTCGTCCCAAACCCCGACCACGGCGCGGGCCTCATGCTGATGCAGCATCCGCACCCCGGCGGCACCCGTCCGCGCCAGGCTGTCGCCGAACGCGCCCTCGGCCACCACGTCGCCGTTCAGATCGGCCGTGCCCCACAGGGAGGCATAGCCTTCGATCCGCAGCATATCGTTCTCCCTCCCCCGCGGGGGAGGGTGGTCGGAGCGCAGCGGAGACCGGGTGGGGAGGGCAAGGCAATCAGCGCCGTATCGCCCTGACGTCCCCACCCGGTCGCTTCGCGACCTGCCCTCCCCCGCGGGGGAGGGAGAATCCTGTGCCGAGCCCCTCATCTCCCCGCCTCCAGCCGCCGCTCGATCCGCTCGACGGCCGCCCGCGTGGCGACCCCCTGTTCCTCCAGCCGCGCCAGTCGCTCGGCGACCAGCCTCTGTTCGCTGACCCGCACCTCCAGCGTGGCGATCCGCGCCGCCGCGCCCCCGGCCCAGACCAGGCCGCCGATGGTCTGCACAATCAGCGCCACCACAAGCGCCAGCGGAACCCGTTTCACCTGTTCCATCAGTTACCGACCCCCGCCATCCGCCGCCGCTCCTCGTCCGTCAGGAACGCCGCCGCGTTCAGCCGTGCCCACAGCGCATCCCGCTCGCCCTGCAAGGCGAACACACTCTCCAGATCCGCCTCGATCCGCAGATCGGCGGTCCCGAACCTCGGCCCCAGCCACCCCGTCAACGCCCCCGCCGTCTTGCGCACCAGCGGCACCACCGTCCCGCGCCAGAAGGCCGCATTGGCCTCGCGATAGTTGG
The DNA here is from genome assembly GCF_044239655.1 of Brevundimonas sp. Taxonomy (GTDB): domain Bacteria; phylum Pseudomonadota; class Alphaproteobacteria; order Caulobacterales; family Caulobacteraceae; genus Brevundimonas. The sequence goes on from NZ_JBIIAY010000102.1 coordinate 4,233, forward strand.
CGTAGGTCGCATCGCCGGGGATCCCCAGCAGTTGCGGCGGCACCCCGAACGCCAGAGCAATCTCGCGCGCCGCCGCGTGTTTCCCGGCGATGAAGTCCATCTCGGCGGGCGACAAACTCATCGGCTTCCAGTCCAGCCCGCCTTCCAGCACCAGCGGCCGCCCGGCGTTCATCGCCCCGGAATGTCCCTCCAGCTCGGCCTTCAACAGGGCGAACTGCTCGGCCGTCAGCCGCTCCCCGTCCCGACCGCCATAGACCAGCGCCCCGCTCGGCCGCGCCGCATTGTCCAGCAGCGCCTTGTTCCAGGCCCCCGACGCATTGTGGACATCGATCGCGAACGCCGCCGCCTCCAGCGGCGACAGGCCGTAGTGGTCATCGGTCGGGTGAAACAACTTCAGCTGCATCGCGGGCATCCAGCCGTCCGCCCCGCGCGCCATCCGCACCGACCGCCCATCGACCGTGTACTCATAGGCGGCGGGCCAGCCCTGCGGCCCCGGCACGATCGTCACCCGATCGGGCCTCAGCGACCACAGTTCTTCGGGTGCCTCATCCCCCACCGCCTCCACATAGGCGTTCCCCGCCGTCTGCAAGGCCGCGTACAGCCCCTCCAGGAACTCCGCCCCCGCCTGTTCCGGATTGGGCTTGGCCAGCAGTCGCGCCAGCGGATGCGCATCGGCCCGCACCCCGTCCTCGAACACCGTCAGCGACACCGACGCGGCGGCTTCGGCGATCATCCTCACGCAGCGATAGACCACCGGATTCTTCGTGAACCCCTCGGACGCCAGCGCCGCATAATCCCTCGGCGTCCACCGTGCCCGCCCGGCGCTGGTCAGGGCGATCAGCGGCCCCGCGCGGCTGTCCTTGATTTCGGGCGCGACGACGCGCGCCCTTCGGCCCGTAAGCCAGGGAGGTAAGGCCATTCTCGATTCCTGTTGTCAGCTGATCGCGCGCCGCACCGCCTCGGCCATCTGGGCGTATCCGGCGGCATTGGGATGCAGGTCGTCGCGCATATATCCGGCCGCATGGGCCACCGTGTGGGTCGATCCCAGCACCGACCTGAAATCGATCGGTGCCTTCAATCCATTCGCCGTCGCCACGTCGACGACATAGCCGGCGAAGATCGCGTGATTGTCCGCGTAACTCCCGCCGATCGGGTTCGGAACGGCCAGCAGCACGTCCGCTCCCGCCGCGACCGAGGCCGTCACCAGGGCCTGGACATTGGCCTTGAACGTCTCTTCCGACGGCGGCGCGGCCGCGTTGAAATCGTTGATCCCGATGCAGATCACCGCCAGATCGGGCGCCTGCTGGGCCAAGGCATTGATCGTGTTCCAGGCCACCACCGTGTTGGCCAGATCGCCGGAGGTTGCGCCCGACCACCCCGCGTTCAGCACGCTGATCTCGCGCTGGGTGCTGTCATGGGCACCCAGACCACAGATCCAGGCGATGTTGGCGAACTCGGCCGGCTTGGCCAGATCCAGCACATGGACCCCGCGCGGCACGCTCAGTGTCGCCTTGCCGATCCGGTTGACGCCCGCCCCCCGGTCCGTGGACAGAGTGGCCAGCGCCGCCCCGCCGTCGACCGCGAGGCTCAACGCCGAGACCGACAGGGTCAGGGCGTAATAGACCTCGAACGTGTCCACCACCCCGCCCGGATCGAACCGCACCCGGCCCGTCCCCGTCGTCCCGATGAAGAAGCCCCCCACGGTGGCGTTGTTCACCCCCGACGACACCGTCCTCCCCTCCGTTCCATCGGGAAAGCTCACGCGCGGATCGAATGCCGTGATATCTGCGGCGTTCTGATTGCCCCGGGTATTGCGTCGCGACGCCCTCAGGCCCCGCGCCGTCAGCTGGCTCGCCAGCTGGCTGGGCCAGGACCCGGCCTTGTTATTGTCGCCCATCCCGACGGCATAGGCGCCGTGCCCCGCCGTCGTGCTGTCACCGAGGCACAGCAACCGCGCATTCCGCTGCCCCGCCTGCATCGCCCTGACCGCCGCCGACCACCGTGGCAATCCCGGCACGGCGAACGGGGCGGGCCCCGGCGGGGTCGGCCCCGCCGGAGCCATCTTTAGAAGATCGAACGCCAGCATCAGTCGAACAGCGCCAGGATGGCCTCGGCCGTCGTGCCGGTCGCCAGCACCCGCCGCGTCTGCACGGCCAGATACCCGATGGGGTGGTTGGTCAACGTCACCGCCGTATCGTCGCCGACCCCCGCGGGGATCAACCGCACGTCGCCGGCGATCCCGACGTACAGGGCCTTGGCGACGGCGCTCAGGTCGGTCGTGTCACTGGGCGTCACCGCCTCGACCCGGCGGGCCGGCGACCCGGCCGACGGCGCGCGCGTGGAATAGGCGTCCGGAATGGACGGCATGGTCGTCTCCTGATTTTTGGGTGAAACGATCCCGCATCGGCGGGCTCGCGGGTCGTCTAGAGGCAGCGGATCCGGGGGCCCGGCCGCGCGTCGATCAACAGGTCGGTGATGGCCCAGACCAGGGCGTCGGCACGGTCGGGGCTCGCCCCGGCCACCTCGGCCCCCAGAGCCATCATTTCTTCTTCGAGCTGGGGAAAGGCCGCGCAATGCACGACCCGTCCCTGTTCATACAGGGCCGCCACCGGCTCGGCCCGCGACCGTTTGCCGGTCGAGGCATGGACCAGCCGGATATGCGTCTCGCACCCGGCCTGTGACAGGATGGTTCGCACCATCTCCCCGCCTTGGTTGGACTCGGCGACGATGGAATGCGCGCCGTACATCCCGGCCGCCTCGACCACCGCCTTCGCCCAGCCGTTCGGCGACAACCCCCGCCGCGACCGGTCCGCCAGCACATAGGCGTTTCGTCCCGCCCGCCCCACGACGACGATGCCACAGGCATCGCCGTGCGTGGTGATCGGCGGGTCCACCGCCACCACGATCCGCTCCAGCACGGCCGGCCGGTTTCCCCGTGCCCCCGCCAGGTCGGCGGCGGTGAACAACGCCCCGTCCGTCTCGACCACCAGCCCCTCCAGCTCCTGCGCCGCCAGGCTGGTCCCGCCATACAGATCGCTCAGATGCGCCAGAAACCCCGGCGACAGATTGTCCGCGTTCTCGGACGTGGGGCCACGATCAAGCCAGACCCCCGGCTCGGCCATCAGCTTCCTCAGCACCGCTGTCGGCCGGGGCGTTGTGGTCACCAACAGCCGGGGATCATCCCCCAGCCGCAGCCCCAGCCTCAGATTGGACAGCACCCGTTCCGGCCTGCGCCATGCACAGACCTCATCGGCCCACGCCGCATGAAACTGTGGGCCCCTCAGACCGTCCGGGTCCTCCGCAGAGAAGGCATAGGCCACGGTTTCGTTCGGCCAGACCAGCCGTTTGCGGCTGGCCTCCCAGCGCGGCGTGTTCTCCGGATCAGCCAGGGCGATCAGCCCGGACGGCCCCTCGACCATGACCTCGCGCACATCGTGCAGGGCCGACCCGACGAGGGCGAGGTTCAAGCCCTCGGTACGCGCCAGATCATTCAGCCAATAAGCTCCGGCATAGGTCTTTCCGGATCCGCGCCCGCCCAGAACCAGCCAGGTCCGCCAGTCGTGGGGTGCCGGGGCCTGATGCCTATGAAAATCCGGCGTCGCCCTGTGCGCTTCCTTCAGTTCGTGCGGCTTGAGGCCACGGAGCCAGGCGCTTTGCCTCGATATGTCCCCGGAGGCGATTGAGACGGGATTCCAGCTCGGTTCGTAGCCGTTCCACCTCGGCGGGGTCCATGTCGTCGTCTCCATCGTCGATGGCGTCCTCGCTCATGTCGTCCTCATTGTCGTTGGCATGGGATTTCGGTGGCTTGGTCAGCAGCCCATCGACCAGCTTGATGGTGCGCGCCATCGCGCCGATGGTCCGCACACGGCGTTCGATCGTCAGGATCTCACCCTTCGTCGAGGGGCTCTCCTTGAGCTGATCCATCTCTTCGTCGACCATGGCCTGAAGCCCGGACAGAAGATCCACAGCCAAAGATCGTCCCCGCATCGCCCGCCCCGCCTCGTCCTTCATTCCGGCCATGAACGAACTATAGCGGACCAGCGCCCCTGGGCGCGTAAATGGCCTCGAGAATCGTCCAATCCCTTATTCTGCAAGGGATTGGTCGCTCGAAGTTCGCAACCTGGGACCCGCGGACAAGCCGTCAGCCGCGCTCGACGTCCCATTCCGGGGCTTCATAGGCCACCGCATCCTCGGGGTTTTCTAGGTCCAGCTCGGAAATCGTCTGACCTCGCACCGACACTCCCGCCTCATGGACGCTCTCGGGATCGCCCGACACCAGCGGATGCCAGTTCGCCAGCCCCCTCCCCTCGTCGATCCGGCGATAGGCGCACGACTTGGGCATCCACTTCAGCTCTTCGATATTCCACGGCGTCAGCTTGATGCAGTCCGGCACATGGTCCTTGCGGTTCGCATAGTCCGTACATGTGCAGGCGTTGCTGTCGAACAGCCGGCAATGCACCTTGGTGGCGAACACCTCGCCCGTATCCTCGTCCTCGAACCGGATCAGGCAGCACAGCCCGCACCCGTCACACAGGCTCTCCCACTCCTCGCGGGTCATCTGCTCCAGACGCTTGGTCTGCCAGAAGGGCTTGGAGCCCGGGGTCGTACGCTCTACATCCACGCGTCCTCTTAGCCTCCCCGGCTCCCGAAAGCACCTATGGCTCCCAGACCCCCCCTCGTCGCCCTCAAGGACGTCCGCTTGCAGGACGGCCAGCGCCCCCTGTTCGACGGCGTCGACCTGGCGATCGAACCCCGCACCCGCTCCTGCCTCGTCGGCCGCAACGGCGCCGGCAAGTCCACCCTGATGAAGGTCGTGATGGGCCTGATCGAGCCCGACAGCGGCACCCGCTCCATCCAGGGTGCAGTCAAATTCGCCTATGTGCCGCAGGAGCCCCTGATCGCCGGCGAGACCCTGCTGGACTACGCCACCTCCAACGACGCCGAACACTGGACCGCCGAGGCCTGGCTCGAGACCTTCGGGATGGACCCCAGCAAGTCCACCAAGGGCCTGTCCGGTGGCGAGATCCGCCGCGCCGCCCTGGCCAAGGCCTTCGCAGAGGAGCCCGACCTGCTGCTGCTGGACGAGCCGACCAACCACATGGACATCCTGGCGATCGAACTGCTGGAAAAAGAGATCATCGCCGCCCGCTGCGCCGCCCTGATCGTCTCCCACGACCGGGCCTTCCTGAACCGCGTGACCCAGTCCTGCCACTGGCTCGACAACCGCCAGGTCCGCACCCTGAACAAGGGCTTCGACGCCTTCGATGAATGGGCCACCAAGACCCAGGAAGAAGAGGCCATCGCCTTCCAGAAGCTGACCAAGACCATCGAGCGCGAGACCGCGACCTTCTACAGTTCCATCACGGCCCGCCGCAGCCGCAACGAAGGCCGCGCCCGCAGCCTCGACGCCCTGCGCGCCGAACGCGCCGAACAGGCAAAGGACCGGCCCCGCGAGCTGTACCTCGGCGTCGATTCCGGCAACACCTCGGGCAAGCTGGTCGCCGACCTGAAGGGCGTCACCAAATCCTTCGGCGACCGCGTTGTGATCAAGCCCTTCACCAGCCGCATCATCCGCGGCGACCGCCTCGCCATCGTCGGCCCGAACGGCGCGGGCAAGACCACCCTGGTCAAGATCATGCTCGGCGAACTGGCCCCGACCGAGGGCACGGTCAAACTGGGTGCCAGCCTCGAGACGGTCTACCTCGACCAGTCCCGCGACGGCCTGCGTTCGGACATGACCCTGTGGGACGCCCTGACGCCGGGCGGCGGCGACTCGATCATCGTGCGCGGCATCTCCAAACACGTCGCCGCCTACGCCAAGGACTTCCTGTTCACCGAGGCCCAGCTGCGCCAGCCGATCTCGACCCTGTCGGGCGGCGAGCGGAACCGCCTGCTCCTGGCCCTGGCGCTGGCCAAACCCGCCAACATGCTGGTCCTCGACGAACCGACCAACGACCTCGACATGGACACCCTCGACAAGCTCGAGGAGCTCTTGGAACAGTACGACGGAACCCTGATCCTGGTCAGCCACGACCGTGATTTCGTCGACCGCCTGGCGACCTCGACCATCGGCATGAACGGCCGTGGCGACATCGTCGAGACCCCCGGCGGCTGGACCGACTTCATCCGCCAGAACCCGGACTTCCTCAAACAGATCGCCGAGGGTCGGTCTGCGACGCCCGCCGCCGCTTCGGAGCCGGTGCCGGCTGCGGCGAAGGCCGCCCCGGTCGCCAAGGGCAAGATGTCGTTTAAGGACACACACCGTCTCAAGGAGCTCGACACCCTGATCCACGAGCTCCCCGACACCATCAAGGCGCACCAGGCCCGCCTCGACGACGTGAATTTCTACAGCCGCGACCCCGCCGGCTTCGCCTCCACGATGAAGGCCCTCGAAGCCGCCCAGCACCGGCTCGCCGCCGCCGAGGAGGAATGGCTGGAGCTGGAAGCGAAACGCGAGGCCTTGGCGGGATAGTCGTCTTTTTCTGCCCTTATCCACCGGCTGCCAGCCGTCCCGCCGAAAGATGACAAGTCAATGACATTGGCAACTTCCGTGCGTCGCGGAACTGTTATCCACCGGTCAGGGCCATATTCATCCCCCGTTTGATCCCCATTTACCGTGTTCGGACCACTTGCTGGATCCCGCGTTTGGAGCGAGCTTGATCAGGCCGAGGGACACGGCGGCGCGGAAATCCGGGGAGACCTGGGGCTCAAGCGGGTCGGTCCGGCTCTCTGATCCGGCACTTCGCCAAAGGCGCTTTCGGGCGACAGCGGGGAAGTCAGGACAGGGCCAAGGCTCCTGATGCGGAACGCTTCGGCGGGAAGGATCGAGGGGAACCGGGCCGGGATCGATGAACGACGGCGGGGCGCAATCTCCGACGGACCGGCATCGGACAGGAGCCGACAGGATACAGCCGAATGCTTCCGGGGTCCGCTCCGCAGGCAGAACGCCAGGGCCCTGAACCTCAATGGCCAAGTCCCAACCCGGACTTGGTGAGGGGACGAGAGCAAGGGTTCGCCCGGGCTGTCGTCCCCTCGCTCAATTCTGGTGGTCGCTGCGCGACGTCGCTACCGCTCGGCTCGCGGAGCCTCGCTGCTTGAGCGACAAGTGCGTTCTCCTCTCCCGGTGGGAGAAGGAAGTATCTGTCGGTAAATTCCGCACGATCCGCACGATCCGCACTGTGTTTTCGCCGACGAGATCTGC